>JBDHHK010000131.1:0-12474 GCA_039589395.1 Gemmatimonadota bacterium
GAGATGATGCGGGTCGAGAAGATCGTGAGGGAAGACGCCATTCAGCACGAACTGAAAACGTACAACGGCCTGCTCGGCGGAGATGGCGAGCTCGGGTGCTCACTGCTGATTGAGATCGAAGATGTCGAGGATCGCGACGTAAAACTCCGTGAGTGGCTCGAGTTGCCGGAGCACCTCCACGCATTGTTGCCTGACGGAACGAAAGTCCGGCCAAGTTTTGACGAGGGTCAACGGGGTAGGGACCGACTGTCATCGGTTCAGTACATCAAGTTCCCGGTAGGGAGCACCGCACCGACCGCGATCGGAGTCGATCTGCCAGGTATCGAGTGTGAGACCACCCTATCGGAGGAGCAGAGAGCAGCACTTCAGGAGGATTTGGATTAGATCTGCGGTATTTGGCCGCGGAAAAGACGCAGAGGCACGCGGACGAACGCGGAGTTGTTGATAGGGTTGGGTGGGGAACTCAAATCCCCCTGTTGTCCGCGTTTCTCCGCGTTTATCCGCAGCAACATCATCTACAGTCAGGTGTACCGGGTTGCCAGATTCAGCCAAACTACGCTATTTGGATTCGATGACTCGTCAGTGGGGTGGCCAAATGACATCTCCAAGTGCGTCGGTGCGACAGCCAGCCGTTGCTGGGCGGTTCTACCCAGGTTCAGAATCAGAACTGAGATCAATGGTCGAGGGCATGCTTGCGGCGGTGGATGCCGAGCCAGAGCCCGCGTTCGGCGCGATCGCTCCTCATGCCGGCCTCATCTATTCCGGAGAGTGTGCCGCTCACGTGTTCAAACGAGTCGTAATCCCTCGCGTTGTCGTAATACTGGCGCCTAACCACACAGGTAAGGCGAGTCACCCGGGAGGGGCCGCGGCATGGAACAGTGGTGCATTTGATACCCCACTCGGGCAGCTGAAGGTGGCAGACGAGTTCCTTTCGCAGCTCGAGTCGGCTACAAAGCTCGTGGCACATGATCCGGCAGCCCACGCGTATGAGCACGCCGTGGAGGTCGAACTACCCTTCCTGGCATCTCTAGCACCCGAAACTGAGATTGCTCCGCTGGTTTTGGCGTGGGACGACTGGGATCGCTGCAGAGAACTAGCGGTTGCGCTCTCCGCCACGGTGTCGGAATGGCCCCACGAGGTTCTGCTCCTGGCATCCTCCGACATGACGCATTTCGAGTCGGCTCAAGCGGCTGCGGCAAAAGACAGGGGTGCACTAGAAGCCATCGAACGCTTCGACGCGGAAGGCCTTTTATCCTATTGCCAGGACCGTCACGTCAGCATGTGCGGTAGAGCCCCTGCTGCGGTAGTTCTCGAAGCCACTCGATCACTAGGTGCATCTCTTGCGGAAGTGGTCGATTACAGACATAGCGGACAGGTGACCGGCGACGATCGGGATGTGGTTGCGTACGCAGGTGTCGTGATCCGTTAGTCTTCCTCGTCGACCACCCAGGTTTGGCCATCACGGAGCAGAGTCGCAAGGTCCTTCACCCCAGATTCTGCCTGTGCCTCTCTGATCTGAGCGTGAACGGACTCATTGTACGATTCTCTTGGATCGCAGAATAGCACGCCGAGGGCAATAGGGAATTCAGGGGGCTCTATACTGGCGAGCTGCATCGCCAGTGCCCGGTTCGTCTCGTCGTGCACCAGCACGTCTTCAGCCGGGATTCCACCCGCACCGACATCCACCACTTCGAGACCTAGGCATCCTGGCTTCAGATGTAAACCACGCTCACCGTTCTTCCCAAAGAGAAGCGGTTGGCCGTGCTCGACATGCAGCTGAAAGTCGGCGGCGTTTTTCTTGTCGGTGAAGTGCGCGAATGCCCCTTTATTGTACACGACACAATTCTGATAGATGAGTACGAGAGATGCGCCACGATGACCGTGAGCGCGTTTGAGTATCGGCACGAGGCGATTCTGCTGGGTATCAATGCCTCTAGCTACGAACCTTCCGCCGGCACCTAACGCGAACTCCGCAGGAGTCACTGGACGTTCCACAGACCCCAACGGAGTAGACGGAGATCTAGTGCCCTTCCGTGACGTGGGCGAGTATTGCCCCTTGGTCAGGCCGTAGATCTCATTATTGAACAGCAGGATCTGAAGATCGATGTTGCGGCGCAGAGCGTGTAGCATATGGTTGCCGCCGATGCTAAGTCCATCTCCATCGCCTGTGGCCACCCACACATCTAGGTCCGGGTTAGTGAGCTTGATTCCTGTTGCGACAGCGGGAGCTCGCCCGTGGATCGTGTGAAATCCGTACGTGGCCAGATAGTAGGGAAGGCGTGCGGCGCACCCGATGCCTGACACGAATACGGTATTCTCAGGCCTGACTTCGAGCTCAGACAAGGCCTTTTGGACAGCCTTGATGATCGCGTAGTCGCCGCATCCAGGACACCATCTTATCTCCTGGTCGGACGCGAAGTCCTTGGGCAACAGTTTGTCAGGTGAAGTAACGCCCGACATCGTCATGTCTCCAAAATTGCCGTGATGGCATCCATGATTTCAACAACCTTGAAAGGTTGTCCGGTAACCTTGGACAGGGTCTCTGCCGGCAGTAGGTATTCGCTCCGAAGCATAGTCACCAGCTGCCCCGAGTTCATCTCAGGAACGAGTATCTTCTCGTACCCACCGAGTAACTCGCCCAGATTCGGGGGGAACGGGTTCAGATAGCGAACATGAACATGTGATACGTCGACCCCCCGTTCCCGGGCCCGCTTTGTTGCCTGCCGAATCGGACCAAACGTCGATCCCCATCCAACCAACGCCAGCCGGCCAGATTCTGCTCCGACAGATACTTCTTGAAGCGGGATATCAGCTCCAATACCGGCAATCTTGGCGGCACGGGTGTCGGTCATGTACTGGTGATTGTCTGGATCGTACGAGATGTGGCCGGTTCTGACGTCCTTTTCCAATCCGCCCGTACGGTTCTCCAACCCGGCTGTCCCGGGCTTTACCCACGATCGTGCCAACGTGTGCGGATTCCTCCGTTGAAGCGCCGAACCCCCTTCTGATTCCGATAGAAAAACGACGCTCAGATCGGGTACCGCTTCGAGATTCGGTAATCGCCACGGCTCGGCGGCGTTTGCGAGATAACTGTCGGTGAGTACGAAAACCGGAGTCATATACTTGGTTGCCAGTCGGACAGCTTCGACTGCAACCGCGAAACAATCCGACGGCGTTGATGCGGCAATCACCGGCAACGGCGAGTCTGCATTGCGCCCGAAAACGGCCTGGTAAAGATCCGACTGCTCCACCTTGGTGGGCATCCCTGTCGAAGGGCCAGCTCGCTGCGTGTTGACGATGATCAGCGGCAATTCAGCACTTATTGCCAGGCCGATCGCTTCAGTCTTGAGAGCGATTCCTGGGCCGGAGCTGGAAGTGACACCGAGTGCTCCGGCGTACGAGGCACCTATTGCCGAACAGACCGCCGCAATCTCGTCCTCGGCCTGAAATGTGATCACCCCCTGGTTCTTCATGTTTGCCATCATGTGCAAAACAGGGGATGCCGGTGTGATCGGATACGATCCAAGAAAGATCTCCAGCCCAGCGGATCTGGCGCCTGCAAGCAAGCCGAGTGTGATAGTATGAGTACCCGTCGCCACTCGGTATTCGCCGGGCATCATATGGGCCCTGCCCATTCCGTGTCCCACGGCCGAGCTAGGCATCTCGGCCGTCTCACCGAACGCATGTCCTGCATTCAGCGCCGCGACGTTTGCTTCAGCAATCTCTGGGCGCGCCGAGAACTTCTGCCTAAGCCATTCAACCGTAGCTCTGCGATCTCGGTCATACAACCAGAGGGCCAGACCCAGCGTCCACATGTTTCGCGAGCGGCTGGCTTCTTTCTGGCTCAGATCAAATTCCGCAACTGCCTCAGCCGCCATATGACTGATGTTCAGCTGAATCAACTCATGCTGGGCGAGCGACTCTTCTTCGAGAGGATTTGTCGAGTAGCCGGCCTTTGCGAGGTTGCGCTCGGTGAACGCTTCTGTATCGACGATGACGGTTCCGCCCACCCTGAGATCCGGCAGATTTGTCTTGAGGGCGGCAGGGTTCATCACGATGAGCACATCCAGCTCATCTCCGGGCGTCGATATGTCCATGGATCCGAACTGGAGCTGAAATGCCGACACACCAAACTCGCTACCCGCAGGCGCCCTGATCTCAGCAGGGTAGTCGGGAAACGTTGCCACGTCCTCACCCAAAAGCGCCGTCTCGAGTGTGAACTGCGCACCAGCAATCTGCATACCGTCGCCTGAATCGCCTGCGAAGCGAATCACCACGGCTTCTTGGACCTGGTGTGCATCCTCCAGAGGAGGGTCGGTTTGTTTTGATTCAGCGCCCATCATTACCTGCACGCACAATGCGAGCGATTGTTTGGACTATGGTTGACTATCAGCTGCAAATCGCCGATCAATGGAAAGTATAGGGAATATGGCAAACACCGCCAGCGGCGAGATCGGATCCTTAGAAGTACACCCGGCCTCTGATGAATCCACCGAGGTCGCCGGTTCCGAACTCGGTTCCGTTTCCACCGAAATACACCAGACCGTTGAACAAGAGGTCGACATTCTCGGCGAACGAGTACGATACCGTCGGGATGAAAACTCCGCTTCGATCTCCGACATTGCCGAGTGTTGAGAAACCGAGAGACCACAGTTGACCGAAGGGGCGTGTGACATTTCCGACGAGAATTCCTTTGCCCAGCGTTCTACGAGTGCCGGTAAGGCGGTGCAACCACGAGTCTATGCTGTACGGTGCATCCCAGTCGCCCCGTCCGTTGTAGAACCCTTCCAGCAAAAACAGCGTCCCGTCAGAAAGAGAGTAGTTGCCGCCCACAGTCACTTCAACCCACCTCTCGCCCGCAAAGTCAGACCAACTGGCTTCGGTCCATACTCCGAGACCAAGCAGCTCTCCAGTCACGTCTCCACCCAAGGTCCTCCGTCGCTCGAGAACGCTTTCTGTGCCCAAGATCCCGCCCGGAAGCAGCTGCTCGTACACCTCAGCCACGATGCCCGAAATATCAAACCCTGCCACATGGTGCCGCACTCTCACCAGTTTGCCGCTGGTATCGAAACCACCCTCCGGTACCCAGGCTACCCTCACATCGCTCAGCGGTCCGAACGGTAACTTTGCGCTCAGCGCACCCACACCCTCCCGCTCATATCCGGGTTCCAACATGTTCTTCGGTCGAAACAGCTCGGTGGGGTTGAAAACCGCGGCAGCGCCCCAGGTCAGAAACTGTTTTCCCGCTGTGAGCTCAACCGGGCCCGGCCTGATTGTCACGAATGCATGGTTCAGATAATGCCTAGTTTCGAGATCTACCGTGGCGTCACCTACAACCGCACCTAGTGCATCGGGGAGTACATCGGCCAACGCAATCGACGTATTGCCGCGATAAAGCTGGTACACGACTGCCACGGAGGCCCGTGTGCGCCTACCCGCTCTCGCGTTCAGGTCCAGCCGAACACGATCATAGTCCAGCTGCTGCCACCCGGAGCTGGGGTAGTGGTTGACGCTGAATTGGTGCTCCAGGTATCCAGTCAATCTGACTGACTGTTGAGCATAGGCGGCAGCCGGAGAGAAGGTTGTAGCTACGCCAACCACCAAAGCGAGCAGTAGCGATCGAGTCTGGTGAACGCCCTTCATAGCTTCACTCGCCGCCCTCCAAGTAGGGCAGGGTGAACACCTCACGCGGGACGCGTATGTCGAGCTCGACGCTCAGCATCTGTAGCACTGTACGCGTGTCGGTTTGCAGCGCGTCATCCATCTCGATCCGGAAGGGATACCATCGGTCACCAATTCGCCGAACTTCGCTGAGCAGCGCGGTCTTCAGTAGCTTGCCACTCCGCGCGAACCGTTCCTCTTTGAGAGGCACCCAACGTTCCGCATCGACCCATACTTTACGGCGCTGGTAGGCCAGGTCGTTCCGTTTCGCGGTGAGATCGACCACGTAGGTGCGGCGCTCCTCCAGCATCTCCTCACCTTCGAGCACCGCATCGTAGTCCTCTACCATGCTCGGGTTCTCCGAGGCATCACCGTACGAGAAATCACTGCCCATAAGACCCTGTCGCAACATGTGTCCCTGAATGCGCACGCTCTTTCCGACACGTGGCAGGTATATCCACATCGCGTCCTCCAATCGGAGAAACCTGCTGCCCGCGTCTCGGGCAGGCGCTGTGAATTCCAGGAACGATTGATCTGTTCCTTGCGCCCAAGCTTCGTAGATCAAGATGCGGTCATCATCGTCGCGATACGTGATGGTCATCTGTGCGGTCACGCGCGCGGTCGACATTGTCATGTTCGCATCGACGCGTTCGAGAATCTGACGAGGTGTCAACTGAGCTTGACTCGCGGTCGTCAATACCGCGAGCCACACCCCTGCAACCACTGCCCCTCTGCCAACACCTGCAATTGTAGTTCTATTCATTGTCTCAATGCCTCCGCTGGAGCCATTCTGATGGCGCGCCGCGCTGGATAAAGTGCGGCAACTCCGGCAGCGAGCACGCCGCAAGCCAAGCCAACTACCGCAAATGCTGGTTGCCAGTCGGGGTATACCATACCTTGAAACGGCAAGTCGATGCCGCGGGCCGCGGCCGTGAAATCGATGCCCGTATGCTCGAGCCAGATTCCTACGCCGCTACCCAGGATCGCCCCGACCACACCACCAATCAGGCCGATCACAAGACCCTCCGATACGATTAGGTACAGTATGTCACTGCGGCGCATTCCAAGAGCCGCTTGCATACCGAGTTCTTGTGTACGCTCCATTACTGTCATCAGCATCGTGTTTATGATGATCAGGCCTGCCATCAGGAGCATCAGGCCCATTACCACTCCCAGCATGGGCCGCATCATCTGCATGGTTCGCATAAGCGGTCCCTGATCCAGCCAGGAAAGCACCTCCAAGTCCCCCGTCACAATTGATTCTAGTTGAGCGCGCAATTCGACAGCGAGTGGTTCTGCCAACGCAGCGTCATGAGCAAATACCAAGATTTCTGTGGCTGCGTCAGGAAGATCCGCCAATACCTGAGCCTGGTCGAGCGGAACAACCAGCATGCTGTTGTCCAGGAACGACATGCCTGATGACGCCAGATCAGTCACGACCAACCGCAAACCTCCGAGTGATCGGTACGCTGTTTGACCTAGCACCGTGATCGTGTCGCCTACCCCTATCCCGAGTTTTTCCGCGAACTCGTCACCGATCATGACCTCAGGAAACCCGGCGCGAGGCGGAGTTCCATTTACGGCCATGCTGGCCGGATTCAAGTATGCGTTCTCGCGCTCGAAGTCTAAACCCAGCAGCATTCCCGGCCGATTCGTACCTGCTCCATCAACGAGCACACTCGACCGAATTCGCGGCACTGCCTCCTCCACATCAGGATGCTCTCGGATTACTGACAGTAGCTCCGAAACTCGATCGACCTTCAGGTACACGGGCATTAGACGCTCCCGCTCACTGTAGCCGTCCTTTCGAATGCGAACGTGTCCAGATTCGGTACGAGCATAGGAATTGACGATGTTACCCAAGATTCCAGTGATATAGGCGAACATGAAGGTGATCGCGGTAACGGCTACGGTCACCGCAATGACAGTAAGAAGTGTGCGACGAGTGTTCCGACGTGTATTGCGCCATGCCAACCGCAGAACCGGTATCCGTCTTCGTTGCCTAGACATGGCGCAGTGCCTCCACTGGACGATTGTGACTCGCTCTAGCTGCCGGGTACAGCGATGCCGTTGCCGCGAGCAACCCAGTAAAGAGCCACACGATCACCAATACCGGGATGTTCAACGAGGGGTAAATGGAATCCTTCACGGGGTAGCCTATGTCGATGTCGCCATACATCGCGTTGAAGTTGATACCGACGTTGGCCAACCAAACAATGAAGGCAACGGCGATGAGAGACCCGATCGCTCCTCCGATGAGCCCCGTAAACGCACCCTCTGTGAGAAACAGGCGGCGAATGCCGGTGCCCCGCAGACCGATCGCCATCAACATTCCAATTTCCCGAGTTCGTTCGTATGCGGCCATGAGGATGGTGTTGGTAATCCCCACTACCGCCAGAAGCATGAAGATTCCGAGAAAGATGATGTTTCCGACCCTCTTCGCCTGGACGAGCGACATGAAGTCCTGCTCCATTTCTCGCCACCCCTTTACGTCGAACTCTCCTGAGGCACCTATCTCACTCTCGAGGCGTTCAAGTGTGACCGATTCTCTGGCTCTGGCAGCAAATCTCACTGCCAGCTCAGTGGCCGTACCCTCCATATCGAGGATGTACTGAGCGGTGGTAAGGGGGATCAAGAAGCTATTGCGGTCAATCAAGGGGTTTCCAGTTCCAATTACTCCGATGATCGGCAAGTCCAGCGCCTCATAGGCTCCGTGTTGTGTCTTGGCCAACACCGTGAGCCAATCCCCAGCCGCTACCTCGAAGATCTCCGCGATGCCGCTACCCAACAGAATGCCCTCATCATCTTCGGCCAGGTATTCACCATCCACCACTGATTGAGGAATCCGAAACACGTCAGTATCACTGCCGTGGACTTGGATACCCACTCCCAGACACGGAATTTGGTCCATACCGTTGGAGAGCTGAGCTTGAAACGTCAGGCGCGGAGTCGCTGCCGCCACTCCAGGCACGGCATTCACAGCAGCGAGTAGCTCTCCACGTTCCGACAAGGAGTATTCGAGCGGGAACTCGTCGCGAAGCTCGAAATAGCCGTCGGCATATACCTTGGCATGGCCGGTTTGAAAGTTTATTAGGTTGTCGAAGGACTGCTGTTCAACTCCAATGAGGATTGCATTGCTGAACTGAAGCAGCAGCACAGCGAGTGCAACCGTACTCGCGGTAATCCACGTGCGGCGGCGGTTCCGTTTGAGATTTCTCCAGCCGAGACGGAACGTCGCACCGAGGCCCAGCACTCCAGGGACCGTTTCTCTAGGCATTGTTACCGTCTCCGTTTCGGCGTTCGTCCGATTCTACCTGTCCGTCGCGGAGTCTCACCAGCCGAGAGGCGTGGTCCATCACCAGTGGGTCATGCGTTGAGAACACGAATGTGGTGCCGTGTTTTTTGTTCATGGCAAGCATGAGCGCCATGATTTCGCCCGCGGTCGTGCTATCTAGATTTGCCGTTGGCTCGTCAGCAAGCACCAGTGTCGGGTCTTTCACGAGAGCCCTGGCAATCGCCACGCGCTGCTGCTGCCCACCACTCAGTTCATTGGGACGGCGGTCAGCCAGTCCACCCAAGCCCACTTCTTCCAGGATTCGTTTGATGCGGTTCGTGCGCTCGCCCTTCTCGGCTATCCCGTGAAGCTGGAGCGGTAGTTCAACGTTTTCCTGAACCGTTAGCACAGGAATGAGGTTGAACGTCTGGAACACGAAACCAAGGTGGGTGTTGCGAAAGTCCGCCAGCATCTTTGGCTTCAATCCGCCGGTTTCACGCTCTCCAATTCGTACAGTTCCCGACGAGGGGGTGTCTAGCGCACCGAGCAGATTGAGTATGGTGGTTTTTCCCGATCCAGACGGGCCGGCAATCGACAGGAACGAACCAGAATCAATCTCGAGTGTCACACCGCGCACCGCAGGGACTTCGAGATCTCCCACCTGGTAGGACTTGAACACTTCGGTCAGGCTTGCTGCTATCGTCATGTCTCGATTCCTTCCAAAACCTGCGTCAACAGTCAATGCGACTCTCAAACGGCGTGGCAAACAACTCCCGATCTGCCTCGTCGATGAAGTCAACGGCCTTGTCTCCCAGCAAAGACAGGATGCGAGGGAGGTAGAGGTCCGTGCGAAGGTGATGTTCCGCCACAAACACGAACAGAGGACTACGCGTCCAGGATGCTCTCGCCTGATTCTGCGTCAAAAGCTCACCGATCATTGCCTGGCACCCGTCCACGACCAGCACCAGCCACAGGCCTTCGACGCGCTCCGATGCGACCTCCCGCACCGGCGAAACGACTACTCTTGCCCCCTCCAACTCGAGTTCGGCCGTCGAATGTACGACCACCCTCACCCCACGCTCCACTGCGAGGTTCAATGCGCCTTGCAGTGCGGGGAAAGTCTCAGGCATTAGTGCGAGGTGAAGTCGGACCTTCGACTGGTCGATCATCTCTCGAGCCTTGGCCATCACGTTCTCGTTCCCCCCAATGTTCCACACGTGCTCGTGTGTGGGAGACGAGCCGAGGCTCTTGAGATCATCTTTGAGAGTGGACACCAGTATCTCGTGTTCGCGTTGCAGCTGGTCCAGAAACTCTGATGCCGCAACCGGAGCATACTTGTTCCCGCCCTCGCTGTGCAGCGTCATGGCCGCACCCCGCGCCACCAGCTTGCCCAAAACCTCGTAGATCATGGAACGGGGAACGCCTGATGCCTTGGAAATCTGATACCCGGTAGCAGGACTATCTCCGAGCAGCGCCATATAGGTCTTTGCTTCGTATTCAGAGAAGCCGAGCGTGACCAGTCGTTCAATTGGATTGTCGCCCATCGACTCACTCCAGGGAGTAGCAGTTAGCCATCTAACTTAGTAGTTGGCATTCTAACGACTATACATCTAATACGCAAGACCGCGGAAATTAGTTCCAATTGCTGCAAGACCGAAGTGGGGTGCAGATGGGTCCCTGGGCACCTCGTCCGCTTCGAGGTTCCGAGCGTTATCTTATTGACATATAGTGACTTACGGCGATTGCTGCCGTTATGAATCGAATTGTAGTTGTTTGTGAGGCTATGGCAACAATGCCAGATCTTTGGTCTTAGCCGCGGACAAACGCGGAGGGACGCGGATACTGCGACAGAATAGAATGCCCCACACCACCGCTCAAAAGAACAGCGTCAATCCGCGTTACTCAGCGTCGCTCCGCGGCTAGCTACAGATAATCTCACCCTGACGCAGACTAATCACCTAGGGCTTGCGAGAAATCAGCTATGAGATCTTCGGTGTTTTCGATTCCTACGGACACGCGGACTAGTCCATCTGAGATTCCCATCTCCGCTCGTTCCTTCGGTGACAGGCCGGAGTGAGAAGTCGTCGCAGGACGAGTCAGGAGCGTTTCGATGCCACCGAGGCTCGGAGCGATAACCGGTAGTTGGGCGCGCTGAAAAAACGACTCGGCCGCTTCAACACCGCCGTCCAGCTCGAAGCTCAGCATACCGCTGAATCCGTCGAGCATCTCAGACGCGATTTCGAAAGCCGGGTGGCTCTCCAGACCTGGATAATTGACCTTTACGACGGCAGGCCTCGACTCCAGAAATTTCGCGATTTTCAGAGCGCTCTCGTTGTGTTGCCTCATCCTCAGCGCGAGTGTCTTGATGCCACGGTGTAGTAGGAAACAGGTGTGTGGATCGAGTGAACCGCCCAAGTGGTTGAGCTTGTGAGTGAATTGCTCCACGAGGTCTGCACGGCCAATCACAGCCCCAGCGACTATGTCCGAATGGCCGTTCAAATACTTGGTGCAGCTGTGCAACGAAAGATCGTAGCCGCATTCAGCCGGCCTGAAGTTCACTGGGCTCGCAAACGTGTTATCAATCATCGACACGAGACCGTGGGCCTTCGCGAAGTCGGCAGCCTCTTTGAGGTTTGGGACTTCCAAGAGAGGGTTTGCCATGGTTTCGACGTAGATGGCCTTGGTGTTCGGTTTGAGCTTGCCTTCCCATGAATCAGGATCGTTTCCGTCGATGAAGTCGAAGCTGATGCCAAGCGAGGGCAGATCTTTCACCACAAAGTCGAAAGTGCCGCCGTAAAGGCATTCCTGTGCCAGGAAATGGTCGCCCTGAGACAGCACAGAGAGGAGGGCCGTGGAGATGGCTGCCATCCCGCTCGCTGTGACCATCGCAGCCTCGGCGTTCTCCAAGGCCGCGAGTTTGCTGTTTACGGCAATGTGGTTAGGAGTGTTGTTGAGTCTGATGTATTTGATGTCGTGATAGCTCTCCTCACCCTTGTATTCGTACATTGCCGATTGGAAAATCGGAACGGTAACTGCACCATGGATCCGAGGGCGCGGCTCCCCTGCATGAATCAGCTTTGTTTCAATATGCTCGTGCTTGTGCCCCATCTAAGATCTCCTGTTTCTGTTTCGTGCTCTACTTAGGGCTGAAGCCCACGTTCGGTGCCTTCGGCAAATAGTGCTGTGGGGACTCGTACACGAGAATCGGTCACCCAACTTCCCAAACACTCGTCGCGCCGCTCGCACCAATCTAACTGGTCAGCAACCTGCAGTACTTGAAAACTCGACCACTTGTTACTCCCCGAAGCCGAGCCACTCGTCTATCTTCTGTGCGGCTGGGCATCCCGCGGCGAGACGCCGTGTAGGAGACCTCGGCAATGCTTTGGATCACTGTCTCATTAGGAGTTAGCAGATGAAGCTGAAGAAGATAGCCGCGCTATTCGGTCTGGTTGTTGTCGTATTAGCATGCGTGTTGGTGATCAATACCCTGAGGATCAAGTCTCTGCAGGTGGAGGCCGAGCCTGCCCCCGACGTTCCTA
>JBDHHK010000132.1:0-12469 GCA_039589395.1 Gemmatimonadota bacterium
GGGAAGGACGTCGACCTCGTAGCGTTGCCCAACGCTGGGCACGGGTGGGACAACGAGAGCCTGGTGCAGACACGCTTCGCGTTCAAGAAAATGGTGGAGTATTTCGATCGCCACTTGAAGGACCGGGCACAATGAGGAAGCAGGTGTCACCTGGACGCTCTTCACACCCGACGCATGGGAAGCTCGTATGGGCCCCACGAGAAACTGAACGTCGGGGCTGACGCCGACATCGTGGTCTTCGATCTCTCATCCATCCGCGAGCGGGCGACCTATGCCGAGCCCGCTCAGACGTCGGAGGGAATCCCATTCGTGTTGGTGAACGGGGTAGTCGTTGTGGACGACGGGGAGCTGGTGGAGGGGGTTTTCCCTGGGCGCCCGATCCGGGGAGCTCCCGGCGGCTAATAGACCCTGGCATATATGAATCGCCCCGGGTTTTCCGGAGACCTCAGCCGCGCGTTGGCGTCGGTTTGAGGTTCTAGTGCGGTGTAGGTGGTCGAGGATGCGGTCGAAGGTCTTGGGCTCGGTGATGAACGCAACGATGCGCATCTCTTGGTGTTGTCGCCAACCGTGCATTGACCTGACCGTCCTCTGGTCCGGGGAGGTTACCTGGCCCTCCACTTACTCCAGGACGTTTGGCACGCGAGGTACCCGATGACCAAGGCGACCGCTGTTGCAGTTGACAGTGTGCCGAGCGAACAACACAATCCTCAATGCCTCGGATCGCTTGCTCGTCTCTGTCTCTTTTGCTCATGCTTCAGTTCCTACACCTGATCGCGCCGGCGCTCCAGGCTCAGGACGGAGGGAGCGGTGCGGTTGGAATCCGGAAACAGGCGCGAGCGGTCCGCGTTGAAAACGGCACCATTCGTGTCGACGGCCGGCTCGACGAGGAACTCTGGGAACGCCTGTCGCCGATTGTTGACTTCATCCAAGCGGAGCCAGATGAGGGTGCGCCGCCCACCCAACGGATGGAAGTCCGATTTGCCTACGACGAGACTGCGGTGTACGTGGGCGCGCGTATGTTCAGCAGCAACGCGTCAAACATCCAAGCTCCGCTCGGTCGCCGTGACGAGACCGCCGAACAGTCCGAGCATCTGTTAGTTTCCCTAGACACTTTTCTGGATCGCCGCACCGCCTA
Source organism: Gemmatimonadota bacterium (assembly GCA_039589395.1). Taxonomy (GTDB): domain Bacteria; phylum Gemmatimonadota; class Gemmatimonadetes; order Gemmatimonadales; family GWC2-71-9; genus JBDGYW01. The sequence continues at coordinate 1,136 of JBDHHK010000132.1, forward strand.
CACCTTCGGCGTCAGCGCTTCGGGCGTTCGCTTCGACCGTTTCCATCCCGGCGACGACCAAGAGGGTGCTGACGTCGGCTTTGACCCGGTGTGGCAAACTCAGACGCAGATCGACGCGAACGGATGGACCGCCGAGCTGTGGATTCCGTTCTCCCAGCTTCGATTCACTGCCCGGGAGGAACAGATCTGGGGGCTGAATGTGAGGCGCTTCACGCCCGGGCTTCGAGAAGCGGTGTATTGGGTACTCGTCCCGCGGACGGTGCGGGCCTGGGCGTCACGGTTCGGCGAGCTGAAAGGCATCTCGGCGGTACGCCCCACGAAGCGTATTGAACTGCTTCCCGTCGTCGTGGGCTATTCGACGCTGACGGGCAACCGGGATCCCAACAACCCGTTTGACGACGGCCGCAATCTCGCGGGCCGGGTGGGTGCCGATTTGAAGATGGGTTTGGGACCGAACCTTACACTGGATGCCACGATCAACCCCGATTTTGGTCAGGTCGAGGCCGATCCTGCGGAGGTGAACCTGTCGGTGTTCGCGACGCGGTTCCAGGAACGTCGGCCCTTCTTTACCGAAGGCGCCGAGCTGCTCACGCTCAACCACGGCAACGTCTTTTACTCCCGGCGTATAGGCCGCGCTCCCATTGGGCCGGCATCCGGTGACTTTGTGGATTACCCACAAGCCAGCACGATCCTGGCGGCGAGCAAGGTCACCGGTCGCCTTTCCGACGGAACGTCGTTGGGCATGCTCGTGGCCGTGACCGATGAGGAGCACGCGCGGATCGCAGATCTTGGCTCACCCGAGATCCGCAGGGTCCGTGTCGCCCCGCCCACCGTGTTCGGTGTAACCAAGGTCCAACGGGAATTCGGAGCTACGGGGTCTACGGCGAGCGTGCTGGTGGGGACCGTGCATCGGGATTTCACGGACGGTGATCCGCTGGCGGACCTGCTGTCACGCAACGCGCTCGTGTATGGAAGTGACGCCGTGTTGCGTTTCAAGGGAGGAGAGTATGAGCTGCGCGCCGCGGCAGTTGGCAGCCATGTGGAGGGTCGGAGCGGGGCGATCGAGGGTGTTCAACGCTCGAGCACGCACTACATGCAGCGTCCCGACAAGGAGTATGGCAGGATCGATCCGACGCGGACCTCGCTGTCCGGCTTCTCGATCGAGACGAGCTTCGACAGAACGGGTGGCAGGCACTGGTTGTTCGGCGCCCGGGTCAAAATAGACAGCGACGGATTTGAGACGAACGACATCGCGCAGCTCAATGGGGCCGACGGGATTGAGCCGAGGGCACACATCACCTATCGAGAGACACAGCCCGGCCGGCTATTGCGGAACTACTCGGTCCGGCTCAGCAAATCCGATCAATGGAACTTGGGCTGGGACCGGCAGGGGGGGTTCCTACAATTGTCCGTCGATATGACGTGGGCGAATTTCTGGAGTACGGAGTTCTCGCTGAGCCGGACCTTCCGCACGCGTGACGCCACACTTACCAACGGCGGCCCGCTGATCGGCGGGCCGCGTGGCTGGAACGCCAACGTCACTGTGGGAAACAGTCCGACCTCCCAGACCCGGTGGTCGGGCGACGTCACGGTGAGTGGAAATGAGTTGGGCGGGATGGTGCGCTCGATCAATGGCGACTTCTCATACAGGGCCGGTCCGCGCTGGGAGCTTTCGCTGGCGCCGTACTACGTCCATAGCAGGGACGCGCAGCAATATGTGACGACCCTGAGCGGAGGCAGACCGGAAACGTTCGGCAGCCGTTACATCTTCGCCTATATCGAGCGGACTACCTTGTCGGCCCAGCTCCGCACGACGTTCACATTGATGCCTGACCTGACCCTCGACGTCTACGCCGAGCCCTTCGCCGCCTCGGGGCGTTACTACGACTACGGCGAGGTGCTGAAGCCCGCCAGCCGCGAGCGTATCACGTATGGCACAGCCGGGACTACGGTCGAGCTACAGCCCGATGGCGGCCGGGTGGTCACCGCTGGGAACTCTGAATTCACGCTTAGCAATAGCGACTTCAATGTCCGGTCTTTCAGGAGCAACGTTGTCCTGCGCTGGGAATGGCGTCACGGCAGCACCGTGTACGTCGTCTGGCAACAGAACCGGGAGAGCCGTGAGGCGATTGGCACGCGAGTCGGCCTGACGGATCTGTTCGGGTCTCTCACCGAGCGTGGCACCAATGTCCTGCTCTTTAAGACGTCGTTCTGGATACCCGTCAAGTGAGTTTTGAGGCCAAAGGGGTAGAACATCACTGTGGGCACTTTTGTGGGCAGATTGAGCGAGAACCACACGGATTCACAGGACTCAGAGGGACAACTGCCGGTTCTACTTCCCGACTGGCACAGACTGAGAGAGACGCAAAAGGCCTACGAGGGAAAGTCTCGAAGACCCTTAAGAGTCAGTTGCTCTAGCCAGTTGAGCTAGCGGGGCTAGGTCGGAAAACGTACTGAGCCCCAAGGAGTTACGCAAGTTCATCTACAGCTGCATTCGCAGAGTATGCGATCCGCTACACGGCGCGTCTAAGCACCTCATCATCCAACCGCTTGCCCAGTCGGTCCTTCTCCACTTCGAGGTCATATCGGGTCTGCAGATTGAGCCAGAACCGCTCGGAGCTGCCGAAGTATCGAGCCAACCGCAACGCAGTGTCCGCAGTGATTCCTCGCAGCCCGTGGACTATCTCATTAATGCGCCGTGGTGGGACGCTGATGTCTTTCGCTAGCCGATACTGACTGATACCCATCGGTTCCAGAAACTCCTCCAGGAGAAGCTCACCTGGGTGAACCGGCGCGTGCTTGTTGGGTGTCATTCGTTCTCCTAGTGGTAATTCCCTATCTCAACGTCATAGGCGTCACCGTCCCGCCACCTGAAACAGATACGCCACTGGTCGTTGATGCGTATGCTGTATTTACCAACGCGATGACCCTTGAGCTTCTCGAGCCGGTTTCCAGGCGGCAGTCTCAGGTCAGCCAATCGCTCCGCCGCATCAAGTATCAAGAGTTTTCTTAGACCGCTCCGCTGCAGCCGCTTTGGCAACCGCCGTACCTGCTCCCGCATAAATAGCCGTTCCGTGTCTCTATCGCGAAAGCTCTTGATCATTTACGAACCATAACGATTTCCGTTAATACCGACAAGCGTTAATATTCCACGATTCTTCTGCATCACACCACCCTCTCAGCACGCCTTCACTCGCGGGGACTCGGAGGTCTGCTCCAACGTACTCATACATGTTAGGTGCTGTGTCGTCCCTGCCGATAACCCGAGTTTCGCGTCCAGTGGCAGTATTATGCGACAACCAGCGCGCATTGCTCGACCCCCCTAGCGCCAGTGGGCCAAGAAGCTGCATCTTTGCCGATCATGTCAAATTCGACGTTCCTTCTTTCCACGAGTGAAACTTGAGATCGCGTCGGTTGTCCTGCATTGTGCTAGCAGTTGCCCTGTCGTTTTCACTTCTGTCGTGCGATCGGCAGCCAGAATCCCCATCCTCGGTTCGTTCGACAGATGGAGTTCCAATCCACTACGAAGTCCACGGCAACGGTACGCCAGCATTGGTTTTCGTGCACTGCTGGAGTTGCGATCGGGCCTATTGGGACGAACAGATACCGTACTTTTCTGAGCGGTACACCACAGTCACCATCGATCTCGCCGGCCACGGTGAGTCTGGACTCGAGCGCGAAGCATGGACCATGAGAGCGTTCGGTCGGGACGTGGCAGCAGTTGTCGAGAAACTCGGTTTGGAGCAGGTTGTGCTCGTTGGACACTCGATGGGCGGCCTCGTGGTTGTGGAGGCCGCACGGCTCTTGGGTGACCGTGTGACTGTCGTTGTGGGAGCGGACACCTTCGGCGACGTTTCCGGCAGAATTACCGACGAGCAGATGGAGGCTTTCCTTCAACCATTCCATGCCGACTTCGGGAATGCGTTGAAGGATTTGGCAAGCAGCAGCTTCTTCGTGCCCACATCAGATTCCGCATTCATAGAACGAATTGTCGAAGACATGTCTGCTGCCCCGCCCGCTGTTGGGATCGGGGCCCTCATTGGCTACCTCAACTGGTACAACAACGAAAGTGCAAACGCATTTCGTGAGTTGCGTGTACCCATTCGGCTCATCAACTCGGATTACAATCCCACAAATGTGGAAGCAGGCCGGGAGGCCACCTCCTCCTTTGACGTAATGCTCATGTCGGGCGTTGGACACTTCGTGATGATGGAAGACCCTGAAACGTTCAACCGGCTGCTTGACGAGATCGTCGAGGAGTTTGCTGGCTTTTAGAACCTCCGGAGGAACCATGAAATCCCATACCAAACATCTGCAGTTTCACGTCCCAGGACGCCGAGCTTTCATCAACATGACACCCGAGGTTCGCGACGAAGTCGCAGCGTCCGGCGTGTCGGAAGGCCTCTGCCTGGTTAACGCAATGCACATCACGGCGAGCGTGTTCATCAACGACGACGAGCCCGGCCTGCACGAGGACTACGAGCGATGGCTCGAGTGGCTGGCGCCGTTCGACCCGAGTCCAGATCGGTATCATCACAATCGCACCGGTGAGGATAACGGCGACGCCCATCACAAGCGCCAGATCATGGGTCGCGAGGTGGTAGTAGCCATTACGAACGGCGATCTCGATTTCGGTCCGTGGGAACAGATCTTTTACGGGGAGTTTGACGGTCGCCGCAACAAACGGATACTCGTGAAGATCATCGGAGAGTGACGCCGTTGTCTTAGCTGCATTGCCGAAGTTCCTTTTACGGAGCGCTGAACGGGAGCTTGCTCAAATGGGTACGAATAAGAAGTACTCCGGCTACACGTCGTTCGCCTATCTCGACGCAGGAAAAGACTTCGAGTCGTTTGAACTCGTAGAGGGTGCTAGCACCTTCGAGCCCTACCTGATTCCGCTCTCGGCGGAGCAAGAGTCGCGAGTCGAAGACCTCGCAGCGAAGACGGTGATGATCTCACTCCACGAACATCCGCACGTTTTTCCAGTCGATATCACTCAAACACCCGTATACGAAAAACAGGCGCGGATATTCACCGCCTACGCCGAGTTGGCCAACTCCTACTGGGATGCCGTCTTCGACAACTTCATGGACGGCTGCGCCATGATCACCTCCAAACATGGCTGGAAATGGAGCGACATCATCTACGACCTCGGTATGCGCTTCTGCGATCTCGCGCACCAGGACTTGTTGATCAAGTGCGAATCCGTGGAAGATATCCGCCGAGCATTTCACGACGGGCAGATCGCGCTCGTGGTAGCCCTCGAAGCCGCTACAATGATAGAGAACGAGCTGGACAGGATCGAAATCCTCTACGGTATCGGCGTCCGCCAGATGGGTATCACCTACAGCGAATCGAACATGCTGGGCTCAGGTCTTCGAGAAGAGGGAGATGGCGGACTCACGAGCTTTGGCCGCCAGGCAGTCAAACGCATGAACGACGTCGGCATGGCGATCGACTGTGCACATACGGGTGTGCAGACGACCCTCGACGTCATAGCCGTGAGTACTAAACCGATCTTCCTTACGCACACAGGCGCGCGCGCCCTCTGGAACATTCGACGCCTCGCCCCAGACGATGTGCTGAAAGCGTGTGCCGGCAAGGGAGGCGTGATCGGAGTCGAAGCAGCGCCGCACACGACCCTCACTGAGAAAAACCCCGATCACAACATCGAAGGATACATGGAGCACTTCGAGTATATCAAAGACTTGGTCGGCATCGACCACGTGGCATTTGGTCCGGACACACTCTACGGCGACCATGTCGGCCTGCATCACGTGTTCGCAGCGGCGTTGTCGATAGACGAGACCCACGAGGGAGGAGAAAACGATAGCCCACAGTTCGACGAGGTTCCATACGTGAAAGGCATCGAGAACCCGACCGAAGCGTCTTTTAACATCTTGCGCTGGCTCGTCAAACAAAAATACTCGGACGAGGAGATCGCGAAAGTTCTCGGTGGGAACATCCTCAGAGTCCTCGACGAGGTTTGGCAGTGAAACACAATTCACCTGAAGAGACGAAGGGCGGCGTGAAACTTCCGATCGTATCGATCGCACTGATGATCGTGTTCGCGCTAGGCGGGAGCCTGATGATTCTGATTGATTGGCCACCAGGCCCGTTCAATCTCGATTGGGGAGTCTTGATTCTCTGCTACGGTGGATACGCCTACTTGATTGGTGCCTCTATCTTCTACGTGAAAACCGGCAAATGAGTTTGTCCCTACAGTACATCATCGTCCTGGGACTCTACTTCGCGGGTATGCTATGCCTTGGGGTATGGTTCAATAGAAGGGTCAAGTCGAAGAAGGACTACTTTTTAGCCAGGGGAAAGCTCGGTCCGGCCACAGTGGGATTCTCGTTCTCTGCCACCCAGATGAGCGGAAGTAGTTACATGGGTGCGGTGGGAACCGAGAAGGTCTTGGGCTACAACTTCTCGCCGGCCGCGGTGTCGTCCGCGGCCGCTCCATGGTTCTCATACATCCTACTGGGCAGTCGACTTCGGAAGATCGCGAGCCGAATCAAGAGCGTCACAATAGTCGACATCTTCGAGGCCCGTTACTACTCAAAAGTTGCGAGTCTCACCTGCACCATCATCATGCTGATCGCATTCATTCCGATGATAGCCGCACAATTGAAGGCTGCCGGCAACATCTTCGAGGTATTGCTCGGCATGCACTACCTCACCGGGCTGTTTGTGTTCGGAGGGATCGTCATCCTCTACACGGTTCTGGGAGGCATGTACGCCGTTGCCTGGACCGACCTGATTCAGGGCATCATCATGATCGTCGGCTTCGCGATCCTCGCGCCGGTGGCCGTAGCCGCAGCCGGCGGTTTCGGCGGGATGCACGAGCAGTACGGTCAGCTCAATCCCGGTGCCATCTCCTTCACTGGGGAGATGACGACTACATGGGTGATTTCGGCATTCATTGTGTGGGGCTTCTTCCAGATTGGCGGAGCTCCCGCTTCCGTAACTCGCTTTTTGATTCCAGAAGACGACAAAACTCTGAAGCGGGCGATGGTCTATTCAATCTCGTTTCAGTCGTTCATCTACGTTTCAGCGACACTTGTGGCAATCGCGGGTGGTGTACTCCTCCCCACACTGGAGCGCCCCGACCTGACGGTTCCCACTCTGGTCGCCGATCTCCTGCCACCGGTCGTGGGGGCAATCATCGTTGCGGCCGTTCTGGGCGCCATGATGTCGACGATCGACTCGACGCTGCTCCTGGCAGGTTCGCTGATAGTTGAGAACGTTTACATCCCCTACGTGAATACAGACGTTGATCGCGCGAAAGGACTCAAGATCGCGAGAATCGCGACACTGGTGATCGGAGCTTTGGGGCTACTGGTAGCGATCAAACCTCCGGCAGCGATTCTCTGGATAGTCACGATGTCATTCAGCCTAATGGCTTCGGCGTTCACCTTCCCCTTCTTACTCGGGGTCTGGTGGCCGAGGGCGACAAAAGAGGGTGCGATCGTCGGTATGATCGCCGGGGCTCTGAGCTGCGTGTTCTGGTACGTGATCAGCTACCTGAAGTACCAAACCCTCGACAACTGGATCGGCGGAATTTGGCCTGCGATATTCGGTTCGTTCGTGTGTTTGCTGTTGTTTGTGTTCGTCAGCAAACTGACTGCGCCGCCACCGCAAGAAGTGTTTGAGGTTTTTTTTGGAAGCGGTGAGAACGACAAACGAGCAGATCTCTGACCGACATCAGACCCACCCAAAACTCAAGTAGCTCAAAAAACACCCGAAACTGAAGGAGAGGTGAAAACTCCGGCGGGCCGGAGGCGAGAAGTGGGAACGGGTTAACCAGGAGGGCATATGGTTGTCCCGATGATACATCGCTGGCTACAAAGAGACGATCTCTGGCGCCTCGTGGCACAGATCTCGAGGATAAACGCGAGCGCCGCGAGCCCGGCAGCACACGCGCTCGAAGCGGGAGACGTCGACCGCCTTCTCGATTCGCCGGCGGCCCTCGAGGCAGTACTCGGTCATGGCGGCCCGCCAGCCCCCCTTCCGCTAACGCTGCTATGGTACGTCCCAATTCGTTCGGTGTTCCGACGCTGGGACATCACTGAAATCGACATGGCAGACTTTGCCGCCACTTTGCCTGTCCTCTTCGCCTACTCCAAAGAGTCAAAAAGAATAGCAGGCGGGGCGCACGGCATATCGGATTGGACCAGCTCTATCGAGGCTATGCCGCGTAAGACCGTAGGCCGAGCCGAACGTGCCGCTGAGTGCGGGGCACTCGCACTGTGGTGGGCGGGCTGTTTTCCAAGAGCTGTTGCACAGCGAGGCGGTCGTGGGTCAATCCGCGCGTATGTCACATTTGCTGCGACGGTACTTGCGCTTGCAGGACAGATGATAGAGGGTCGTTCGCCCGAAACGACTGCATTCTACAATCGAGTAGCGGCACACGCGGACGAGATTCGCGCGGCGCTAAATGAAGTGCGGCAGGACTACCTCGACCCTGATTTTACCTCTCCTGAGGGACGTGTTGGTCGGTTCCTCGACCGGGTTGCAGATAATCCTGACGGTTTCCTGACGCCCGCGTAGGGGATGTTGAACATCCAACATTCAACATTCAACATCCAACATCCAAGTGATGCTCGCCATACCGCCCGTTCGATGTTCGATGTTCCTTGTTGGATGTTGGATGTTCCCTACCGCACCGCCCTAGCTAGGCACACCACCCTCAACACCACCTGCGCCGTCCCCCACACGACCGCCAGCACTGCGCTCGCGGTAGCGAAGAAGCCGAAGTCGGGCACGTAGAGTTTCATTACGGAGAACGGAGTACCGCTCGCACCTGGAATGAGAGACAACACGCAGGCAGCCCAGCCGAAATTCAACACAACCGGAAGACCGATCTTACGAAGCTCGATGGCTGGTGACACTGGGATATGTTGCTCCTGAACGCTCCACGGACGCCGCTTCGAGACGGAAGCAACTATCCACACCACCTGCCATGTTAGAATCACCAGAGCCCAGAACACCGCGATGTTGAGAGGTGGATGAAAACGCGAATCGGCCGCTACTCGCGGATTGCGGCCACGGAGTATGTCGAGTACGCCGAGGGGAATCGCATCAAACTGGCCTGCTGCAAGCACGTCTAACCCGTTGGCGAGGAATACGACGCCAATGCGGCGTTCGGGAAGCATCCCCAAGAACGAGTAGAAGTTGGGAATACCCCCATTGTGCCAAATCGTGATCTCTTCGCCGTCAGTCTGAATCACCCATCCCATGGCGTAGGAAGTATTCGACTCCATGGTGGCGGCTGGTCGGTGGAGCTCTTCGATGCCAGCGGGTGAGATCAGGTTCGTTCCCTCGTAGGACCCTGCGTTCAAATGAAGCGTCAGGTATTGCGAAAGATCGCGCGCGGTCGACATGAGATAACCCGCCGGTGCGACACTGCGTGCGAACGGCATATCGGGTGCGGGTCGTGGGAAGCCGAACCAGAAACGGTAACCGGTCGCCAGCCCATCTAGTTCCGCGGCCTTCTGTGACGTGTAGCTGTGATCCATCTCCAGCCGATCGAAGATGTTCTGCTGAACATATGCTTCGAATGTCTGCCCAGAAATCTCCTGAACAATCCTGCCGAGAACCGAGTAGTTGGCGTTGGAGTATTCGAACGCCGAGCCCGGATCTCTTACGAGTCGCACTCCCGTCAGGGATCGGACAAATCGATCGAGTGCCCCGTCGCTGGTATCACCGTCGTCCAGCGGTGCGCGACCGACGAAACCCGATACACCAGACGTGTGATTCAGGAGCTGCCTTACCGTGATGTCTGCCGATCGATTTGCGTCTGCCGTTCGAAACCACGGCAGGTATTCGACAGCAGCAACGTCGAGTTCGATTCGGCCCGCCTCAACCAACATCATAACCGCAGTGGCAGTTATCGGTTTTGTCGTTGAGCCGAGTATGAACGGTGTATCCGGAGTGACTGGACGGCCGGCGGGATCTGCGGCTCCAAACGTCCTGAGATGCACTATGCTGTCGCCGTGCACTATCGCCAACGCCGCTCCCGGAATGCGCCCCCGTTCGAGCCGGGCCGAGACATAGTTATCCACCTGTTCTGAGCGTGAGCGGAACCTATCGTCGTGCTGCGCATCGAGTGGCTCGGCGACGTGCGCCGAGACTCCCGCAAACAACACAGCGGAGCGCGCCAGCACTATCGGGCTAGCCACGCGTATGTGCAAAGAACAGCTCCTCTCGGTAGAGAGTGCATTGGTCCTTCTTGTTACGCAGTAAGCGCCACTGTTTGCAGTATGCCAGGTCAATGTCGGATGCGCAATTCAACCATGGCACAACACCGGTGACATTGGTGTACATCGAGTCACGAACCGACCACTCACTCCCGGATGGTTAGATGCAGACTCGCACCGTTGTTCCTCTGATCCTCATCTTTTGCTGTTTGATGTTCGCCGCCACTTTCTTCTCGCTGCAGCGGACCATTCAAACCACCGAATCCCCATTCGGATCAGAGGAGTCGGTGTGGCCTCGATCAACACCGGAGGAGCAAGGCATCGACTCTGAACTCCTCGTGATAATGTTGGAGCAGATCAGAGACGACACATTGCAGGTGCACAGCGTTCTCATTTTACGAAACGAAAGCCTGGTGCTGGAAGCCTACGTGCACCCGTACGAGAGAGAGACACTCCACGACGTCAAATCCGTCAGCAAGAGCGTAATCTCTGCCCTCGTGGGCATAGCGTTTCGTGACAGTATCCTGACGAGCCTAGATCAGCCGGTTCAGGAGTTCTTCCCGCAATACGCCTCGTTCAGTGACAACTCACTGAAGCAGGGCATCACGCTCGGCCACCTTCTCACGATGACTTCCGGTCTGGACTTGGATGAGAATGGCCCAGCAAAGAATGAGATTTCCTCACACGATGATTGGATAGAAGCGACGTTCGAGAGGTCCATGCGTTCTTCACCCGGGGAGGCTTTCCAGTACTGCACGTTTCTCACCCTCGCGATGACACGCATTCTGACCGAAGCAAGCGGAGGAGATCTTCTGGACTTCAGCGACACTCTGCTCTTCGCCCCATTGGGTTTTAGCGAGGTCCACTGGGGAACGGATCCACAGGGATACCGTTTCGGTGGCGACCAGCTGTGGTTGAGACCTATCGACATGGTCAAGTTCGGTAGTCTCTTCTTGCACCACGGCCGCTGGCACGATCGCCAGGTTGTGCCAGAGTCTTGGGTAACCGCCTCAACCGTCAACAGGTTCGCGGATTTCGATGAGGACGGATACAATGGCTACGGCTATTGGTGGTGGCTACCAGGTGACGGGAGTTACCGGGCCAGAGGTGCATTCGGGCAGATCATCTCCAT
>JBDHHK010000133.1:0-12356 GCA_039589395.1 Gemmatimonadota bacterium
TGCACCGAGGAGCATGAAATCGGCTCCCGCCGCAGACACCTGCGAGCCAAGGTTCATCACATACTCGTGTGGTACGTCACTGTAGCTAAACACAGCGACATCGACCTTCAACTCTCCGATCAGGCGAGTGAGTTCACTCTCCGCCTCGATCGGAATACCATCTGGATACTGCTCGCCAGCCAGTTCCGGCGGATACCGACGGTCGTCGATATTGGGGATCTGAGTGGCGGTAAATGCCACAACCTCGTAATCCGCATTTTCGCGGAAGTAGATGTTGAAGTTATGGAAGTCGCGCCCTGCTGCGCCGAGAATGAGAACGCGTTGTGTCATACTGCAGGCTTCCTCTCCGTTGTGAGTTCTGATCCGACCTAGCTGGCCATGATCAGGAGCGGCTGGCCACCCAATGCCTCGTATTTGGGTCGCAAACGATCAACATCATAGTACCGCTCTATTTCAACTACCTTCTTCGACCCCGTGACCACACCAATGGGCACGTTATCGTAAACACCGTTTTTCACACAAACCAGGCGCCCCGATTTACCTGCAAGGGCCAAGTCCACGGCAAGAGTTCCGAACGCTGTCGGCACGATTGAATCGAGGGCATCCGGATCGCCACCCCTCACCAAATAACCGAGCCGCTGATTCACCATGTGTATCTCGCGCCCATTGTTGTACTTGGGAGTGAGTTCCCTCAGCATTGCTACTACCCGGTCGCCGATACCACCGAGCTTGCGGTGTCCGTATTGATCTTTCTCTTCGCCTTCGAAGGTCATCTCCTGGTCTACCATCGTCGCGCCTTCGGATACCAAGACAACGGCATAACTATTCGGGTTGATGGCGCGGTCCTGGCAGAGCAACTCGGCAAGTCGTTCGATGTCGAACGGATGCTCCGGAATCACACACCTGTCGGCAGCGCCGGCCATGGTGGGAAGTAATGCCGTGAATCCAGCATATCGTCCGAATACCTCGATTACCAGAAGCCGTTCGTGGGATCCGGCTGTCGTCCGAAGCGAATGTGCCAAGTGCACGACCCGAGTGACACAAGTGCTGAAGCCGATGCAGTAGTCGGTTCCCGGCACATCATTGTCCATCGTCTTAGGGATCCCAATGACCTTCATTCCCTCTTCGTGAAGACGCTCCGCGTAACTCAAAGTGTCATCGCCACCGATCGGGATCAGTGTATCGATACCAAGGAACTCGAGGTTATCGAGCACTTGTTGAGTGACATCGTTGATGTCTTCTGTGTAGGTATTGGACAGGTGCGGTGGGACAGCCCCGCGCGGAAGGTGACTCGGCCGTGTGCGCGAGGTGTGGAGAAACGTTCCCCCAAACCTCCCCCTCCGATTGACCACCGCTTCGGTCAAGATCTGCACGTGTTCGCTGTTGTCGGCCTCCGAATCGGGAATCATATCCACCAACCCGCCCCAGCCACGGCGGATCCCGATCACTTTGTAACCTTCCCTGCCTGCGCGCACGGTTACCGCCCGTATCGCGGGATTCAGACCAGGGACATCGCCCCCACCTGTGAGAATTCCAATGCATCCCTTATGAGTCGACAAGTTCCTAGCCTCCTGAAAAAGAACTCAAAGCGCCCTACCCACCGGCATCATTACCATCGGTACTTCGGGCTCCGGACAACCGACAATGTCACTAACCTCGGCAGCGGTGAACGAACCCACCACAACCGTAGCCAGACCCAGGGCAACAGCCTGCAGATATACATTCTGCACCGCGTGCCCGACCTCCATATGCACAAATCGTTCAGTCCCAGCACCATACTTGTTCACAATGGGCTCATACCTCGCGGTAAACACGAGGACGGCTGCCGACTCCTTGACCTGACGGTTGGCGAGAACAGTAGACCAGAGTTGGCCCCATCTATCTCCCGTCGCAAACTGTGTCAGGTGATGTTCTGCCGGGGCATATCGAAAGACGCCAGCGCAAAGACCTTCAACTCTTCCCACCAACACATACGCCTCGAGCGGAAACAGCGCTCCCGCCGACGCAACAGTGCGATACCCGTCGGGATGGGTAATGCCCTGAGCTGCCCACAAAAGCTGTGATACCTCGCTCAAACTGAGGGAGTCCGCTGAGAACGTACGTATCGATCGTCGGCGACTGATCGTTGCTTCCAAAGCCAACTGCCCGTCTTGGGCAGGTGGAGGCAGTTTCACCACCGAACGATTTTTTGTTTCCATCACCCTACACCAACCACTCTTTGCGGCTTACCCGACCGGCACACCCTTGTGGCCGTAGCACAGAATGCCAGAGTGTCCTTCCTTGCGAATGAGGCGGAATTCCAGCTCGACTTCAGTGCCCGGTTTCACATCCGCGGGCTCGCAATCGACTATCTGTGCGGTGAAACGTGCGCCTTCAGGAGACTCCACCACCGCCATCACATAAGGGGCCTCCATCATGAACTCGTCGGGCGAAACGTTTATGACCGTTTTGGTTATTACTTTCGCCCGCCGTTCGAGACAAAGTTCCTCGAACTCACGACCCCTGCAGGCCGGACAGATCTTTCGCTTCGGAAACACCACCTTGCCACAGCCCTTGCACCGACCGGCCTCGAATCGGAAGCGGCTTGGCTTCTCCCTCCAGTATCTCGGACTCGGCATGGTCAGATCCCCTCGAAGATGTGGACCACAGAGCTAGCTCCGGATCCGCCCATGTTCTGTGTCAGCCCGACGCGCGCACCCTCGACTTGGCGGGCACCGGCTTCTCCGCGCAACTGCTCGAAGACTTCTATGGCTTGAGCGATCCCCGTCGCACCAACCGGATGGCCCTTCGACTTGAGCCCGCCACTGGTGTTTACTGGGATACGACCACCGAGAGCGGTAATGCCCTCGCTCGCCGCCTTGTTCGCCTCGTCCTTAGAAACCAGACCGAGCGCTTCCGTACAGCATATCTCGGCGATGGCAAAACAGTCATGCACCTCGGCCAGCTGAATGTCCTTCGCTTCGACACCTGCCATCTTGTAAGCCTTTTTTCCCGATAACTCTACGGCGTCCAACACCGCAGGATCTGCCCGGTTGGCAAGCTGAATGCACGATGTGGCCAAGCCGCTGCCAATAATCTTCACCGGCTTGTCGGTGTACTTGCCTGCCTGGTCGAGCGGGCACAAGAGCACAGCTGCACCACCGTCCGTGACAGGCGAGCAATGCAGCATCCTGAGCGGCTCGGCCACCATAGTGGACGCCAACACCTGCTCCACAGACACCTCTCGGCCGAACTGTGCCTTGGGGTTCATCGAACCGTGCTTGTGGTTCTTGGATGACACCCACGCCATGTCTTCTTCGGTGGTTCCGTGTGTTTCCATGCGAGCCGTCGCAATCATCGCATAGAGCCCGGGGAACGTTATACCGTGGTATGCCTCGAGTTCCTGGTCGGCTGCAGATGCGAGAATGTTCGTCACGTCCGCACCGTCGGTCATCTTCTCAACACCTACTGCCAGTACCAAATCGCTCATGCCAGACGCCACCTCGGCGAACGCGGAACGTAGTGCGATTCCGCCTGACGCGCAGGCTGATTCGACGCGGCTTGCTGCAGCGCCGGCCATACCCAGATAATCGGCAGTGAGCGGTCCAATATGTTCCTGACCCACGAACTGCCCTGCCGACATGTTACCAACTATGATGGAATCCAGACTGTCGACTTTCACAGCATCGAGAGCGTCCGATGCCGCCTCGACGAGGATATCTCGCAGACTGAGATCCCAGAGTTCGCCGAAGCGGGTCATGCCCGCTGCAACGATCGCAACCTCACGCATATAAAGCCTCCTCTTGGGGTCTCATCGTCAATCGTTCAGGATGATCTTTTCTCTGTACTTGGCGTACTCACCATAGTCGAGATAGCGCCGCGGATTGTCCAACATAGAGCGCACTGTCGGAGCGACACCAACCCGCTCCGGCAACAGTTCGGTAGCCTTGAGCACGAAAGAGTCACTTCCGGCGCCCGATCCAAATGATGTAATCAGTATCAGGTCTTCCGGCTCAGCGATGTCTAGTATTGCGGCCAGCCCCGTCGGCGAAGACCCGGAATAGGTGTTGCCCATCTGAGGCACGATCCAGCCAACGTCGATCTGCTCCTGAGTGAATCCCAGTTGCTTGGCCGCGGTCTGAGCAAACTTCCCATTGGGCATGTGGAACACCGCATGGCGGAAATCGGAAGGCTTGTAACCCGTCTTCTCCAGAATCGCCGTGGTTGCTCCCTTGACGTGTTTGAAATAAGCCGGCTCACCAGTGAACCGACCTCCATGCCGCGGATAGAATTCGCCTTCACGTCTCCAGAAGTCAGGCGTGTCGGTGGTGTAGCTGTAGGTGTCGAGCACTTCCGCAAGGAGATTGTCCTTGCCGAACACGAAAGCTGCTCCTCCTGCCGACGCCGAAAACTCGAGCGCATCGTTTGGGGCACCCTGTGAGGTATCAGCACCGATTCCGATCGCGTACTCGACCCGTCCCGACTCCACTAGACCCATCGCGACAAACATCGATTCGGTGCCTGCCTTACAAGCAAACTCGAAGTCGGCAACGTGCACGTCAGGCGCTATTCCAAGTGCGTCGACCACGATGGTTCCACTCGGTTTCACGGCGTAAGGATGCGATTCCGACCCGATGTAAAGGGCGCCAACGCGTCTTGGGTCGATACCTGCCCTCTCGATAGCCGACCTAGCGGCCGCAACCGAAATCGTGACAGTGTCCTCATCTAGCCCGGGCACCGACTTCTCTCTCAAAAGAAGGCCTCTCTTGATGCCCTCCGGGTCTTTGCCCCACTGATGAGCAATCGAATCTGCCGTAATTCTATTCCGGGGAATGAATGCTCCGTACCCAACAATTCCTACCATATCCGTCTCCTCGGAAGTGACAATCCAAACCGCGGGACCGCAGTGTATCAGCTTGGTCCACACGGAACGTAAGCGCTAAAGATACACAGGGCGGCCGTTCTGAGTCAGTTGCAGAAAATGCCCCGTTTAACTGCGAAAAACTAAGCGAGCGCACCGCGATTATTCGCGTTTTCTGTCCCTCTAGGGACTACAGACTGCGGGATGCACGACGAGTTATATTTCGAAGCTGTTGCTGCGGAGTATCCCCTCGACAGCTACCTGTTTCTAGAAGCAATGTCCCGCAATATGAACAAGATTGGACAACTGACACTATGACGACTGTGGATGCAAAGAAGAAGATCAAAGCCAAACCGCTGTTGTATCGACAATACTGCAAGGCATGCTCCCGATGCATCGATTGCTGTCCCAAGAATTGCATCGAAGAGGGCACTGAAATAGAGTCAGCCACCGGGTTCATGCCGGTAGTAATCGATCTCGAGACCTGCAACGGCTGCGGACTGTGTATCAATGCATGTCCGGAACCGTATGCGCTTCTTCCCCTACAACCAGACACTGAAGGTCCGGAAAACCCGGCCATTCTGGCAGGCACGCGCACAACACCGCTACCGGAGCCAAAGGAAGTTCCGTCAACTCGCATTCCGATGCCCCATCTCGAGCCAATGATACTCAAGGGAAACCACGCTGCTGCCGTGGGTGCGATTTTGGCCGGTTGTCGCCACGTGTTCGGCTATCCGATCACCCCGTCTACCGAAGGCGCCGAACTCATGGCGCGCCTACTACCGGATCTTCACGGCGTTTTCTTCCAGGCCGTCAGCGAAACGGCAACCGTGAACATGATGTACGGCTGCGGTGGCGCCGGCGTCCCCTGCATGACGTTTACGTCGTCACCGGGGTTCAGTCTGATGCTGGAAGGCGTTTCTTACATGATCGGTGCCGAATTACCCGGCGTGTTCGTGAACGTGATGCGAGGTGGACCAGGGCTCGGAAACATTGCCCCAGAGCAGGGTGACATAAAACTCGTCTGTAGGGGTTTGGGACACGGAAACACGCACGCATTGGTGCTTGCTCCCTCGACGCCCCAGGAAATGCTCGACCTCACGATCGACGCATTCGAGCTCACCTTCAAGTACAAGAACCCTGTAATCATTGCCGGCGACGGTTATCTGGGTCAGATGACGAGTCGGGTTACGTTGCCGAAGGAGATGGTGAAGCCAGGCGTGCCCTCATGGGCGGTGATTGGTGACGCTGAGCATCGTGGCAACCTGATATCGTCGTTCTATCTGCAGGAACAGATTCTCGAACAGCGTAACATCATGCTCAACGAGAAGTACGCAAGGATGACGGAGAACGAGCAACGCGCCGAGGCGTTCTTCGGTGAAGACGCCGAGTGGTTGATCGTAGCGTGCAACACGCCATCCAGAATGGCGAAGGGTGCCGTACAGGTGCTGCGCGACAGAGGAATCAAAGCCGGCCTATTCAGGCCCATCACCCTTTGGCCCTTCCCGATCAAACAACTGATACCGCTGCTCGATGGCGTGCGCGGATTTGTCGTGGTCGAGGCGGGCGCAGGCCAGCTCGAGGACGAAATGAGGCTTGCCTTGAGCCATGCAGACGTTCAGCCAGCACCGATCCACCATGTTCGACACTACGGCGGTGTTCTGCCACAGCAGTCTGAGATCGTGGAGAAAGTGACCGCAATAGCGGAGGGATCAAGTGAGTAACGCATTCTACGGAAAATTCGAACGGCGCGATGGCGGCGAAGGCTTAAAGGGACAGAGCACACACTACTGTCCCGGTTGCGGCCACGGGCTGATACATAAATACCTAGCGGAGTCCATTACCGAGTTGGGACTTCAGGATCGTACGGTGGCCATCTCACCGGTTGGCTGTGCGGTCATGATGTACCAATACATGGATGTTGGTAACACGCAGGCTGCACACGGTAGGGCGCCCGCGGTTGGCATCGGCCACAAGGTCGCCAATCCTGACTCCATCGTGGTGTCTTACCAAGGAGATGGAGACTTGGCGTCGATAGGCCTTGCGGAGCTGATGCAGGCAATGCAGACAGGGTTGCCCATGACCTTCGTCTTCGTAAACAACGCTATCTACGGAATGACCGGTGGCCAGATGGCTCCGACCACTCTTATGGGTCAGCCCACCGCCACCACGCCGGCCGGTCGGAAGCGGTTACTAGGTGAACCTCTAAGGGTTGCGGAAACTGTCGGCCAGTTGGACGGTCCGGTTTATGTCGAAAGAGTAGCGCTGTTCGATTCCAAACAGCGGGTTCGGGCCAAAAAGGCAATTCGCAAGGCCTTGAAGGTACAGGCCGACAACAAGGGTCTGGGATTTGTCGAAGTTCTGTCCGAGTGTGCTCTCCACTGGAAGGTCACGCCCGTTGAGGCGCAGAAGTGGGTGAAGGAAAAGATGCTCCCGATTTTCCCGCTCGGAGTGAAGAAGGATATCGATGTAGAGCCCTGGTTCGACCTGGGCGAGCCGTCCTACGACCCGATCGAGATCTCGAAGAGTATTGGTGCCGCAACCGAGGAGAAAGAGAAGTTCGGCGGGGCATTCCCATCTCACATCGACACGCAAGATGTAGCAGTGAAGTTCGCCGGATCAGGTGGAGACGGTGCGCAGACAGTCGCGAACCTAACCACCTTCACCGCGATCAACGAAGGATTCGACTCTACCAATATCCCCTGCTACGGACCTGAGTCTCGAGGTGGGACATCGTATGCCGACGTTCACATCGCCACCGAGGAAGTGCTGTCTCCGGCGGTCGCCGAGCCACACGTACTCGTTGTTTTCAACCAAGAAAGCCTGCTCAAGTTCGGCCCAACAGTGCGACAGGGCGGCACGATCATCTACGACAACGCGGCAATCGATGAGCTGCCAGAGCTGGACGACAGCATCACCATGATAGGTGTGCCATACACCGCGATTGCCAATGACCTCGGCAAGAAGATGGTGAAGAACATGGTGGCACTAGGTGCACTTCAAGCGGCAACGAAGCTGTTCCCACAGGAGAGTTTCTCTGCCACCATAAGGGATGCTGTCAAGGCACGACCTGAACTGCTGGAGTTGAACCTGAAAGCGTTCACGGCAGGTATGGAAGCCTGCGAGAAGGCGAAGGGGAACGGGGGGTAGGGAACGTCGAACATCGAACGTCGAACGTCGAACGTCGAACGTCGAACGTTTCAGTGAAAACGTTGGATGTTGGATGTTCCTTGTTCAACGTTGGATGTTCACTTTCAGTATTGCAGAGAGCTCCCTACTCATAAGGGCCTTCGCCGATACCGGAAGCTCCCTACCGCCTCAATTCCACTTCCTGCCTACTCACAAACCTCGCCGGTATCTGGAAGTCCATTCCACTAATCGAGAGTGAGCCCTCGGCCTCGCCGGTGACCAGCGACGCGAGCATAACACGGCGAACCATATCCCATACATAAAGGCGAGTCGACTCTCCTTCCAGCAACAGATTCATCTCGGCCGGCGCACCTGCTGGCGCCCCACTCCCGTCGATTTCGAGCATACCCTCAACCACGATCAAGCGAGCGTCGACACCGTTCCACACCGTGTCACCGGCAAACCTCGCGGTGCCGACGAATGATGAAGTCAATCGAACCGCCGCTTCTGAGACTACCGAAGAAACCACCGGCCAAGATTCCATATCCGTGGCTCCGCCCGGCGGAAGTGGAGCAAGCAGTTCGGTAAGGAGAGCCGCAGGATCCAGGTTGTGCCTGAGTCTACCCGAAGCCTGAGGTGAATCAGTTATGGTGATTTGCCCAGTTTCCAGGAGTGTGCCTGAAAAGGGCTTCCCCAATATCCCCTCGGCATTCACCGTGCCGCCCCCGAGGCTTCCTTCAGCCCGCACCTCGAGCTCCTCAAACGTCGCGGTCACACTTCTGCCGTTCTCGAGCTTCTCTCCAATATTCAGCACCAGAGTCGCGTCGGATTCGGTCTCGGACGTCATCCGCCCCATTGGGGTGTTGGCAATAACATCTCCCGACATATTCACGTCATAGTGTAGAGGACTTGCCGTGGGTGAAAACTCGAACGGAGAGGCAGTCGTTGCGGAAACGCATCCAACGGCGCAGATCCCGAAAAAGGCTGTCACGAAACTTTGACGCAAGGTTGCCTCCAGGTCCCCGACCTTCCAACCCAGCCAGTTTTTCAACAATACGCAGGTTAGAGAAATACAACCAGGGCGATCGAGCACGAGCAATCGTGCACGCCCCTTTTTACGGGAACAGGTTCTTTGTATTCTTGGCTCTAGAGGATTTGACACTCGAATATGGGGAAGGAACAGACAGTTGCCGACATACGAGTACGAGTGCCGCGACTGCCGGCATCATTTCGAACAGGCACAGAACATGTCAGACGACGCGTTAACGAAGTGCCCCAAATGTGGCGGGGCTTTGGAGCGTCTGATTGGTGGCGGCGTGGGCATTATTGTGAAGGGCGGCAATGGCAACGGTGCGGGAATGCCGGAATGTGGAAGCGGTGAATGTGGAATTGACCCCACTGAGGGACCGTGTTGCGGCGGCGGAGGGATGGGTGGGGCGCCGCCTTGTATGGGATAGCTGCCTATTGACGCGGTTCGTTTCCTGTCCGGTAAATCAGCCGATCTAGGCGTACATTCTCCCACCTTTCCTCGAGCGCGAACCTGGCAACCAACCTCAGCACCCCAGCGCCTATCACCGCGCCGACCAGCTCAGACGGTACCTCCTCTCCGCAATCGGCTTCGGAAGCTAGGGTGGAGAGACATTCGTAGTCTGCGGGCTTCGTCAACGTGCCGACTAGTGCTCCCAGCAACGCACCCGCGACCGTTGCGGTGTTCATCGACGCATTGTCGCGCCCCACGTCGACCCTGAGTTGTCCGATGTCCTCGAGTGCAAGTGCGGTCGTACCCGTGGAGTCTATGAAGGTGAGCGTATCTCTAGTGAAAGTCACCAGCCAGCCTACTCCGATACCGTCGGGAAGGTTCTCAGATACGATCTCAATGTGCGAACCGCGTTCGAGGGTCGGCTCTCGCTGAGCAACCAGGCTCCCACTAGGTTGGAGCACGAGCGGGAGAAACACGGTCAGGGAATGGAGAAATCGACGGGGCACAGCGTGAAATCTAAGAGAGGAATCTCGGGAACGCATGGAATGGAATAGTTGATGAGGCCGAAGGGGTAGCTCACCCAAACCGGCGTCGGGGAGGCCGCGGACCCGAAGTGCCGCGGCTCTCCCCTACCGTAGGGTTTCGCTGCTCGTTTCCTACAGCGTGACCGTAACGATGTTACTCGGCTCGCCGGTGCCGGCCTTGTTGACGGCTACCACCTCATACGCGATCTCGACGCCACTCTTCTGGTCGTTGAGCAAGACCTCTGTGTCGATGGCCATTGCTACGTCATGCCAGCCACCGCTCTCAAACTCGCGGCACCGCACCCTGTAGGCTGAAACTCTGCCTCCGTCAATCGGATGCTTCCAGTCGAGCACCAACCAGCCCTCGCCCTGCTGAAGCCCCTCGAGACTCCGAACCTGACCTGGTACCTCGAGCGGCGTTTTGTCCTTGCGCGCCGCCCAGCCGATCCGCGACAGCTTCTCAGCGTTCTTCCTAACCGCATCCTCGGCGTAGCGGATGTTCGCCTTCATCTTGTCGGTTAGATCCTCGAGGGCGTCATCCTTCTCCGCGTAGGTCTCTTGCGCTGCGGCCTCCGCGGTAACCGTGGCATCCTTTGCGGCATTGTACTCGTCCAATGCTGCCTGAAGCTCATCTACTGGTACCGGCGGATTCGGAAAGTCCTCTGAGCCGCTCAATCCGATTACGAGCCTCCGGGCAAGCGCCGCCACCTCTGCTTCGCGCTTTGGAAACCTAGCCATTTTGACTGCCTCCATACTGAGCCATTTTTCCTGCCTCCATGCTGGGAGCAAATAAAGTTGTTTGCTATTCAGCTCCCCGTGCGTGGGCCCCCGCCCGGTTCACTCCTATGAACGTTAAAACGCAAGTCTCAAAGAACTCTCAACAAATCGCAGAGAACTCTCAAACAGCAGACCCGGACGTTTTTGCCCGAATCGCACCTAACTCTTGATGTCACCATGACTTGAATGCACTGGTGGGTTTTTGATAGTTTTTTGAGACTTGAGCCATCACCCCCGAACAGAAGCCGATTTAGTCTCAACAACCGTTGACAGCTCGCATTATTTCGCTACCGAGCGCCGTGGTCGACTCGGCGAGCAGCATGACCGAAGTTTCACTGCAGGGAGGCGAGCGAGGCGCCCTGGAGGGTTAACTAGATATGGTGGGCAGGATGCTTTCCGTGGGCGATAGTTCGCCAACTCTGTAGGATCGACAACCGTACATAGTGATGAGCAAGCCTCCCTGTGTGGAGGATAGTCTGCTTCGGTATCGGGCAATCAAGAACCATCCGAGGGCACGTGTACGGGCCATTGGATCCGGCTTTCGGCGATGCCCGCGTAGACAGCCCCGACCAAAAGGAAGCCAGAAATACCCTCGGGAAAGCATTTCCCGGGGTCGGGCTTGTCTGCCATCGGTGAAAACTGCCAGCTTTCGGGCCCGGAAAGCTTGACGATGGCGGCGGAAAACTACCCTCGGCTCCAGATAGCTTGCCCTCTACGAGGGAAGGTGTTCCCACACCTCTGGAAAGCAACAAACACACTTCCGACGCGTTCCGACGGCAACGGAAAGCCTTCCCACGGCGATGGAAAGTCGCGGATGGCGAGGGAAAGCTTGACATCGGTGAGGGGTCCGGTTCCGAAACACACTTAAGTTATTATGTGACAAGTGCTTAACCCTGATTTGCTCGTCGCGTTTTGATCACGAGCGTGGAATAATGGTTGGCCAACGCCCCTACCCCACCCACTCCCCCACTATCGCTTCCGCCTGTTCCAATACCGTCTTGGTTGCCTTCTTCTGTCTGTCCGGCGGGTAGCGGTATTCGTGAAGGACACGCTTCACCATAAGACGTTAGCGGTGTGCCCCCCGAGAACCGTCGTTGAGGAATCTCAACGGACCGGTGTGGTCACAGCTCTCCTCAGTGCTTCTCCCGAGTCGACCCTGTCATCCTCCTACATCTCGTCTGACAATCTCCATGCTGTTTGCTACGGCCCTTATTTCGTTCTGGGGGGTTCGATTATGGGCAATTCCCAGGCTGAGCCAGCGCTATGAGTCGCTGGACAACGTCACACCGGCCGAAGTGTACAACGGTCGTCGCCAGGAAATCTTGACAGCTAGACAGCGGTTGAAAGTGCATACGCCGAGACGGCGCGCGTGCTATGATCGAAGAGAAACTCTGAGAGAGGAGGAGTTGATCAAGCCGTCATCAATTAGGGAATGTGTCCATTAATCCGGGACCAGATTTGTTCCATTCGGTCTGACGACGTACGCTCGCCCAGGCCTTCACCGGGAGGTTGTGGTAGGGCGATACAATTTCGTCGGTCTTACCCCGTCAATCCTCGCAATGGTTTCCTCGACAAAGGCAACGTCATCTCTGCTGCCTATCAGCAG
>JBDHHK010000134.1:0-15591 GCA_039589395.1 Gemmatimonadota bacterium
ATCCAGGGTGAGGTCAAGTCCAGACGCGACTACGAGATCGCGACGGCGGAACGGGAGGCTGAGACTGTTGCGGCAAGGAAGAAGGCCGAGCAGGAACAGCGAATCCAGGTCGCCGCTGCTGAGTCACAAGCTGTCCAGGGCGAAAACAAATCGCAGGAGGAAATCGCCGGTTCGGACGCCAACCTTGCGGAAGTGCGCGCCGGGGCAAAACAACGGGCCGACGTCGCCTCCGCAGAGGCGGCGAAGGCGATCTACATGGCTGAGCGCGAGCGGGAATTCGCCCGTTTGGCCAAAGAAGACTTGGCCTCCCAGGAGATCGAAAAGCAGCGGGTCGAGATAGAGGCCGAGGCTGTAGCCGAACGAGCACGGCGCGAGGCGCGAGGTCAGGCGGACGCCATTTTGGCCAAGTACACGGCAGAGGCAGAGGGTACACAGAAAGTGCTGGAGGCCAAGGCCGAGGGTTATCAGCGACTCATCCTCGCTTGCACCGAGAACCCGCAGATTGCTTCCACACTGCTGATGATAGAGCAACTACCCACGCTCGTAGCGGAGCAGGTCAAGGCAATCCAGAACCTCAAGATCGACAAGATCACGGTGTGGGATTCGGGAGCGGGAAACAAGGGAGAAGGCGGGTCGACGGCCAACTTCCTTTCCAGTCTCATTGGCTCCTTGCCGGCGATGCACGATCTAGCAGAGCAGGCCGGAATCGAACTACCTGCGGTGTTGGGCAAGGTTGAGAAAACGAAATCGACGGAAGTTGTGCGGCAACAGGAGCCGGATGCAGTCGAAGTTGCAGAGTAACCAATCGATTACGCTATCGGGAAGGTGGTGCGGACCGGGACGAAGCTGTAGGAAACAACTGAAAAAGGTAGCCAGTGACGCGTAGCAATAAGCGCGTCGCTCGGCGTTTCAGCCTCTTTGTTCATATGAGCAAACCTGTGTGTCGCGCGCGCCTGCCGTCAGGGTGACGGCCTTGTGCGGGGCCAAAAGAAATGGGGGCTCACCATGAGTGAGGCAATGATCAAAGGCCATGAGCTTTTTCAGTCCCTCAGTTTCGAGGAGGTGGAGAAGGTCAGTTCCTTTGCAGGGCCGAAGCCCTTCAAGAAGGGCGAATTGGTGTTCAGCAAAGGAGACAGAGGGTCCCACTTCTTTGTCGTCCTCGAGGGGAAGGTGAACCTCATCATCCCCTCTGCTGACGGGGAATCCCAACTGGTGGTCGGAAGGTTGGGCAAAGGCGACATCTTCGGGCTGTCACCGCTTCTCGGCTCAGACCGTCACATGACCACGGCGAAGTGCGGCGCAGACAGCACGGTTCTGGCTGTCGAAATCGTGCCTTTTCAAAAGCTCCTCGACCATAACCCGCTGGTCGGGCTTCATATGATGACGGTTATGGCACGCGCGTACTTTTCGCGGTACGTAGACACGCTGGGGCGGATTCAGGGCATCGTGAACGAGATCGCCTGAGCCTCGAGACGCGCTAACTACTGCTCAACCTGATTCTCTTGGGCGAACTTAGATCAAGATTTCGGCGTCCCAGCCCAATCTGATTAGTTCAATGTTGTTGGGATCTGCGTTACCTAGGTGGTGTATCGTGTCCGCCAAGGCGATGTGGTGCGCCGTAGGTTGAAGTGGCCGCTCTTCCCCGAAAACGAGTCTTCGCTTCTGCTGGATGATACGGAGACCCGTACTGTCCGCGGCGACCGGATCCGTGCTCACAATCAATCCACCATACGACCAGACATAACTAGCGTCGAAGTGATGAGGCCCGACATTGTGGAATTGGGGAGTGAGCATGACCAGAACGTTCAAGCGGGTTTTCCCCTTGGTGACCGGTAGGTCCCACAGTTTGGCCAGATCGGCGCACGCGTCGTCATGATAGTCAGGTGGGCGTGGTACGAAGGTGATGTAGTTCTTGATGAGGCTACCCACACCCGACCACGAGTGCGTGCGCATCGGACGCGTGTTGATCAGGGCCGTGCTGCGCTTGAAAAGCGCGTTGTTTACCAGACCGCGATCGGCGATGCCTATGTCGCTTTCCGCGACCCCGGCGGAGAGCACACCGTCTCGGATTGCCTCGTTCAACTCGGAAGGAGTGGGAAGATTATTCCAGATATTGGTCTTGATCCCGACGACGTCGTTCGCTCGGATTATGCCCTGCCAACACTCTGCGGGACTCGACCCGTCGAATAACGTTACCATTGCTTCATCTAGCATCTGCCGCAAGATCGAGCCGTTTAGCGTTCCGTTTTCCAAAACGACCGCTTCGTTGCGGATGAGCACAACACGTGAGGCTGCGCGGGCAGTCGGCTGGGCCTCGCCGGCCTTGCACGCTGTTGCTGGCAGTCCAGCGGCAATCCCCAACGCTGCGCCACCTGCTCCCTTCATGAATTCCCGTCTGGTGAGTGAGGCTTTGTCGCGATCCATGGTTCGACTCCTCAGTCAAAGACCCGAGTGATTCTCGCTATGGTCCCCTGCAACAGTGTCTCGGCTGCCGATTCTGATTCAGCATCGAGAACTACAACTACATATCGGTCGGTCTGACGACACATTACAAATTTACCGTTTTCCGTCATCTGCATATCTGCCGAGCCGGCATCAGGCATATATCCTGCCTTGAACGAAACAAGTGCTCCGGCGGCATGGCTTTCGGTCTCGTACCTCACGACTGCGAGATATGTGGCCCCAGGTTGGTATCGGGCGAAGACTACATCGGTCTCGGCGCCGAGGTTGAGCAAGTTGTCGCGCGCGAGGTAGTAGTAGTAATTCAGCGACTGATGTAGGTGGAAGTATCGCTCGCTGAGGTGGACCAAACCTTCGGGTGGTACCACGTCGATCAGGTTTGGCCGAATCGACTCTGCTGGCAGCAATTCCGATATCGCGCCGGCCATCTCGGTCAGATCTGCGTCCGATCCGAGCGTCGGGTCGTCCATTGCCAGGCACACGTAGTAGCGGTTCTGCCAGAAACAGAGCACGTCGCCCTTGTGCTCGTATCCGCCGCCGATACCTGCCTCCTCCTCCTCCCGGGCATAGCTAAAAACCCCGTACGCATCGTCCGGAGTACCCATATCAAACAGCTCGACCAGGACATCTGAGCGTTCGCCGGCGGAATAACGTGCCACAACGACTTCGCTGAACGCGTACGAGCGGTACACCTCGCCGGCGCCATTGATGTAATCGAAGATGGTTTCGCGGTCGTAGGAGTCGGTGGAATCCGACCGATTCCAGGCATCGATTCTATCTGGCAAAAGGTCATTCAAGGAGGCCATCGGTCTATTTGCTTCCGAAGTGCCGCATCCAAGAAACACGACGGTCCACAGGACCAACGCGATCCGCGACCGTGCCGTCTTTTGATTTAGAAAGGGCCATGTCATGGTCGTTGACTAAGTGCCTGATAAATGAACTCATAGTAATCTCTCATCTCGAGTTCGCTGGCCGCGTCCTCATCGATGATAACCTCTGCATCAGGGTGCATTTGAATTGCGCTGGCGGTGATCATACTCGTGATCGGTCCTTCCACGGCCTTTGCGATTGCGTTGGCTTTCGCTTTGCCGCTCGCGAGGAGGATCAACCTTCGTGCGGCCAGAATCGTGCCTACGCCCATTGTTATGGCGTATACCGGCACGTCCTCGCGACTCTCAAAGAACCTGGCATTGTCGTCGATAGTCTGCTTGGCCAGAGTTTTGAGCCGCGTTCGGGAACTCATGGAGCTACCCGGTTCATTGAACGCGATGTGCCCATCAGACCCGATTCCGAGAATCTGCAGGTCTATTCCGCCACACTCTGCTATACGCTCTTCATACCAGGTGCAGAATGCTCGGTAATTAGTAGTGGTTCCCGATGGCACGTTGATATTTTGCTGTGGAATGTTGACGTGTTTGAAGAAATTCTCGGTCATGAAGTAGTGGTAGCTCTGCGGGTGGTTCACAGGCAAACCAACGTATTCGTCGAGGTTGAACGTTGTGACCCGGGAAAAGTCCAGCTGTTCTTCCTCGTGCAATCGGACGAGCTCCTGATACAAAGCGAGAGGGGTCGAGCCGGTGGCCATGCCCAGCACCGAATTGGGTTTCGCATTGAGGGTGTCGACCACGATTTGGGCCGCCACCTCGCTCATTCGCTTGTAGTCTTTCTGGATGATCACTTCCATGATGCCGGCCCGCGCTTCAATCCTGCTTCTGCTTGATCGTCTCGAGGAGCATGTACACGAATCCGCCCCATACGCCACCGAGGACAACTATCATCATTATCCAGCCGCTGAGACTCATCTTATTCGCCTTCCTTAATGCCCACGCGGGTTGCCCACCAGCGATTGAGGAGTAGTAGAGCACCAATCAATGCTCCCCATTGTAAAAGTGTGGTGCCGACACTGAACGAGTGGAATGGGTGCCACCATCCGTCCGGGTCGAGCTCAGTGATCATTCTGTAGAACCACCACACCATCAGCGCCAGGAATTCCAGTGGGATAATGTACTTGATTACCGGCACAAACCACTGTCCTACGGGGCGCTGTTCCTCCGGAGTGTTGATGAGTTCGTCACGGAATCTGTTCGCCCCGAACTTGATGACCGCGATCGAGATGAACAGGCCCGACACCATGAGGCCGAGTCCCCACACCCAGTCTTGATTCTGGAAGAACCCGAGTTTCCACGCTGACGGGAGTCCTAGAGCAAAAGCTGCCACACCGACGACACCAATGGCCTTCTTCCGATCCATGCCAAGGTCCTGGCAGATTCGGGTTGCCATCTCGATCATGGCGATCACAGATGACATTGCGGCGAAGCTCAGAGCCAGGAAGAAAAGCGGTAGGAATATTCGCCCACCGGGGATCTGCTCGAATAGCCGTGGCAGCCAGATGAAGGTTAGGCCTTCATTGCCTGCTCCCAGGGCGGCTCGAGCATCGACTTCTGGCAATACGGCGAAGACAGTGCACAAGATCGCGATGCCCGCAAGCAGCGAAGCAGAGTAGTCGCCGAATGCGGTGGCATAGCTGGTGAGAACGAAGTCGTCTTTCTTCTTGAGGTAGACCCCGTATGTCATCACCAATCCCCAAGCGGCGCCGACGCTCCAGGCCGATTGAGTTAACCCTTCCAGCCAGACTTTGTGGGAGAGCAGTTGGGACCAATTGGGGGTGAAGAGGAACCCGAGGCCTTTGATCGCGTCCGGCAATGTCATTGCTCTCACTGCCGCCACGATCAGCAGAATGAAGAGGGTCGGTATCAAGATTCTGTTCGTGCGTTCGATTCCTTTCACCACACCGCGCGAGATAATCCAGCACCCCATGCCCAACACTAGTAAATGGAAGAGAATTGGCTGGAAATTGCCTGTGGTCAGCGTTGACCAGTAAGCCTCTTGATCTCCTCCCGGCACGCCCGACCCGAGCGAGACGAAGAAGTATTTGATACACCAGCCAGCAACCACCGAGTAGTAAAAGGTGATGAAACAAGTACAGAGACCGACAAAGGCGCCAAGCCAGTTATACTTGGCGCCGATTAGATGACCAACTGCGCCCGCTGGACCATGGCGCGTCTTCTTGCCCAACGCGAACTCGGCGAGGACCAGCGGAACCGACCATGCAAACATGAACACCAGCCAGGTAATGAGGAACGCCCCACCCCCATTTGAGGCTGCAACCCGCGGAAACCTCCAAATATTCCCGGTGCCCACTGCCATACCGATGGCAGCCAGCAAGATTCCCCATCGTGTTGCGAACTGTTCGTTGTTTTGGTTCATGTGTGCCCCGTGAGAATTGCATGCGTGCGTGCTAGAGGGTTGGTCGGTGATATTAGCCGGATGTACGGAAAATGGGAACAGAATCCTCCTCATGTGTGCCGAACACTGAGCGGCCGCGGATTCCCTGGGATCCGGCGATTCTACGAAAGCGTTGTGACCCGACACTGGCTCAGGTATGATATAGTTCAGCGTCAGAGTCAGCTGCCTCCGGTCGCAGGGAATACTGCGAACTCGCGCTCTCATGAGACGGAGTCTGCACATGACGGCCTACGAAGATCTCGATCGCATTGCGATTACGGTCAAGTCTCACAAACGCCTCAAAGCGTTGCTCGGCGAAAACCCCCAACTCGAAGAAATCTTGCGCAATGCCAAGAACGAGACTGAGGCTCTCGTGGGCGTGCGCAATTGGGTGTTGGATGGATTGGCGGCCAAGCCGAATGCTGTAGCGTTTTATGAAGCAGATCACTCCACGCGTGAGATGTTCGAAACTCTCGATTGGAGTGACTACGCCGCAATTCGTTTACTCGACTATATCGACAATGCCGGCCGTGAGTTCGTCGACCTCAACCTTCGGGGTGAGCTAGCTGTCAGCAATCCAATAAAGCTCATCTGGCTTGCCGTGAATCACGGTACAGGAGGAGCCAAACCCGCCTTCTTCGAAGACATGGTTCATCTTTTCAGGCAGCTCTCCGGGAAGGACCAACGGCAGATGCCTTCGCGATCCCAAGTTCTCGATTGGATGGAGCGGTATCCGTCGGGACTCGATCCTAGGATCGTCGCCTTGCGGGAGGAAAACCGGGATCGGATTCTCGGCATCATCATAGACCAGATAGACCGCGGTGAGATCACCAGCAACAAGTTCAAGTTTGAACCGGGTATCAGTCAAGAAGAAAAGCGTCAACAGGCCCTAATATGGTGGAACGACATGCAGTTCCATCTTCGCTTTGCGGTGCGCTCGCCAGAGCTCCTCAACGAGATGTTGGGCCACTCTCTCGACCCGGATACAATGAAGATCCTGTACCGGGCACGAGACAAAGGCATTCCGTTCT
Source organism: Gemmatimonadota bacterium (assembly GCA_039589395.1). GTDB lineage: Bacteria > Gemmatimonadota > Gemmatimonadetes > Gemmatimonadales > GWC2-71-9 > JBDGYW01. The sequence goes on from JBDHHK010000134.1 coordinate 6,777, forward strand.
TCGTGAATCCTTACTATTTGTCGTTACTGCACGTGCGCGTCCCGTACTTTGCTATCGGAGCTGATCTGGCAATTCGACATTATGTCGTCTACTCCACGCAGTTGGTAAAAGAATTCGGTCACATTGTCGCGTGGGAGAAGGAGGATCAGGTTCGCCCCGGGGAGCCGAACGCAGCCGGGTGGCTGCTTCCGCCCTATAACAACGTGCACCGCCGCTACCCCGATGTGGCGATTCTGATCCCCGATACTGTTGGACGAGCTTGTGGTGGGCTCTGCAGCTCCTGTCAACGCATGTATGACTTTCAGGGCGGTCGGCTGAACTTCGATCTCGACAAGCTCGAGCCCGAGCCGGTCTGGACCGAAAAGCTCTCTGAACTCATGAAGTACTTCGAAGAGGACTCTCAGATCAGGGACATTCTGATAACCGGCGGTGACGGTTTGATGAGTTCCGACCATTCTCTGAAGCAGATACTCACCGCGATTTACGACATGGCTCTCGCAAAGAAGGACGCCAACCGCAACAGGCCCAACGGCGAGAAGTATGCGGAGCTTTCGAGAGTGCGTATCGGCTCGCGGCTACCCGCATATCTTCCGCAGCGAATAACGCCTGCGCTCTTGGAAATCCTGGCCGGTTTCAAGGCCAAGGCAGCGGAGCTTGGTGTAAAGCAGTTTGTGATCCAAACGCACTTCGAATCGCCTTTGGAAGTCACACCCGAAGCGCGTGATGCAGTTGCCGGGCTGCAGTCCGCTGGCTGGGTCGTCACCAACCAACTCGTTTTTACCGCTGCCGCGTCTCGGAGAGGACACACTGCAAAGCTTCGCCAGGTGCTAAACGAGATCGGGGTGCTGCCGTACTACACGTTTATGGTAAAGGGGTATATGGAGAACAACTACAACTTTTCCCCGGTGGCGCGTGTAGTGCAGGAAGAACTGGAGGAAAAGGTAATAGGGGATGTGCCCGAGGAGTTTCACGATACCATCAGAGGCTTTTCGGGGCAGACTGCGTCACTCACGGAGCGTATTGACGCATTGCGCAACGAGGCCGCACTGCCATTCGTCGCCACTGACCGCAGCGTCCTGAACCTCCCCGCGGTTGGTAAGAGCCTGACATTTAGGGTGGTCGGAGTCACACGGTACGGCCGTAGGATCATCGAGTTCGATCACGACCGCACACGCGCACACAGTCCGATAATCGACGAGATGGGCAAAGTGGTGATCATCGAGTCGAAGTCGATCGGTGAATTCCTATCACAGCTCAATGAAATGGGTGAAGACGTCACCGACTTGGAAGGCTTATACGGATACTCATTGGGCCAGACAGAGCCGAGGATGCCGATCTTCGAGTATCCGGAGTATGAGTTTCGAGCTACAGACAAACTCACAAATCTCGAGATCAACAGCCAGTGAAGTAGCGCTAGGCCTGGTCAGACCCTGCACGTTCCATCTTGATTCCGGCCGTTACGGGACCGCCGCTTGATTTTCCTATGACTTACTCGGCAATATCCCTTTAGCCGAAAAGGAGCATGCGATGGCCAAAGTTTTGTTAGGTCTAGAGAAGCACCCCAACCTCTTCATACCGCGGCAAATCGGCCAATTCGCCTCACTCAACACCGTCAAATACACAGCCTGGTCGATATCTAACTTCAACAATCGTTTTCGCTCTCTAACCGAGCGACTCGCGTGCAGGAAACACAGTGAACCGGGATTCAAGGTGGGTGTACGTGTCTAATTCGATATGTGGGGTCAGGCAGTGAGCGGCGCTCGCGGCCACGATGTTCTCAGAGACGAGCCGGGAGCCCGAGCCGCGATGCTTGGCAACGTTGCCATCGTGCGCGGGGCGCTGGAGGCGGGCGTGCAGTATTTCGCATGTTATCCCGGTACTCCCTCCTCGGAGGTTGGCGACACCTTTGCCGCAATAGCCGAGGGCTGCGGTATCTCCTTCGAGTATTCGGTGAACGAGAAAATCGCGCTGGAGTTGGCGTTTGGCGCCAGTCTCTCCGGTGCACGCAGCATGTGCAGCATGAAGCACTTGGGGCTCAACTACGCAGGCGATCCGGCGTCCACGATTCCGTACGTAGGAGTCGAGGGCGGTATGGTAATCGTCTCGGCTGGTGATCCTTCGGCGATCACCAGTCCAAACGAGCAGGACCAGCGGCATTTCAGCAATTTCCTCTTCTACCCGATCTTCGACCCTGCAACCGTCCCGGATGCCCTCGCGATGACGCGGTTCGCTTTTAGGCTGTCGGAGGAGACACGGCTGCCGGTCATCTTGAGGCCGACTACGCGTGTGTGTCACACGAGTTCCGTCGTGGAGTTGGGACAACTCGCCACGACCAAGAACAAAATTGTCTTCAACAAAGACCCAGCCCGCTATACGCCGATGCCGGCTAACGCGCGCAGAATGCGCAAGGAGATAACGCAGCGATATCAGAAAGCTGCGGAGTTGCTCGCATCATCGCCGTTCTTCGGGACATACGGATCGGGAAGTCGCGGAATCGTTGCGAGCGGTGTGGGCTACGCGTACGCGCGGCAGATAGTGGAGGACTTGGGACTAGAAGACACGGTCTCGCTGATGCAGATCGGTGCATATCCGATCCCCGAGCCGTTGCTGGGCAGGTTCCTGAAATCGGTGGACTCTGTTCTGATCGTGGAGGAACTGACACCGTTCGTGGAAGAGCGCGTCATGATCTCAGCGTTCAGGCTCGGGCGCAACATACCGATCACTGGCAAGCACACCGGTCATTTCCCAATGGAGTTCGAGTACGGTCCCGACATGGTCGAGGACGCAATCCGCTCCTACTTGGATATGCCCGCTCGCCCGAAGATCGAGGTATCGCAACCAGCCCTGCCCATCAGGCCGCCGGTGCTGTGTCCCGGTTGCCCTCACAGGTCGAGCTTCTATTTGGTGCGAAAAGCGTTTGGCAAGAAGACGGTGTACACCAATGACATCGGATGTTACACGCTGGGCTATGGCCCGCCTCTGGAGTGCTGCGATACCGTACTCAGCATGGGGTCGAGCATAAGCGAAGCAGCTGCAATTGCGCAGACAACCGGAAAACGCACCGTCGCGTTCCTCGGCGATTCGACGTTTTTCCACAGTGGTCTTCCCGCGCTCGCAAACCTGGTCGTCAACAGCGCTGACGTGACAGTTGTCGTTCTCAATAACCATGTAACGGCCATGACCGGATTCCAACCAAGCGTCGCGGCCGCAGCGGATGGATCGGACGAGAGTGGATTGTCGATACTTCGGGCCGTGAAGGGCCTCGGCGTTAAGAACGTACACGAGGTGGATCCGACGGACGAGGATTCGACTTTGGCGGTTCTTCGAGCAGCCAAGAAGGGATCGGGCGTGAACGTCGTGATCTGCTCGGCACCTTGTTCGGTCTACGACAAGCGCTTGAGTGGCAGTGAGAAGCGCGCACCTCTCGAGGTGGATCAGGAACTCTGTAACCAGTGCTCCCTCTGCGTTCTCGTGCTCGGCTGTCCGGCCATCGAAGTTACCGACAACAAATACGAGATCGTTGCCGACCTATGTGACGGCTGCAAACTCTGCGCCTACGTATGCAACCAGGACGCGATCAACGAGGGTGGGGAATGACAGCTTCGAAGAAGCCTGGTTGGCGCATCGTATTTGCCGGCACGGGAGGTCAGGGTGTAGTTACAGCTGCTCGGATTCTCACGGAGTTCTTCTCTGCGCGCGGTAACCAGGTTGTGAGCGGGCAACTTCACGGAATGGCTCAGCGCGGTGGATCGGTGCAGGCGTCAGTGATGATAGACTGTGGAATCTCTCCGGTGATCCCGAACGGTGCGGCAGACTGTGTGGTTGGGTTCGAGCCGGTAGAAACCGTCCGTGCGCTTCCCTTCATGTCGCAGAGCACGACCGTGTTCATGAATACGACACCGGTTGTGCCATACGTTCTCTCGCAGCAAGCGGTGCGAGGCAAAGGAAGTGGGCAGTATCCGAGCGAGGATAGTCTGCAGCAGCACGTCTTGTCTGTGACTCCGAAGCTCCTCGCATTTGATGCCACGGAGCTCGCCCGCAGTGCCGGTATGGTCAAGACGCTGAACGTGGTTATGGTTGGCTGCCTCTTCGGCTCCGGAATCTTGCCTGCTACACCCGAGGAGTTCGCTGAGACCGTGATGAAAACGGTGCCATCGAAGCTCGCGGAAGCAAACGAACGAGCCTTCCAGACCGGTGTCGATTTCGGCAGGAAGTTGCACAAACCGGAGGAATCCTCTTGACGCTCAGAATCGGAATCGATGTCGGGGGTACCTTCACCGACTTCCTCGTGACTCGCGAGGGGCACGATCCCAAGATCTTCAAGGTGCTTTCGACTCCTGAGGACCCCTCGCTCGGCCTTTTGAACGGCCTGACCGAAATCGCCGCTGACATGGACCTGTCCCTGAACGAACTGGGACAGGCGGTAGACACGATAGTGCACGGTACCACGGTAACAACGAATGCGGTTCTCACCCTTCAGGGAGCCAAGACCGGGCTGTTGACGACGTCCGGAGTACGCGATGCACTCGAGATGCGGCGCGGTATTCGGGAAGAGCAGTACAACAACCGCTACGCCAACGTGCCTCCGCTCGTGCCGCGTTACCTACGGCTGCCGGTGGGAGGCAGACTCGACTACAAGGGTGATGAACTCGAGCCACTCAAGACGGACGACGTAATGGCGGCGGTCGATTTGCTGAAAGAGAATGAGGTGGCGGCCGTGGCTGTCTGTTTAATGAATTCCTTCGCCAATGCCGAGCACGAGCAACATGCGGCCGAGTTGGTCCGCGCTCAGATGCCTGATGCTTACCTCACCGTTTCGGCAGAACTTCTTCCATCGATTCGGTTTTACGACCGTGTCAGTACAACGGTTTTGAACTCCTACGTGGGTCCGAAACTGAGCTCGTATCTCGACAATCTCAGAAAACGTCTCGAAAACATCGGCTTCAACGGTGTGCTGTTGATCATGCAGTCGAATGGCGGCGTTATGTCTCCCGAGGTGGCGTGGGAGAAAGCGGCTCTCACGTTGTTGTCTGGGCCCGCGGCCGGGCCCCGCGCAGGGCTCGAGCATGCCCGCGTTCAAGGGCACAACAGCTGTATCACGGTGGATATGGGTGGTACCAGTTTCGACGCTGCCCTGGTGCGAGACGGTGCGCCGATCGTTGTTACCGAGGGCGAGATCGACCGGTACCGGATCGCGCTGCCGATGCTTGGCATCGTGACGATTGGCGCAGGTGGGGGGAGTATAGGCTGGATCGATGAAGGCGGCCTGCTTCGCATGGGCCCGCAGAGCGCCGGCGCCGATCCCGGGCCAGCGTGCTACGGGAAGGGTGGTTCTTCTCCCACGAGTACTGACGCCGACCTCGTGTTGGGTTATCTCGATCCAGACTTTTTTGCCGGTGGCAAGATGAAGTTGGACAAGAGGGCGGCTGAGCGAGCGATCTCTGAGGGAATTGCGCAACCGCTTGGTCTCTCTACTGTTGCTGCTGCGGCGGGGATGTATCGAGTGGTAAATACGAATATGGCTCAGGGGGTGCGTGAGATCACGATCAAGCGCGGTTACGACCCGCGGGAGTTCCCGATGGTGGTGGCTGGTGGGGCCGGACCACTACACGCGTGCATGATATGCGAGGAACTCGAGATTCCGCTGTTCATAGTGCCGAGGGAGTCGTCGATCTTCTGCGCCGCCGGCATGCTCATGAGCGATCTACAGCATGACTTCGTACGTTCGTTCGTGACCCTGCTCGACAACATAGACCTGCCGGAGTTGACTCGGACGGTCGAAGACATGGTAGCTGAAGGCCGAGGCCTGTTGGCTATAGAGGACATCCCAGAGCAGAATCGTGAATTCACCCTCATCTTCGACTGCCGGTACTTGAAGCAGTACCACGAAGTCTCGGTGCCCGTGTCGCTCGACGAGCTTCGTTCAGGAAACCTGAACAGCCTTGTTCCCGCGTTCCACTCGGAGCACAATCGCATGTACGGGTACTCGCTAGAGGATCAGAACACGCCGATCGAACTGATCAACCTGCGTGTGAGAGCACTTGGTATCACTGAGAAACCATCGACTCCTGCTGAGGCTTTCGCAGGAGAAGACCCCGAGTCAGCGCGAAAGGGAGATCGCGACGTATATCTGCCAGAAACAGGTGAGATCGTGAGTGTACCCATTTACGATGGGCACGCTACCCGCCATGGGAATTGCATTCCGGGGCCCGCAATAATCGAGCAAGTAAACACAACGCTTTTCCTCAGCCCGTCGTTCGACTGCCGCTGTGATTCACACGGTTCATTCGTTGTCTACTCGAAGGGAAGGGAAGACCTGTTGGAGGGCGTATCATGAGCAACATCGATCCGATCCTGCTCTCCGTCTTCGCTCGGGCGTTCAAGTCGATCACCGACGAGATGAGCATCTCGTTACAAAAGACAACACGCTCCCCAATCTTGTGTGAAGCCAAGGATTTTGTTACTGGGCTTTACGACGCTGAAGGCCACATGCTCGAGCAGACCGAGAACTTGCCAATCCTCTCGTTCTCGCTGGCCCCCGTCTGCAAGTACATTCGCGAGTTCTTCGGTGACGAGATCTACCCGGGCGACGTGATCTTCCACAACGACGTCTTCAGTATGGGCAACCAGAATAACGACGTCGCGGTGTACAAACCGATCTTTTTCCAAAACCAACTCATGGCGTGGTCGGCCTGCAAGGGACATCAGGCTGACATCGGAGGTGCTGTAGCAGGTGGTTACAATCCGAACGCGACGGAAGTTTGGCAGGAAGCGCTTCGGATACCGCCCGTGAAGGTCTACGAGAAAGGCAAGCTCAGGAAGGACGTGTGGGACCTGATCTTTGCCAACATCAGGCTCGACATCGTTCAGGAAGATATGCGAGCCGAGGTCGGCTCATGCGTGGTTGGCGAGCGGCGCCTCTTGGAGTTCTTGGAGAAGTACGGGCTCGAGACTTTCACGGAACACAAGCTTGCCCTGTTCGATGCGACCCGGAAGCGGATGGAGGCCGAGATCGCGACCATTCCGAACGGTGTTTACAACGGCGAGGCTGTTGTCTACTACGACGGCAGGAACGTGGACAAACAATATGTGGTGCGTGTCGAGATCACCGTCGAGGACAACCACATCAAGTTCGACTACTCCGATACGGATGCGCAGTCGAACGCCTTTGTGAACGGCACCTACACATCCAGCGCGTCTGCTACCGTGTTGACATTCTTGCAGATGGTAAATCCCGACATCCCCCACAACGAAGGCATCGTACAGCCAATCGAGATCGTAATCCCAGAGGGTACGATCCTCAACGCAGCTTACCCCGCGGCCACGACATATGGTAACCACCTCTGCCCGGTGAATGCGGATGCCATAGCTCGTGCGTTGATGCCGGTGATCCCCGACAGGGTGACGGCAGGCTGGAACCACCTTCTCTGTTCGTTAACGACCGGCATCGATCCGCGGGTGAACGACAAGTACGTCGACATCTGCTTTATGGGGCTCAAGGGTGGCTCGGGCGCTCTGGATGGCGTCGACGGCTATGACCACATCGGGATGATAGACGCGTCGGGCGGAGTGCTCGATCAGGATTATGAGATGTTCGAGCAGCAGACTCCGCACTTGCTGAAGAAGCATGAATACATCTGCGATTCCGGTGGCCCAGGTTTGTGGCGCGGCGGACTCGGCGTTGAGACCGTGTTCGAGATCGGTTCGGACAACACTCAGATCGTTGTGTTCGGTGACGGAGACGTGGAGCCGGCGTTTGGGATACAGGGCGGTAAGGAAGGAACTCTGAACTCAATCGTGCTGCACGATCCGAGTGGGGAAACCCGCACGCCTCTGCCGCTGGATTTGATCCCCGGTGTGCCGAAGGGCACCGTCTACCAGCAGTACGCAGGTGGGGGAGGCGGCTTCGGTGATCCGCGAAAACGACCTCGCACCAAAGTCGCGGAAGAGGTGCGAAATGGGATCGTTTCGGCGGAGGCGGCGAGAGAGGACTACGGCGTTGTCGTAAACGAGAGTGACTTTAGCGTAAATGAAATGGCCACCGACAAACTCAGGAGGAACTCCGGTGAGTGAGTCAAAACGCTTCGAACTTCTGGCGAACATTTTGCGGGCATCGCACTTCGAATGGCGCCGAGCTGTGGCGTCGCTCTTCCCCGATCTGGATCCGACCGAGGCAGTCAAGAAATATTGGGAGGAGGTCGGCAAGGACACGGCGGCGTTCTATCTGAAAAAGATAGATCCCAACGAGGACCTTGCTACTCAGGTCGCGGCTCTGTACGTCGCAAGCAGCGTTGCGATGGGAGAGGATGCCGCAGTCGTGCACTCGTCGACTCCCGGTGAGAGTTTGGCGCGCCACGAAGCCTGTCCCTGGTTCGATTGGCATAAGCGCGAAGGACTCCTTCAGGAAGATCAGCTCGGATGCGACTGGTGGCTCAAGACCTTGGTGGAGGAAATCAACAAGAGCCTGGGTACCGACTTGAGATTCGAAACCGTTGAATCGTTACCGGCGGGCGGAAGCAGTTGCTTGCGGAGGTTCTGGGTGGGAGGCGAATAGTGGACTTTGAACTCAGCGACGAACAACGCCTGCTCCAGGATACGTTCGCTCGGTTCTCTGACGAACGGGTCAAACCTGTCGCGGCGGAGATCGACGAGGCTAAGCAGTATCCGCATGAGTTGATTGGGGAACTCGCGGAAATGGGCTTCCTTGGACTCCGATACCCTGAGTCCGTTGGTGGCAGCAACATGGACTGCGTGTCGTACTGCCTGGCAATTGAGGAGATCGCTCGCGGTTCACTTTCTCTCGCCGCATGTGCGG
>JBDHHK010000135.1:0-12273 GCA_039589395.1 Gemmatimonadota bacterium
GTGATGCTCATGACTCTGTTTTCCTTTGAGTAGTCATCGGCGTCCAACGAAGGCATCACATACGGCGTTTACTGCGGCGTCTTACTACGGCGTCAATCCGGCGGCGAAGGCCACCGGCGCGTTTCTATTGCGTTTGGAACCAAACCATATCAGGCCGGAGTCAACTGGTGGTCATACGGGTTAGGGTCTGAGTCAATTCGCGCTCTGGCATTGCCCGACGTGCGGGTTCATTGCCCTGCATCGGGTGGTGTATAACCTTCACGCTTACGTTGGGTCAGAAGGACACAGTCAGGCCCAGCACAAACCATCCATCCCGCTGCAGCGCTCAGTGACCGCCCTTGTCGAACTCTCTCTTCTTCATCTCTGAGAAAAACTTGCGCGCGTCATAGTCCTCTTCATTTTCGGGACGAAGAGTATCGTCAAATTTGCGACGCGGCGGTTTCTTGGCTTTCAAGGCTTTGGCGGCGTTTTTCTTGACCAGAGCCGCCAGTCTTTGGTCATCTGCCTTCGTCATTCGCCCTCATCCTTCCGAGGATTCTCCAGCCACGCATATCAGTACATATGGAATATGTCGTTTGGCTTTGTATCGAGCAAATGGTTGGATGCTCTGATTCCGAGCAGTATACTTGCTGCTGTGATGAATCGACTTTTTCGACCATGCACGTCTGCCGCGTTCCTTGCCTCGATCCTACTGGTGGTCGCGTGCGGTCGTGAAGACAACGCTTTGAGGTCGCGATCAGAACGCTACCAGCAAGGTTGCGATGATGGGCTGGGAGATGCCTGCAATGACCTCGGCGTGATGTACAGGGCCGGTAGCGAAGTGACAACCGATCTCGCTATAGCCGCGTCGCTGTTTCAACAGGCCTGCGATCTGGGCACATCGCTTGGCTGCTTCAACCTCGGGCTCATGCACCAGGACGGCCTTGGCGTTCCTAGAGACCTGGAATTGGCTGCATCCCTGTATCGAAGGGCCTGCGACGGAGGTCAATCACCCGGCTGCACGACACTCGGTATCATGCACTTTTACGGTGAGGGAGTGACACGAGACATCGAGCTGGCGATATCGTTGCTACGCAGGGCCTGCGACAGCCGGGAGAGTCGCAGTTGCCATCTTCTCGGGGTCCTATATGAGCGCGGTGAAGGAGTCGCGGAAAACGACTCGATCGCGGCATCGCTTTTCACAACAGCCTGCGAAGGCAATGAAATCGAGAGCTGTGGCTTCCTGGGAGAGATGTATTTCTACGGTGAGGGAGTTGGACAGAACCATGTGCTGGCGGCCACGCTATTCCAGCGGGCGTGTGACGCCGGCGTTAGCTCCAATTGTTATGACCTCGCCCGCATGTACACGAATGGATTCGGTGTGACTCAGGATGATGCGAGCGCAGCATCCTTCCACCAAAAGGCCTGCGAAGGCGGCGACATTCGCGGTTGCTACAGCCTCGGTACCATGTACGCATACGGTATTGGTGTGTCGCGTGACTCCGTTCGCGCAGCGTCACTCATGCAGTTGGCATGCGATGGGGGCTTGGCCGAGGCTTGTAGATGAGGCTCATCGTCGAGTGGCCTCCGACAATGTCAACAGGGCCGTAACTTCCTGTCGACACACCTTTGGTAGCAGACTGCCGAAGACCACGGTAAGCAATATCGAAATCAAGGCGAGTTGGGCGAGCGCGACGCTGGACCCGACGACCGTGATGTAAGCGACACTCCCGACCGATCCAAGCACTCCCGCCAATAACATCGCCGCGGCGAATCGAGATTTGGCCTCAACCGTACGGAAATAGGCGTACGCTTCTGGCGAGCGATGGCTCAGCGCGTTTTTCCAGCTGTTGATTATAGACCTTGGAATCACATCTGGCTTGCGAGGCGTGAACAACCTCGGCTGCCCGACTCTGAACTTCAGTCTCCTGGCGGTTCCGTAACTCCTATCTGTAGACCGCCTTCGAGGGCAGCGCCGGCGTCCGACATACATGGTTGCTATGAGCCACTCGCCTGGGAACGCACGCAGGATGCTGCCAAAGAAGTATGAGACGAAGAGTACACAAAGCAGAATCAGCGGATTTCCCAAAGAATCCCTCACCATCTGCTCCACCTGATACCAGAGCGAAGGCTCGCCTGCCGATACAGTGTTTCCGGACAAGACCAAGTATGTGACGACGAACGTGAAGACTCCCGAGGGCAGCACTGCTACGAAGTCGAGGGTGCCGATCTTCGATAGAACAGACGCAGCTGGTACCCGAGTTGGGCCTGTGGCGTCGCTCTTCGGAATGTCGGAACTCCGTTGCATACTGCCGCTACCTCCTGTCGATTATCGATCGATCCAATTTCGGGGGGCGATTATGCAACAATAATCCAGCGTTCGCTAGGGGTCGGCAAATTATTCCGCACGACTGCCCGAATTACAGTGCACGTTCTACAACAAATCAGAACTCTGCTGAGCAGAAAAACGGACAGCGCGGATGTTACGACGTAGGATCGTTTGGTCGCGGGCTTGGCCGTGACATACTTTCGGAGACGAGGGCAGCAACGTGGCAGGTTTCGCAACTCATGCGCCAGACCAGGCCAACGCTGCCGCCGCCCGCAAGCGGTCCCTCCTGACGCATCGTGGTACTACATCGTGGGCATGTCGGAACCTTATCTTGTGCGTCGAGCATGTGCCGGATAGTACGGATTTCATCGTGCGTGTAGGCATTGTTCTCACGGGAATCTTCCGTCATGGTACCGAAAAGGTAATGCTTCCCAGGATATTTGCTACGATGGTTTGATGTCGGAAGACAACGAGGCGTCTGAGCCAACGATTCTGACTCAGACGCCCCTTGTACTGCTGAACGAACCTAACGGCCGATCAGTCCTCGGTTCTCGAGAAGAGCTTCAATCGAGGGGGTACGCCCCCGGAACGCTTCGTACAGTTCCATTCCAGGCTTTGTGCCACCCTTGGATAGAATGTGCTCGCGATACCTGCTCGCGACATCCTGGTCAAACAGGCTCGTCTCTTTGAATGCCTGATATGCATCCGAGTCCAACACCTCCGCCCAGATGTAGCTGTAATAGCCTGACGAATAACCGCCAGCAAAGATGTGAGAGAAGTATGTGCTTCGATACCTAGGGATGATCTCGTTTATGAGGCCGCGGCGCCTCATCTCCTCGTTCTCGAACTCACGCGCATCATGCTCGTTTGGCTCGCTCAACGTGTGCCATCCCATGTCCAAATATGAAGCCGCCAGGTATTCGATCGTTGCGAACCCTTGGTTGAACTGTGCTGCGTCGTTGAGTTTCTGTATCAGCTCATCAGGTATCACTTCCCCGGTCTCGTAATGCTTCGCAAAGGACCGCAATACTTCTGGCTCACCAAGCCAGTGTTGCATCATCTGGGACGGAAACTCTACGAAGTCTCGCGGTACGCTCGTTCCAGAGAGCGACTCATAGGTCACATCCGAAAGAAGGCCGTGCAGAGCGTGGCCGAATTCATGGAGCAGCGTCCCGGCGTCTTCGAAGGAAATGAGGGACGGTAGGTCACCTGCAGGTGGTGGGAAATTGAAATTGGTCGTCACGACCGGGTGAACTTCGCCATCCAGCCGCGACTGGGAACGCAGAGAGTTCATCCACGCGCCTCCGCGTTTGCTCGGGCGGGTGAAGAAATCCATGTACATGATGCCGATGTGGGTACCGTCTGCTTCCTTGACTTCAAAGGCCTGCTGGTCTGGGTGCCATCTCGGTAAGTCAGGCAGTTCGGCGAAGGTGAGCCCCCAGAGGTTGTTCGCGATCGCGAACGCGCCGTCCCGTACCGCGTTTACCTCGAAGTACGCTCGTAGCGCCACCTCGTCGATGTCGAAGCGAGCTTTGCGAACCTTTTCGGTATAGTAACGCCAGTCCCAGCCTTCTAGCTGACCGGATATTCCGTCCTGACGCATCATCCGCTGTAACGCCGAACGTTCATTACTCGCCACGCGCAGGGCAGGGTCCCAAATCTGGTCGAGGAAGTCATAAACTCGGTCAGGAGTCTCGGCCATGTTATCCGACAGCACGAAATGGGCGTGGCTCTCGTATTCCATCAGCGCGGCACGCTCCGCTCTCAGTGCAGCCATCCGGCTGAGAGTGGTCTTGTTGTCCCGATCGTTGTCGTTGTCGCCACGCATCGCATAACCCATATAGATCTGGCGGCGCAATTCGCGGTTGGGCGAGTATTGCAGGAACGGGTTGATGCTCGGGCGCTGCAGCGTGAACGACCAACCGGCGTCGTGCCCGCGGCGTTCCGCTTCTGCAACAGCCGCCTGAACCTGGGCCGGCATCAGCTCGCCGAGGTCTGCGCTGTCAGTCACGTGCAGCTCGAAATCGTTGGTCTCGGCGAGCAGGTTCTGGGAGAATTTCTGAGATAGTTCTGCCAGCTCGGCATTGATCTCTCGCAGCCGCGCCTGGGCTTCGCTTTCGAGACTTACACCGCTTCGAACGAATCCCTTGTGTGTTTCCTCGAGCAGCCTTAGCTGCTCCGGCTCGAGATTTAGCTCGTCTCGCTGGTCGTATACCGCCTTTACCCGTGCGTAAAGGTCGGCATTCAGGGAGATATTGTCGCCGTGCGCTGCGCGTTCGGGAGCGAGTTCACGAGCAATATCCTGAAGCGTGTCGTTGGTGTGGGCGCCGTTCACAGCCCCGAACACATTGCTCACCCTGCTGAATTGACTCCCACTTCGTTCCAGCGCTTCGATCGTATTCTCGAACGTCGCAGGATCGTGGTTGTCGACTATCTCGTCGATTTCAGCGGCTTGCTCGGCCATCGCTGTCCGGAATCCGTCCAAATAATGCTGGTTTTCGATTTGTTCAAACGGCGGAACACCAAACGGCGTGTCCCACTCCTCGAGCAACGGATTGCCCGGTGAGCAGGCGGGTACACTAATCATCACGGAGAGCAGCGCCATTACAGCTGGCACAGACAACTTGGATTTCATCGGGCGACTCCTTCAATCGTTCGGAGGTCAACAGCGGCTGCGGATACCGGCCTGACAGAGGAACCGGCGAGAGCAGTGATATTTCATGGAATATGGCACGGGGCATTATGTACCGATGTGCCAGGTTTTGGAAGGGCTCGATGTGGCACGGAGACTCTATTGTTGGCTCGCTTCCTCTTTTTCAGCCCCTCCTCCAACCAGCATGACCGGACCGAAAAACCTGCTCACCAACAGCTCGAGGGCATCCGGAGGCAGCACGGGGCTGCTCGTTGGCAAAACAGCCACATTCGCGCCAGACGAACGCACATACCGCGCAAGGTCCGGTACGTTTCGCGTCAGGATCTGCCGGAACTCCAGCTTCGATTGCCGATTTGCGAGTTTGCTCCTTGCCTTTTCCTCGAGTTCAGCCCTGTCCAGTTCACTTTCAACCGGACAAAGCACCATCAGAGACGTGCCGAGAACGCCAGCGAGTTCCTCGGCGGCATCGAGGGCTTTCTCCCCATTCTCCGATCCGTCGTACACGATCGCAGGCGGGCCCGAAACTCTCGCGACATGTGAAAACAACAGCACTATCCCACCTGTCCCCGCTGCTATGGACCTTGCGTTTTTTCCGAGGCCAAGGCTGGCCGAGACCGATTGCCCGCCTTTGCCCATGCTCAGCATATCTGCGTCGCCGAGCGCTTTGAGCAGCTCGGCCTTCACTGGGCCGCGCGAAACGTGGAAAGAAGCCGTCAGCCGAAATCGTTCTGCCACGTACCACAAGGTGTTGCGGGCGCGGTCAGCCTGAGACCGAAACTCGCGTTCGAACTGATCTGGGTTGATTGCTCGATGTGCGCCGGAGTGCGATCCTACCTCCCGTGCAAACGGCAGGGACGCCATTCGCAGCAGGTTGGTGTCCTCTATGAACAGACCGACTACCTCAGCACCCCAAGCCGATGCGAGTTCCGCCGTGGCCTCCAACGCTGCTAGGCTAGTCGGTGAGCCGTCGATGGCGACGACGATTCGTCGGAACTGCATCACTCAACCTCCGAATCTGGAGGAGTAGTGACCGTTGAACTGGGGCTGTCGAAGGCACGCCGTTTTTCGGCCATTTCTACGAGTCGGTCGGAGACCATTCGATTGAATGTGTCCTCCGGGTAAGCCCCGTCGGCATCGCGCTGCGCGGTAGGTATTCCGGTGAGTAGTTCGATACCCTCGTCGATGGTCTCGATCGGATAAATGTGGAACTGATTCGACGATACAGCGTCTACCACATCGTGTCGCAGCATGAGGTGCCGCACATTTGACGCGGGTATTATCACGCCTTGGCTTCCGTTCAGACCCTTGCCACTGCAGACGTCGAAGAACCCCTCGATCTTTTCGTTCACTCCACCGATTGGTTGCACGACACCGTGCTGGTTGACCGATCCAGTGACCGCCAGATCTTGCCTTAGCGGTACTTTGGTTATTGCTGAAAGCAACGCGAACGACTCCGCGGCCGACGCACTGTCACCGTCGACGCCCGAATAGGACTGCTCGAAGACGATACTTGCCGAAAGCGAAAGCGGGCTGTCTGATGTGTAGTTGGCTCCCAGGTACGCCGCGAGAATCAAGACGCCCTTGGAGTGCAGCGGGCCGCCCAGTTCCACCTCGCGCTCGATATCTACGACATCGCCCTGACCGACGCGGACTCTTGCGGTGAGACGGTTGGGGCGACCAAACGCGAGATTCCCGAACGCGATGACAGCCAGACCATTGATCTGCCCTACCTGTTTGCCCTCGACGTCGATCATGATCGTGCCACGTTCGATCTGTTCGTAAGTGCTTTCTCGAATCCGATCAGAGCGGTGGATCTGCGCGTCGATGGCTTGCTGCACATGCGTTGCGGAAACAACTTCACTGCCGGCATTGCCAGCCCAGAAGTCGGCTTCGCGCAGTACGTCATGAATGAGCCCAATGCGGGCGGTGAGTTTGTTCTGGTCACCCGCGAGCCGCGTGCTGTGTTCGAGAAGGTGCGCCATTGCGGTTTTGTCAAAGGGCCTGAGTCCGTCTTCCCGCGCCAACATGGCTAGCACGCCGACATAGCCGGTGCAGTTTTCCTCGGTAGCATCCATACGTTCGGCGAAATCCGAGGCCACCTTGAACAGCTCTTCAAAGTCGGGGTCCTGTTGGCTAAGGATGTAATACAGCATAGGATCGCCGAGGAGTACCACCTGAACATCGATTGCCAGTGGCTCGGGCAGGAGCGACATCGCACTCATCATGTTCATTGCTTGGGCGGGTGACTCTATGCGCAGTCGCCTCGACTGTAATGCACGCTTTAGCGTCTCCCATGCGAAGGGCGCCTGGAGCAACCGGTGTGCGTCCACCATCAGGTACCCACCATTCGCCCGGAAAAGAGAACCGGCCTTGATGTGTGTGAAATCAGTATACATGCCGCCGAACCGAGCACTGTGCTCGATGCGTCCGACCAGGTTGTCGTAGGTGGGGTTGTCCTCGTAGATGACGGGAGCTTTGGTCATGTTGTGGTTGTCGACCACAACATTCACGTGGTACCTGCGCAGCGAGATCGTCGGCGGCTGTGCGGAGTTCGGCCCTGCCGCGCCTTCCTGAATCGGCATCTCGGATTCGACGAGGCCCCGCGCGTGTTCTACGACGTCATCCTGCATGGCATCCAGATACGTGGATATCTGCGCGAACTCCTCGTAGTCCTCGCGCACCCCACCCATCAGATCTTCGACCGCCATGCCGATCACTTCGCGTTCCAACTCCCGTACCTTCTCCTGCCGTTCCCGGTCCCAGCTTGGCATCTCTCTCAGCGCCAACTGCACTTCCGTCTGGAACTTCTCGACCGTGTCCTGAATATCCTGCTGCTCTTCGGGGGGGAGCTGTTGAAAATCCTCGCCCGACATGACCTCGCCATCACGGGTAGGTGCAAACGCAATCCCCGACGGACTTCGCAGCAACACAAGTCCCTGTTCTTTTGCGCGCGTCTCGACTTCCTGGAGTTCCTGACGCGGCCGTTCCTTGAATTCGTCTTCGATTACCTGGCGTCTAGTCTGGTATTCCTCACTTTCGAATGCACCACGCAACGCCGATCGCAGGTTTGCATTCAGCCTGGACATGTCTTTGCGGAGCTTTCGACCGGTGCCAGCCGGCAGAATGAGGATGCTGGGCTCGTCTTTGCGTTCGAAATTGTGCACGTAGCACACGTCTGGTGGTGCAGGGCGCTCTTCGGCGCGCTTCCGAAGGTGGTTCTCAACCAGAGAGTGTTTGCCAGTTCCAGGTGCGCCTAGCGCAAAAATGTTGTACTCGGCCCGGCCGATACCGGTCGCAAACTCGATCGCGGCGACAGCACGTGGTTGTCCCACTGCGTCCACTTGATCTTCGAGTTCGGCTGTGGTGTCAAATCCGAAAGCGTCGGGATCGTAGCTACGGCGTAATGCTGCAGGTCCAAGTTCTCGTGTAGTTGCCACAAGCTCTCCAAAAAGAACTGCCAGTAGTAATTGGTGAGTAGTGAGTGGGAGCCTAAGATGGAGGCTCGGCGCGCGCTTCTAACTTACCCTCGGTCACGTTGTGGTAGAACCGCTGCGTCGGGTAAGCGAAATCGATGTCCTCTCGAGCACCGAATGCCTCAAGAATCGCTTCCCAAATTTGCTGTGCGGTCGCGCGGCGCTCGCGTGGGTTGCACAAGTACCGCATTGTCAGCAGGACACCGCTGTCTGCCACACTCGTATAGACGATGGGAGTCAGCTTGGAATAGGAGATCAAAAACTTTTCGCCTGCCCGTTGAACCGAATGCCGAGCCTCTTCCGCCGCTTTCTTTCCGTGCAACTCGATGATGTCAGTCAGGAGTTGCTTAGCCGTTTTCCAGTTGCTCTCGAAGGTGACGAGCACGGGAATCTCATCCCATATGTACTGGAATCCCTTGGTGTAGTTGGCAAGGACCTCGGTCAGCACCATGCCGTTGGGGATATGGATGATTCTACCGGTACTCTGCTCGGCGTCGACCCAGTTTCCGATCTCTAGCAGCGTGAACTGAAACACCCGCAGATCGACCACGTCGCCTCGGTACTCGCCGATCTGTATACGGTCGCCGACTTCGAGTGGCCGTCTCCACAGAATGAATCCCCACCCCGCGAAATTGACGACCAGGTCCTTCAATGCAATCGCTAGGCCTGCCGTGAGGAGTCCGAGGAATGTTGCAAGCGATTGCAGGCCCTCGAACCAGACGCGGCCTATCACGAGGGCGCCAAAGGTAACGACTACGTAGAGCGAAGTTTTGCGAATCCTGTACCGAGCGCGAATGTCGGTCACGCGTCGCCACAGGATGGCCAGGAGGAGCTTTCTTACAAACCACAGGACGCCAACGACCAGGATTGACGAGAGCACCCGGCCCTGGATGTAGGGCGGAATGCCCAGAGTCTGCTGCAGCCACTCAGTGATTGCTGTCAATGGTTGGTGCTCCAAGAAATCGGATTTGCCTCCTCTAAATAAGTATGTCGAGGAAGACAGAGCGGGGCTAGATTGCGATCCGCTGAATCCTGCTGCATCTTAGCCAATTATGTCCGAGGACATCGTTGACCTGTTGAAGGAAGCGTTGGCGGTTGACTCTGCGGGTGGCACGCGCCGCGCGCTTCGAGGCGCTTGTAGCCGAAGCGAGACGTCGGCCAGAGGCTTCTGAGCCATGAAGAACGAGCCCCGTCGTTTTATCCGACACCCCACGAATATCCCTATACACTGGAGCCTCGGTGAGATCGTGCCACATGGTGGTGAGCATTTGCAGAATATTTCCGAGGGTGGACTTGCGTTCATATCTCATCACGACATACCCGTGGGAGCGACAATTGACATCAATATTCCGATAGTCCGGCCCGAGGTTGCTCTAATAGGGAAGGTCGTATGGTGCCGCCCGACTGAAGATGGTTGTTTTGAGGTAGGTGTTCGATTTACCGATGCGGGACAACACTTCAAGATGCGTATGGTCGAGCAGGTCTGCCACATCGAGCAGTACAAAAATGAGGTGTTCGAGAACGAGGGTCGCGCCCTCACGAGTGAGCAGGCGGCAATGGAATGGATCAGCCGTTTCGCAAAAGACTTTCCGACGTGATCACCGAGACCAGGTCTGCAAACGCCGAGCTCCGGTCTGGAGCTACCCTGATTCCTGCTGCATCTTAACCGATTATGGCCGAGGATTGAGTCTCTACCGAGCTTCGTGGACCGTCGCTGCGTCGGATGGGCTAGTTGAGCCAAGCCTCTATTAGCTAACCAAACGGTTGGTCTATTGCCGGGCTGGGCGCAGAGAAATACACGGGGCCCTCTTCGGTTACATAGAACGCATCTTCCAACCGAACGCCAAATTCGTTCGGTAGAACGACCATGGGTTCGTTTGTGAAGCACATCCCCACCTGCATGGGACGAGTGTTCCCACGCACGAGGTTGATCCACTCGTGTCCGTCCAGACCGATGCCGTGCCCAGTTCGGTGCGGTAGGCCTGGCACTTCATAGTCGGGACCGAACCCATAGTCCAGGTAGATTTGCCGAGCCGCTTTGTCTACATCTTCGCATGGCACGTTCAATCCGGCCGCGGCGAATGCGGCTGCCTTTGCTCTGGACGCCAACTCCCACATTTCGCGTTGACGAGCCGACGGCTCGCCCAGAACCACTGTCCTACTGATATCGGATCTGTAACCGTCCACGCCGCAACCGCCGTCCATCAGCACGATATCTCCCTCACGCAGCGGAGGAGGATCAGCCATCCCGTGCGGAAAACTCGAAGCGAGACCGAATTGCGGGCCAATACCACCCGAGACTCCGAGCGCCGCATGCGCCTGTTGTGCCAGCGTCCTGAACTCCTCCCGCGTCATTCCCTCGCTGAGCAGTGGTACTACTGCTTTGTATGCCTCGATGGTTATGTCGTTCGCTCGCTGCATCAGAGCGATCTCGGCTTCAGATTTGGCTACCCTGCATTCGATCGTGATCGGATCTCCACTCACATATTCGAGCCTGGGTGCCGCCTTGCGGATACCGTCGTACAGGAAAAACCTGACACGTTCTTCCATACCCACGCGGCCGAAACGGTTACCGTTGTCTTGGAGCAGCTGGACTACGCGGGTATAAGGACTTTCATCCTCCTCCCACGTGCGTATGTCGTCGCCGAACCGGAAGATTTCGTGGAGCCTCCCCTCTTCGAACTTCGGACAAACAACTGCCGGGTCACCTTCTGCGGGCAAAATCACAGCAGTCATTCTCTCACTCTGGCCCCAACGCACGCCCGTGAAGTAGAACATGCTGGTGCCAGCGTCCAGAAATAGAGCATCGATTCGACTCGCCCTCATTAAGCGCTGTGCCTTCTCAATTCGGAGGCGCCTTTCATCATCAGTGATTGGCTGGATTCCGTCGGTCATTGGTTGGAGATGCGCGAATGGAGATGAATCCTCCTGGGAACAGGCCGTGGTACCCATTGCAGCACCCACGCCACCTATAGCTGTCGCCTTGAAGAAATCTCGTCGATTGAACGTCATGGTGACTCCAGTAATGCGAATTCGCGTTCGGGCCGTTGATGATTCGAAATAGCAGGTACTGCCAACATAATCCAAATCTCCGAAGACATCATGATGAAGGGCCCACAGACACTCGTCTGACTCTCTGCCGCCGTGTCAACTCCTAATGCTAGAATTTGGCGTTATGTTATCGGGGGAGGTACTACATGACCGAACAGACTCACCTTCATTTAGCAGAGTCTCCAACTAGCGTTCTCCCGCCACACGAGGTGCACGCTCCGTCGGCCGCCCCTCGAGGTACCGAGACCGGAGGCCCGACCGCCCGCGTCCTTTTGGGAGTCGAACGCAACCAGTCGGCTAGGCCGGAGCTCTTCCCGTTTAGGGCATTGGCCGTGACACGGAGTTATCGAGAAACCGAGGGAGAGCCTATCGTTACCCGCCGGGCCAAGATGCTGCGGAGAATTCTGGAAGAACAACCGGTAACGATACAAGAAGGTGAGCTCATAATCGGCATGAAAACCCTGCGGCCTCGCGGGTCACCAATCTTTCCCGAGATCAACGCTTGGGTCGAGAAGGATCTGGATACCATCGCAACACGTGGTGATACGCCTTTCTTCGTGACCGAGGAAACCAAGAGAGTCTTACGCGAGGAAGTATTCCCCTACTGGAAGGGAAAGCAGATCTACGACCGGCTTCTCGAGTCCGTGCCCCAGGAGATTTGGGATGCCGACGAGCGGGGCATCACTTACAACTACTTCGCCTCCAGGACGATTGGGCACATCACGGTTAGCTATGCCAAGGTGCTCGACAAAGGCATGGAAGGCATCATAGCCGACGTGGAAAGAAGG
>JBDHHK010000136.1:0-12268 GCA_039589395.1 Gemmatimonadota bacterium
CCAAACTCGACCCTCGTGCCGTCAAATGCCATCAGGCCCGCTGGATTGAGATAGAACGTGCCAAGGAGGCTCATCGGAGCGGCGATTCCCGCTCCACCCATGGCTGAGTTGACCGCTCCCACACCGTGGAGGAAATGGCCGTCCGTGGCACGAGCTGAATCGGGAGCCAAGACCAGCAGGCCTCCGATCAGCAGAATAGACGATACCGCTTTCATTCGCATTTTTGCCCTTTCCTTTTCTATTCCCGAACCGAGTGTTCGGGGTTCAGTACAAGCTCTCTTCGACCTTGTCACGAATTTCATCTTCTATGGAACCTGGCATGAGCATGTTGGCGGCGAACTTCACCCTTCCCGCGTCTTCGAAGTACATCTTCATGCGGAACATCGCGTCGATGATCTGAACCGCTATGCGACCATCGTCCTCAATCAACACCAGCTCGATCGGGAAGGCGGCCGCGTGGTCGATGCCAGGACAAGCGAGTTCGCTGCGCGCGGAGTTGTTGCCGCTACCCACGATCTGCAAAGCCTTTGCCTCCATGGGCTCGCCGGTAACACCCATCACTACGGCACCCTGATCGGACATGTCGAGCATAAACACGGTGCGGATATCCCAATCCCAGGAGCCACCCACGTCGCCAAGGCCTTCATAAATGCGGTGAGCTACCTCCGACAGACCCTCGCCGTCTTCTGGACGCACGCGCGTGATCGTTTCGATCTTGTCAGCGAAGGCTCCGCCGGCTATGAGCCCCATCGTTCTGCTGATACGACCCCTATTCCTCATCTGACCGTATTGCCGGCTGCTACCGCTTCCCGGGAATGTTGTCGCAGCAATCGACTTGAGCTGCTCTACCACATCGGCCGATTGAGCGACAAAACCGTCTTCGGAAATGATCGTTCTGTTCAATGACAGCGGATTAGCCGCCGCAACATGCGCCCCATTCTCGTCCTGGTAGACGATCACGCGAATTGGGAGCGCGAAGGCGGCATGTGTACCCATGTTTACCACACTCGATGCGTATTCGCTCGAGTTCACTACGAGCACCGCAGATCGATAGGAACAGTCGTCGCGGTCAATGCCACTTTCATATTCTGCAAGGAGAGCCCATCCGGCTGAATCGAATGCGGATGTCAAAGCGTCTACCACAGTCTCGAAATCCTCGCTCAAACCCTCTGCGAGGCTCACATAAACACCGTACTCTTCAACGGTCACGGCTCGCCCGACGTCGGCCGGTCGTTCGTCAGCAAACCGAACCGGCGTCAGTGGCAAAAGCACCGCGGCCGCGACGACCGGCAAAGAACGAATTAACATGTCGTACCTCTTTATGTTGAGCGGCCAGCCGTGGCGGCCGACCGCGCATAGCAGCTTATCGAGGGCTGATTGTTCGCAGCCCACTCACTCTTCAGGTACTCAGATCAAGTGAAGATGATCTGGCTACCAGCGGCCATCTCGTAGAACTCGCCCACAGTGATGATGTCATCCACCTGTGGGATGAAGTCGTCCTTTGTGAACCCGAACATCTCGACCGTGGCCAAGCACGCATAGATACGCCCGCCGGAGTCGGAGATCATCTCGAGGAACTCACCTACCGGTGGGATGTCGAGCTTCTCCATTGACTTGCCCATCTGGCTCGTCACGAACGCGGACATTCCGGGAATGGCTCCCAGGAAGGTCGGTATATGAAGACCAGGATTCCCAACAGTCGCCACCTTGATGTTCTTATTGCGCTTCTTGTGAATCGCGTCCATCCCGAAGAACGTGAAGAACACATTTGCCTCGATTCCTTCCATCCGTGCGCCGTTGGCCATGATCAGGCCCGGGTAGACGCCCTCGAGAGATCCCTTGGAAATGATGATGGAGACCTTCTTGATGGCTTCCTCTTCGTTCTGTTCGGAGACCTGAGGCTCCGTCATCGTCGCTTCTGTCATCGGACTATTCCTTTCCTATCTCGTCACCGGCTCAGACGCAGCCGCGGGGCTTCGGGATGCCACCGATCTTGGCGGCGAGTTTCGCGGGGCCTTTCGGGAAGAGCTGGTAAAGCTCCTTGATCGGCACACCTGACTGTTTGCCGAGCGATCTGATCGACGGGGCGGCACCGGTCTCGGCTACACGCGTGCGCATGAACTCGATCACCATCCAGTGGCGGTCGGTCAGTTCCGAAATACCGGCTTCACTCGCGATCTCAGCAGCGATTTCTTTGTTCCATTCGTCGGGGTTTTGCAGAAAACCCTCTTTGTCTACTTCAACGTCTTTTCCGGCTATCGTTGCCGTGGCCATGAGTACCCCCTTTTATGCGTCGGCCGTTTGTGCACCGATGCCCTTCACCCACTCGCGTTTGCCGCTCAGAGTCATCTCCGTCGTCACGCCCGGGAGGTCCCTGCCGGGAAGCAGCATGTTCCAGTAGACCCACTTGAACGCCATCTTTCCGATGTGGTTTATGCGGGTCTCTTTGAGCAGGGAGAGTGGGCCAACAGCCGCGAACGGGAACCGTCCCGGCAGTGGCTCGATGTCGTAATTGAAATCGATGAGAACGGCTTTGTTGAAGCCAGTCTCTATGAAACAGTTTGCGTGACCGTCGAACTCAGGATTCAGCTTTCTACCAGCGAGGAAATGTTCGACGTTCTCCGCCAAGACTTCACCCTGGAAATGTGCGACGGAACCAGCCTTCGACGTCGCTACGTTTGTCGCATCGCCCAGCACAAAGATGTTGTCTTTGACTTGCGCCTGGAGAGTGTTCGGATCCGTAAGGACCCATCCCATGTCATCACCCAGCCCGGGCGACCGGTCCACGAATTCCGCACCCATGTGAAGCGGAACGTTCACGAGCAGATCGAAATCGACGGTTCGCTCGTCCCAGGAGATGATGCGGCCTGCTTCACCATCCACCTCTCCGGTATTGAACTCGGTGACGATCTCGATGTTCTTCTCTTTGAGCAGGTTCCCGAATGCGTGCGCCGCAAGCGGCCGAGTGAAGGCGGCATCGAGCGGCGTCACAAGCGAGATCTTGATGTCGTCTCGGACTCCACGCTTCCGGAAATACCAGTCCGCCAGGAACACGAACTCGAGCGGCGCAATAGGACACTTGATCGGCATGTCCGTGATGTTCACGACCAGGTGACCGCGCTTGAACTCGCGCATTGCAGGAGCTAATGCCTCGGCGCCCTCCTCCGTGTAGAACTCGAACACCTTCTCGCCCCAACCAGGCCCCATGAGGCCTTCGGTCTCTTCCGGCGCGAGCCTGGCACCAGTCGCGATTATGAGGAGCTCGTAGTCGAGGATCATCCCATTGGCGAGGTAGACCTTGTCTTCATCTGCCTCCACACGATCGACCTCACCCTGTATGAAGTTTGCGGCTCTCGGAAGAAACGGTTTGCGCTCTTTGATCGTGTCTTTGGGCGTGTACATGTCGAACGGAATGAAGAGCAGTCCCGGTTGGTAGATGTGGCGGTTGTCTTGATCGACGACCGTGATGGTCATCTCGCCGGCTGCAACTTCCTTCTTGTGCTGAGACCAGACCCGGTTGGCCATGATCGTACCACCAGTACCGGCTCCGAGTATCACGACGCGTTTCATACCTGCTCCTATGGTTGCTTTGCGACCAGTCATGGCAGCTGCTCTGGCTGATCCAACCCGTGTGTTAGGTCACCCGAGAACTGTTCACCAGTCTCCGGGTGCACCCACTGACATACCGCGTCCATCAACTGACTAGCCATTGGGCCAGCGAGCTCAACCAACACCCTCGTGCCGGCCCTGGTTGCCGCAACAACACCACAATCCTTTAGCAGCGAGAGATGTCTGTTCATCGTCGACTGGGGCAGACCGAACTCCTCTATCAACTCTTTTTCTGTGGTCACAGACTGCTCGGTCAGCCGGCACACGATCCTCAGTCTCTGCGGGTGAGAAAGTGCCTTGAAGATCTTCGCGGCCCTTCGAACGTCCTGCGGATCGGGATTATCCATCGCCATTCCTCGCTGATCTGTTACTGAATACCTCAATACCCAATTAATTAGATTTTACGCTAAACATAGACTACCCACTTGTACTCGGGATGTCAAGGCAGCTTCGATACTATCCCAATTCTTGCCACCAGAGCTGAATGCCATTTCCAGAAAAACCAATATTGTGTCGGAGGATCAAAGGCGTTTTTCTCAGTGGAACCCAGGCGGAATCCGGTCGGAGGATGGAAGGAGTGTCCGCGAGGATAGTGTGTGACTTCCTTGTAGAAGGACGTGAGAAGGGATCAGAGATCCTAGTTCAGGTAAGCGATTTCCACAGCTCGGTGTGGAAAAGAGATATCGCCGTTACATGACGAACGGCAATGGCAGCTACCTCAGACGATGTTAGTGACTGGAGGGAGAGCGGTTAACGACCTTCAGCGGCATTGTACATCTTAACGTGTTGCCATTTAACAATTTACAACGACCTGACAGGAGGTGCCGGCAGTCTTCAACCGCCACAACCGGCTCGCCTGCATGAACCCCTCACCCCAACATTCCTGCAAACGGCATTGATCCGTAAAGTCAGCTTTGAGAGGCGTTTGCGGCTAGTTATGCACGAGGACAACCAAGATCGATGTGGACAACTGCGTAGCGATTCGTCCAGCGAAACCGGATTCTTTTGGCCGTCCACGGCGACGCATCAAACTCAGAACAACTTCTCGAGATCCTCGTTAGTATCTGTATCTTGCATATATCCGAGAACGGTATTCATGGCGTCTACTGGAGACACCTCACCAAGACCGCGACGCAACGCACCTGACACGCGCAACGCGCCCTCCGAAAGCAGGAGTTCCTCACGCCGGGTACCGCTCACCGTAAGGTCGAATGCTGGGTAGATGCGCCTGTCGGCAAGCTCGCGGCTCAGCACCAGTTCGCTGTTGCCGGTGCCCTTGAATTCTTCGAATATCACTTGGTCCATTCTGGAACCGGTATCGACGAGTGCGGTACCGATTATCGTCAGCGACCCGCCTCCCTGAGCAGAGTCAATCTTGCGCGCTGAGCCCAAGAACTTCTTCGGCTTATCGAGGGACGTCGCGTCAAGCCCACCGGTGAGGGTGCGACCGCTTCCTTCCTCAACCGTGTTATAGGTACGAGCCAAGCGTGTGATCGAATCAAGTATGATCACCACATCCTGCCCTTGTTCGACCTTTCGCCTTGCTCTCTCCAGAGTCATCTCCACGACCGCAACATGGCGATCCGGCGGATGGTCGAAGCTGGATGCTACCACCTCGCCGAAACCACAGTTCTCCATCTCGGTCACCTCTTCAGGCCGCTCGTCTACCAACAAGATCATCACGTGACAATCTGGATAGTTGGTGACAACACCTTGAGCGACAGCCTGGAGAACCATTGTCTTGCCTGCCTTGGCGGGTGCGACTATCAACGTCCGTTGGCCTTTGCCGAATGGACAAAACAGGTCGACGATGCGGTTCGTGTAGTCCTTCTGCCCCCTCCGAACGAGTTCGCATTCCAGCTTCAACTGGTCGTCCGGGTGCAGTACTCGCAAGCTGTTGAACTGCGGACGGTGCACGACGGAATCGGGTGGCTCGCCGTTTACCTCAATGAGACGGGTAACCCTCTTGTTTTTCCCCCGCCGTCCCGGCTTACCAACATCACCGGCAATTTCATCGCCTTTTCGAAGGCTGAACTTCTGTATGAGGTTCTTGCCCACATAGATGTCGCCGCGATGCGGCAAGTATCCAACTTCTCGGCGCCGCACGAAGCCAGCGCCGTTCTCGAGTACATCGAGTACTCCCAAATAGGATTCGTGAGTCACTGCTTTTGAATGAATGATGGTTGAGAAGGAATGCCTAGGCGCCACCTATACATTCAGACAGTCGGCGCAATGTTTTTTTATTGTACATCCGCAGCCCGGGAAAAGCGAACTCACCCGGGCTACGGAATCGCTTCAAACCGGCGTGTCCACCGGCTCCTAATAACCCCTAAACGCGGGCACCGGTACTCCGTGAGCACGGAAATACGGAATGAGCCCCCCCCGGGTCCAGAGAGCGTGCTGCAGGCCGAACGAATACACCTGCCACTTCTGCATACGCTGGTCACCGAAGAAATCTACCTCTGTGAAAAAGTCGTCGGCGGGAACTTCACGTAGGTCGGCAATCACCATGTCGTACCACTGAGTGACTACATCCCCGAGCGCGGCATTGTCGTTCAAGTACTGGGCTGAGTCCCCAACACTTTCATGCTCAATCCCCAACGCAAACTGACTCAGCCATAGGTTGTTTGCGTAGTGCTCGACCATTTCGGCGAAATCGCGAACCTCGTCATTTGGTGCCCATCTGAGAGCCGAGTCAGGAATCGCGGCTGCGATCTCTAGATCGTGTGCCCTGTATTGCTCGAAACCGTGGATCAGCATCTCCCGAAGATCCTCGCCATTCAAATGAGGTGGCATTTCACCGGGGCTGCACGCGACGACCATCGACACAACGCCGACCGATAACACCATGCGAGCAATTTTCATCTGTACCTCCTTGCAGGATTCTTTGGTTTGCGATGGGCAGAACCGTTGAAGCCCAAAGATGGCCTGACGTTCCCGCCCAGAAATCGAAAACCGTCCCGTAGCCGTTGCCGCTTGGCTGCCAGACCAGTCGCACCTACTTTGCAGTGTTGTCGTAGGTTACCGCATACCTGTCGGTCGCGGCAACCTCCGGTGGAAACTTTCACGCGGACCAAGAATATGAAAACACGCGGTGTGGCTACCGTTCTATACGCAATGTGTGTCGTTTGTGGGTCAGCTTGCGATAGTCACTCTGAGCAGAGTTCTGAAGATTCGGCGGAAGTTTACATCGCACCCTCGCGAATCACAGTCGGCGCTGAGTTACCCGATTTTGTGCTCAGCTCCCTGGAAGACTCAAACGTTTCCTACACGCGCGCCGATGTGGACGGCAAGACCTACCTGATCGATTTCTGGGCCACTTGGTGTTTGCCGTGTGTTGCAGAGCTGCCCAACCTCCATCTGGCTTACGAAACATACAGCGAGCGTGGCTTCGAGATTCTCTCTGTCGCCATGGGTGACCGGCGTGAAGAGATCGCGCGGCTCCGGTCAACCGAATGGCCAATGCCGTGGCTGCACGCGTTCGAGCCACTCGACAGCGATGCCGCAGAACTGTTTGAGCTTTTCGGCGTGCCAAAAGCGATTCTCGTCGACGGCAGCCACACAATAGTCGGGGTTGATGAGGACGTCCGCGGCGAACGACTGCAAGAGGCGCTTGCTAGGGTTTTCGGCGAAGCGAACTAGATATCACGAAGGACAAAGGCTTGAAACGGCCCTCCCGACATTTCCGAAGCGTCAGCCGGCCAGCGGTTGCCGCGCTCGTTCTATTCTGTGTGGCCTTGGCCTTCCCACCTCAAGCATACGCGCAGCTGCAGCAAGCCAGAGACGCTGTTTCCGTCCGCGCAGTTGCCGCAAAGTCGACGTTGCGGCCAGGCGATCAGCTGGTGATCGCCGTCGTGTATCAGCACCGTAGCGGATTCCATTCGTGGCCCAACGAACCGGTGGTGCCACCTGAGTTAGGGGCTTTCACACCCATTCCGACGACGCTGGAACTGGTTTCCGTACCAGACGGCTCCGAGGTGCACCCGTTCCAGTGGCCGACACCGGTTTCCGTTGAAGTCAACTACACCGGAACCCCAATCGAGCTCCTGTCGTTCGTTGACGAAACGATCGCCTACGTTCCAGTCGACTTGTCACCTACGCAACCCCTGGGTGAATTCGCAGTACAGTTGCGAGCCGGTTACCAGGCCTGCGACGACAGGCTCTGTTATCCACCCCAAACCGTAGAACTCAACGTGCCGCTGCAGGTCATCGCGGCCGACGTTGAAGCGGCGATCGAACTGAATGAGCCCGAGCTGTTCGCCGGGTTTGGCCTCGGGGAAACCGACGCTTCCAGCGCTTTGCTGCGTCCGGTGTCGATGAACGTGTTCGGATGGCAATTCACCTTCAATCCGCGTGGGCCTGTTGGCGTCTCACTGCTGCTACTCATTGCGGCTGTCGGGGGCCTGGTCCTGAACTTCACTCCCTGCGTTCTCCCGGTGATACCGATCAAGATCATCGGCATCAGTCAAGCATCCGAAGACCCGAAGCGTCTGTTGTTGCTTGGACTGGTGATGTCCTTGGGGGTTGTTGCTTTCTGGATTGCACTCGGCGGGGCGATTGCGTTCGTTGCCGGGTTCAGTGCTATCTCCAGTCTATTCCAGACCAGTTGGTTCGCTCCGCTCGTGGGTGTTGTCGTGGCTGTGATGGCAGGCGGAATGATGGGACTGTTCGATTTCAAGCTCCCGCAGTCTATCTACAGGCTGAATCCCGGACAGGACTCACTCCCCGGTTCTTTTGCATTTGGAATCCTGACAGCCGTTCTATCGACACCATGCACTGCACCATTTATGGCCGGCGCCTCAGCTTGGGCGGCGACCCAGGCACCGGCCACCACATTGTCGACCTTTGGAGCGATCGGTGCGGGTATGGCCGTGCCCTATCTACTACTAAGTGCAAGACCCGGTTGGGTTAAGAAGATGCCAAAGACCGGCCCCGCGAGTGTGCTGGTCAAACAGGTGATGGGATTGTTGATGTTCGCTGTGGCCGCCTTCTTCTTAGGTACCTCCATCTCGGCCTGGCTCCACCAGGCGCCCGACCCGCCGAGCCGGTTCTACTGGTGGATCGTATGTGGCTTTATCGTGGCCGCCTGCGCGTGGACTGCGTATCGCACCTTTTCAATCACGGAGTCACGCGGGCGACGGGTAAGCGTGGGTGTTTTCACTACTGGCATCTCAGCAGTATGCATATGGCTGGCCGTCGGTTTCAGCAGTGCTGGCCCGATCGCCTGGACCTACTACACGGTTGAACGCTTCGAAGTATCAGCAGAACGCGGTGACGTAATCGTGCTCGATTTTACCGCCGAGTGGTGTCTGAACTGCAAAGCACTGGAACACGGCGTGCTGCATAGGGAAGAGATTGTCTCGCTCCTCAATGGTCCTGGCGTCACACCGATGAGAATCGACTTGACCGGAGACAATCCTCCAGGGAAAGAGAAGCTCTCGGAACTAGAGTGGGTCGGGATTCCATTGCTAGCAGTTTACGGTCCAGACGCCGGATACGACAACCCGATTAAGTACGACTCGTACACGGTTGGGATGGTTAGGGATGCAGTGCGGCGTGTCGGAGGAAGATGACACAGGGTAAATCAGCGTCACTCCAACGCGTGATCTACCCTGCGTCGTGCCAATCCCTGAACGTGACCTCGAGCGTCACGATCTCGTGAGCCCCCAGTTCGACATCCAGGTGTCGATCCGACTTGGTCGCAAGCTCCGCTATGCGCTCTTCGAGAATATCCGTCCGCCAAGCGGAGGCGATGTCCAGGTCGAATTCGAGCGAGTCATTTGTGGGCTTTTTGCGGAGGTTGTACAGACGGACGATGAGGGTCTCCCGGTCTTCGTGCCGTTTGATGGCAGATACGCAAGTATGCCTGGAGCGGTGTTCGACCAGACTTTGTCCTCCTACCATGCTGGAATCGGCCACTCCTTGGATGGAAACAACCGGACTCCTGTATGATTGACTGAGGTCCTTGATACCCGCGTCGAGGTAGTCGCCCGCAAAAGGTGCTACCGCATATCGAAAGACGTTCTCCCCCAAACATTGCGCATCAGGTGTGAAAAGCGTCGGCCCTGCGTTCGAGCAACTCCTGGTCGCAAAGTCGTCCCTCGACAACCAGCCCACCGACCGAAGAAGCGTCAGCGAAAGCTTGACACTGCGACTCGAATCGCGGGTCGCGGCGATTTCGGGAAGGCCTCTGTTGAAAACTGCCAAACCACCTTGTCCGTCTTGAACGAGTGAGAAATCCTGCTGCGGGAATGTCCCAGACGGCTCCTGCTTCCAGTCCTTGCCTTCAGGCAAATCGATCCGACGGTGGTTGATGTAGAAATGTCCGTCAGACACGATCGTGTCGGTGTCAATCGACGCGGGGAATTCCGCGCGGAGTCGGTGGTCTCTCGCTCTATTGTCAAATCGTTGCTCAACATCGACAAAAGGCGAGCGCGCATCCAGAGTGAGTATCGTCGACACTCGGCATTCGGCCATCTTGTCCGAGCGCTCGGCTCGGCCTGTGGCAATCGACACGGGCAATGTCAGAACGAATTCGGCCTTCAACTTCCCCCGCAGCCCCGTATTCTCCAGTACAGAAACAGTCCCTTGACAGTTTTCCGTCGTTATCGTCCTGGAGTTACTGCACGGCGAATAGTCGTACTCGTCACCGATGTCCTCGGTGTCTTCAAGCTGATTCAGCCCGTAGAACTCACGCCCGGTTTTTTTGTCACACAGATCAAACGTCCCATTTTCGTGGAGACGCACCGAGAGGAACTCGTTTTCGATTGTGTCGCCATTAGCACCAATTCTGAAGCTTTCTACCTTCCGACTATCCGCTACCGATCCCGACTCAGCTTCGAGAGGCTTTGCCCCAGCCTCATCTCGGAGGAAGTACAACGCGTGGCCCACCGCGGGCAGGTCCTCAGCCACGAACTGGATCGTGAGAAAACAATCGTGATCGTTGTTTTTGGGGTCGGCGACCAGATACTCTTCGCCGAACTCGTTCAGGTAAGTGGCCAGCATCCGCCTCTGTTGCTCGGCGAACAGCTCCGTCCGATAGTCGACGCCCCAGAACCTCCTGACCCACTGCGTGTCTACCACCACGTACGGCACCACTGTGCCCTTCTCGTCTCTCAGCACGAGGTTTTCGATATCGGGACCCCTGTTGTGGAGAACGACTAGCCGCTCGACGATCTCGGTACGCCTCCTGGGAAGCGGGTTTGCAACACAAATGACAGTCTCGCCATCATCCGCTTCCTTCCTGGCAAAGGTGGGGGCGATGACTGTCAACCGGTGCCGCAACAATTGCTCGCACGTTTGTGTTACACCTTCGAACCTAGGTACCATCTCACGGTGCACTTCGTCCGTGCTGCAGCCGCAAATCGAATCGTGCGGATGGTTCTCCAGCAGCAACTTCCAGGCATTGCTTATGGTTCCGCTCGAATAGGGTATCCCCAAACGGAACTGGCCGTAGGCCGCAATCGGTTCCGCATACATGGCCAGCATAGTTTGGGAGAGGTCATTTAGCTGCTTGAGATACATGCGGGCGGACCAAACTCCAGAAAGAATGAAATGGTACCGGCCCTGGACCATCTCGCCTTCGTGTTGGTTTTTGACGAACCCGGCGGATTTCACGGCATCGATGTACTCCTCCATGCCGGAATGAAGAAAGTTCGTGTCGGGGAATGCTTCGCGCAGAGCAGCTACGATGGAGCCGAACCCGCGCTGCGGGCCAATGTGGTCTCCGCCGTTGTTCAACAGATAAATGTCGCCCTGAGACAACGGCGACATTTGCGCAAACAGCGATCTAACTCGCTCCACAGCCAGTTCGATGTCGATGTCGCGTTGAGTGTGGGCCTCCCAATAGGATTCTAGGCCGAGTCCTGCGGCGTTGTCATAGCCTTGGCACTGGTTGATCGCCAGCACCTGACTGCCGTCGGGCGCCTTCCAGAAGAACTCGAATCCCGTGCGTTCGATTTCGTCGCCGTTGCCTCTGGAATACACGAACGAGTCGATACCAGCTAGTCTGAGTATCTGGGGCATCTGCGCTATATGGCCGAACGAATCCGGCATATACCCGACCTTCTGCACCCTGCCGAGTCGGTTTGCGACTCGGTGTCCGATGATGAGATTGCGCACCGTCGCTTCGGCGCTCACTAAAAACTCATCCGGCAGGATGTACCACGGGCCGACTGACAGAGCCCTCGCCCGAACGAGCTCTTCGATTCGAGACTCATCCTCAGGATGAACCTCGAGATAATCCTCCAGCACTATCGACTGACCGTCGAGCAGAAAGTGGCGGAAATCAGAGTCGTGCTCTAGCGTGTCTAGGATTCTCTTGATGATCCTTGAGAGATCTACCCGGAACTGATGATATGGCTTGTACCATTCGCGGTCCCAATGAGTGTGGGACACGATGTACGCTGTTCTGGGAGCGTTGGTCAAGAAATCACCTCGATCGGTCTTCGCACCATAGGAGTTCTGGCCTCTTTCCGATT
The DNA here is from genome assembly GCA_039589395.1 of Gemmatimonadota bacterium. Lineage (GTDB taxonomy): Bacteria > Gemmatimonadota > Gemmatimonadetes > Gemmatimonadales > GWC2-71-9 > JBDGYW01. The sequence goes on from JBDHHK010000136.1 coordinate 12,090, forward strand.
CGTATTTGTCTGGGAATGGAAAGTAGCCGAGGCACGGGAGAACTGCGAAGGGGACCTCCCACGCGAGAATGAAATCTCATTTGAGTAACGCGAGCAAACACTTAGATTCCGGCTACTTGCGCGAAACTTCGGAACCGCGCCCATCAGTTATCGGGTACAACCAATCCCTGACCAATCCG
>JBDHHK010000137.1:0-13206 GCA_039589395.1 Gemmatimonadota bacterium
TCAACAACCTAGCTGCAAACGTAAGCCATAACTCCGGGGAGCCGGATCGAGCCTTGGCGCTGGGGATGCGCGCATACTCCCTTGCACCGCTGCCACTGAGAGGCATTTGCGCGTCGGTCGTGGCCGGAAGTTACGTTCGCCTCGATGATTTGCCCGCCGCCGAGCGGTGGATGACACTTGCGACGGAACTCTTGCCAGATTATCCGCATGCGTGGGGCAATTTCGCGTGGGTGAACTTGGCCCAGGGCCGGTATGAAGAAGCGCACCAGAAAGCTCAGGCAGCGCTGGCCTTGGTTACAGACAACGACACGGATTACCCGGTTAGCCCCACCGCGATGGTGATGTTGGGTGCAGCCGGTGACGTGGCATTGTTTCGAGGCGATTTCAATCTAGCAAAGGAATACTATCTGCAGGCGATCCAATTGTTGCCCGCGGCACAGTGGAACACGCGGTCTTGGGGCAGGATGCTTCGTGTGAGCCTGGCCTTGGTCTATCAGCAGGAAGGTCGGCAGGATGAGGCACGGCAGCTGTTGGATGAGAGTTTTCATGTTCTGGAGGCTGAAACCGCACAGGGACATCACGGGCCGCAACCGTTGTACTTGCTGGCAACCATCCACGCCATCCGAGGCGAGAAGCAAGACGCCTACGCGTGGCTGCAACGGGCCATCGACGCAGGATGGTGTTTGTATCGCATCGGACTCCAAGACCCACTTCTCGCCAATCTGCGAGAGGACCAGCGATTCCAGGGGATGATGGCCGATGTTAAGGCGAAGGTCGATTCGATGAGGGCGCTAGCGCAAGAAGGGTGACGCCAGGCGCCGTCGCCGCATAGGGCCCGCATTTCCAGCCGCTTGACACAGAGGCCGGTAACAGGAAACCTCGACAGGTCCAAGAGCCCCGTCAGAGCGCGGTATTGCTATATCAGCTGATATTCAGTGGGTCTCATTCGGGGCGTGATTTTGCTTCGATCGAAATACCATCAAGCGACGGCTCACACGGATCCTCCGCTTGATTCCGGGGACGGGTCCTTCTTTGGGTAAGGGGCACAGTGGCCTGAGGGCCCGGTGCGACGGCGGCTCCCAGGGGTAGAACGGATTGCTAGTCCTGTGTCCCCCTTGCGGCGCCCGAGATGCCGGAGCATGTTCTCGCCATTCACAAATGACGCTCGCCGGTGGCCTCTCGGCCTCCGCCGCCTGACTGACGCCGTAGTAGACGCCGCATTGTGACGCCGCAGTAGACGCCCGCCTAACGACGAGACCACCGAGACCCGGCTCGCAGGTAGGTTCTTTCGCTCGCGTTGCTCGTTGCAGTTGGCTATCAGCCCGTGACCACGCAAATGACGGAGGAACAGAAGGCGGCGATCGCCGCCGAGGTCGACTCGGTTGTCAACGAGCGGTGGCTAACTCTCGAACTCGCCGGCACGGACATTCCGTTCGATGCGCATGATGCACCGGAATGGGCATGGGTACTTAACGGCACCGTGCTGCTCTCTAAAACTGCCTACGATGACTACTTCGGTCAGGACGCAGGGATTCTTCGGCTCCAGGATGTGAAGGTGGTTGACTCACGCACGGTTGTCCTTTCACCGGAAATCGTCCTCACAATTCAGCGCGTCCGCTTGATAGTCGTGAACGTGGCGTCTTACACACCCGATGAATATGTCTGGCGCTACGCCGAGACTCTCGCGTGGAATAAGCGGAACGGTGAGTGGAAGATCATCTTAGGCCACGGTTCGTTTCCGCCCGAGTCCATATAACCAATCCGCGCGGAGCGCTGACCGTGCGGATGCATTACCGGGCAACGAGACAGGTGGATGACCGACGGAAAATGACGCGAATGCTGCACTCGGTGGTCCAGCGATCGCAATACACGGAGGCAAACGATGAGTGGGAACTCTCAGTCAAATCGTGAGTCTTGTCGAATCTCCCGCAGGAACCTCGTCAAAGCTGGCACTGCGGCTCTGGGTGGAGGTGCAGTGTTGGGAGCGGCGGCCGCCCCCGCCACTGTCGGCAAAGTGTCCGGCATCTTCCCGAAACCGGCGCAAGGTGGTATTCGGATCAAGCGCTACCGCACACTTGGGCGAACCGGCTGGCAGGTCTCCGACATCAGTATGGGCACCGGTGATCTAACAGACTCCGCGCTGATGCGTCGAGCATTTGACATGGGTGTCAACTACGTCGACACAGGCGAGTCCTATGTCAACGGGGCATCCGAGCGCGCCATTGGCGAGGCGCTACAGCACATCGACCGCGACAAGATCTTCATCGCATGCAAACCGGACCTGTTCTGGAGCCAACCCACGGAAGAAGTAGTGTTGAATAAGGTGCGCGGGAGCCTCGAGCGACTTCGCACCGACTACGTGGACGCGTACTCGCTATTCATGCCGTCACTCGAGGGTCTGAGTTATGACGGGTACCACTCGGCCATGGCGCGTCTCAAGGCCGAAGGCCGTGTCCGGTTCACCGGCGTCACGCACCACGGCACACAGCCGGGATTGGGAGACAGTATGACCGATGTGTTATGTGCTGCTGCCGAGGACGGCCGTTTCGATCTCGTACTGATGGTGTACAACTTCCTGAATCATGACGAGACCGACCGGATACTCGCGACCTGCAAGGCGCACAACGTAGCGACGACTGCGATGAAGACTGCTCCGGGACTGCTACATCACGAGCCGTTCGATCCCGACAACCTCAGCGATGAACAAGAGCAGTACCTCGAACAGCTGGTCGGACGAGGTTTCACCCGGGAGGAGGCGGTCGCTCGCCTCGAGAACAACATCGACGGCGAAAGAGATCTGTACGAGCGCACCCGCCCCTTCGTCGAGCGATACGGTGTGCAAACCGAGGACCAACTCAGGCTGGGCAGTATCCACTGGGCGATTCAAAACCCGGACATGCACACCGCATGCATAACATTCGCCGATTTCGACCTGATCGACAAAGTCATCGCGCTTTCCGGTACGGACCTCACACCGGTTGAAGAGGAAATGCTGCAGGAGTGCGAGCTAGCGCTGAGCGATCAGTACTGTCGCCACGGCTGCTCTGCTTGCGCGGCGGACTGCCCCCTCAATGTGCCGGTCAGCACCATCATGCGCTACGCGTACTACTACGAGGGGCAGGGGCGTGAGAAGCATGCGCTAACGCGGTACGCTGCCCTGAAAGGTTCAGATGCCGCGGCTTGTCGAGCCTGTCCGGCACCCTGTGACGGGGCTTGTCCTTATGGAATCGACATTCCGTACCAGATGCACCGGGCGAATGTCTTGCTAACGTTGGCGTAACTTAGCTCGTTGCCTCCCGGCCTCCGCCGCCGCAGTAGACGCCGCAATACGACGCCCGCCCGACGACGAGACCGATGGGCAAGCTATGCAGGTAGCACGGACACAAACCCGGAGCGTACGATGCTTCATGCTCACAAGCTTTGCCTTGTCATCTGGCTTTCGCTGCTGGCGCTCACGAACCCTCAGCTATCTGCACAGGCGTCCAAGGTGGCTGATCGTTCGATGCCGTTATCGGTGTCTCCAGACGGCGAGTTCTTCGCCGAGATGGGCACCGCGATCGAGTTGTTCGGGAATCTCACCATTCGCGATCTGGCAACTGATGAGATCCGCAGTCTGACCAGCGCTCAGCTGCCGCAGGTAGTTTTGGCGGCCGTGTTCTCTCCGGACGGTGAACAGATTGGCTACGCCTGGCAGAACGAGGAGGGCTACGTTGACATTCGGGTGGTTGAAGTCAGCGGATCTGAGCCTCAAGTTCTCTACCGAGACCCGGAGGTGCGATACATAGTCCCCAAGGCCTGGTCTCCAGATGGACAGCACCTACTGGTTGTCTCCCTCCGGACGGACTCGACCGGCCATGTCGGACTGGTCTCAGCGTCGGACGGCTCATACGAAGAGCTGATCTCGATGGCGGTACAGCCCCGCCTCCAAGCCGTGTCGAGTCCTGTCTGGGGCGAGTCTCCCAGGACGATGGCCTTTTCACCGGATGGCCGCTTCATTGCGTATGACGTGTCCGTACGCGGCAATGCTCCGAATCATGACATCCACATTCTCACCGCCGATGGAACGGACCAGGGTATCCTCGCGCAACACTCGGCGGACGACCGGCTGTTCGGCTGGACACCCGATGGAAGCGGCATCGTGTTCGCGAGCGATCGCACAGGCAGTGTAGACCTCTGGCAGCTACCCGTTGTAGAGGGTGAAGCACAGGGTGCCCTCGAACTGCTGGTCACCGATGTGGGCCCACTCGACCCGTCTACTTCCACGCCAGATGGCTCGTATTACTATCTCGTTCGCCGTGGGCAGTGCGCCCTGTACGTGATGGACCTGGATTCAGATTCCGTTGACCGGGAATACACTCCGCAGCTCGTAGCGCCGGCCTTCCACGCAACTGGCGTTGACTGGTCGCCGGACGGGACGCGTCTCGCTTATGTAGCTCCGGCTGGAGGCGTTTCACCGACCGCATGGACTGTGGCAGTTCGATCTCTCGGGACAGGTGATGTGCTGAGCTTGCCGCAGGATGTCGACATCCTCCATCGGCTGCTCCCACAATGGTCCTCCGATGGTCGCACTCTGCTCGCCAACGGCTGGGATCCCATGACACCGCCCGCTGAGCTCGTGTACCGAATCGACGTCGAGACGGGAGCGCGGACGACGGTCACGAGCACCCCGTCGCAGTGGGAGCGCCAGATCGATTGGGTTGGGTGGGCAGAAGGCGGGCAGGCTGTCACCTATGTCATTCCGCAACCGGGATTCTCCGGTATAGCACGAATGTTTCAGTTCGACCCCGAGTCCGGAGTGGAAACAGAATTGCTTGCGCGCAATGTGCCGCCGTACGTGTACGGGTACAAGATGTCACCGGACGCTTCCTATTTGGCGATAGGGCTCTGGAGTCAGGAGGGTCCATCGTCAGCGTTGGAGATCGTCTCTGCCTCGGGCGAGTCTTTTGAGCTGCCCGACGCGTGGGGTCCGCCGGCGTGGTTTCCCGACTCACGCTCGTTCCTCTACCGAGCGGCAAACGATCTCTGGCTGGCGTCAGTGAGCCGGGAACAACCACGCCGTCTGGGGAGGATCGAGGTGCCGACCGGAATGGAGCTCACCTACATGGCCGTTCATCCCGAGGGAACACGACTCGCATTCATCGCTCGAGAGCCGTTCGGCTACGAGGTGTGGGTGATCAGGGATCCGGGTCGCTGACCGGCGCACGAGACGTCCGCCCGACGACGAAGACGCGGGAGCACCGCAGGCACAGCGAGCGCGGGAGGTCATTATGCCAACCGTTGTACAGGCACTGTATCCAACGTTTGTGATCGCTACGATTGCCGCTTTTCCGATCCGCGGTCAAGCATCACCAACGCCGGATACGCTGATACAACAAGTCGATGCACTCTTCGCGGAGTGGGACACGCCGACCTCACCAGGGTGTGCTCTGGGCGTGATCCGCGATGGGAGCCTGATCTACCAACGCGGTTACGGCATGGCGAGTCTGGAACACAGTGTGCCGATATCTCCCAGCACCGTCTTCCTCATCGGCTCAACATCCAAGCAGTTCACGGCAGCGAGCATCCTGCTTGCAGAGAGTCAGGGGCATCTGTCCCTCGACGACGATATTCGGACGTATCTGCCCGAGATGCCATACTACGGCGACCCAATCACTGTCCGGCACCTTATGTATCACACGAGTGGTATCCGTGAATACTTCAGCCTGTCCTCGCTGGCCGGGGAATATCCGCAGAGCAATATCGTGACGAACGAACAGATAATCGCGTTCCTGGCCCGTCAACAGGGCCTCAACTTCAGACCCGGCACTCACTACAGCTACGCTACCACGAATTACGTGCTACTCGGGGAGATAGTAAAGCGCGCCACCGGCAAGTCACTCAGAGAGTTTGCGGAGGAGAACATCTTCGGTCCCTTGGGTATGGCGCATACCCACTTCCACGATGATCGATTGCACGTCGTGAAGAACCGAGCCAACGCATACTCACGGCGCGGGGAGGGTGAGTTCGCGTTCGCATGGTCGAGCAACTACACCACCGTGGGCAACACCGGGGTGTATGCCACCATCGAAGACCTGTTCCTCTGGGACCAGAACCTCTACGAGAACAGGCTGGCACAGCCCGACTTGGTGGATCGACTTGTCACCCCCGGTACCCTCACCGACGGTACTGAGCTCCATTATGCGTCCGGTCTCAAGGTCGGACACTACAGAGGTGTGCGCTACATTAGCCACGACGGGGGGACGATGGGGTTCCGTGCGAACTTCGTCCAGTTCCCGGATCTGCGGTTCTCCGTCATCTGCCTCTGCAACCTCAGCAGCACAATTCCGTGGATGTTGACGGGGCAAGTGGCTGAACTCTACCTGCTTGACGCATTCGCGCCAGACATACTACCGGCGGAGACTATCGAGGTGAGCGAGTCCGCACTACGAGACATGGCGGGAGCGTATTGGGACCCAGAGACAGGCGCTACCGAGGAGTTCTCTGCAATGGAAGGGAGCTTGGCATTTCACGATGAAGACGGCGCGAACACGGTTCTCGTTCCAATGACCGCGACGCGATTCCGGCTGCTCCGTCTTCCGTATCGTGGCGAGTACGAATTCTACCGGCCGGACGCAAACGCCCAATGGCATGTCAAGATCACCGCAAGCTTCTATCCGCCATATATTGAGGAGGTGGCCTGGTGGGAGCCGGTGGAGCTGGTGGTTCCGACTGAAGCCCAACTTCAAGACTACGTGGGTCAATACCGCAACGAGGAACTGCCCGCCACATACTCGGTCTCTATCGAGAACGCTAGGCTAGTCGCCACGCTACCGCGATTCGGTACGGTTCCGCTGGAACCTACCATACCCGATCACTTCCAGCTCTGGCGGGGATACTACTTCGAGTTTACTCGCGGTGAGGACGGGGGGATCGTAGGCTTCGACCTTCGGTCAAGATATGAGAGAGGCGTGCGCTTCGTCCGAGAGGCCAGTCCACCCAACTGAGAACGGTGATGCTCACAGGCCCGGTAGGTCTCGTTGCGGAGCAGAGCGACGATCGGCCGCAGGCCGACCGCAGTTCCACCTGCAAGCCGGATTTCGAGTTCGGTAACCGTCGTCCCGTCTGGCACGCACCGAGTGTGCCTCGAAAAAGCGTGAACTGACGTGCACTAATCGACACTCAACGACACAACTCGACTGCACCGAGCCGCGTCACAGTGTCATTTCGTGTCGTTTCGTGTACGTGGGTACCGATTTCAGTGATGGTATCTGAGGACTGAAAATCCTCCGCTCCCCGTTCAAATTTTGTCGGTGTGCACATCGAAAATAGGGCGGCCGACGGTAGGTAATCCCGGCCAAGCCTCAGCGGGTCCTTGGTTGGGCTGCGGGATATTGTCGACAAGGGGCACAGTCGGGGCACAGTGGTCCGAGAGGACCCGTCGGACGGGGGCTCCCAGGGGTACAACGGATTGCGAATCCGTGGGGCCTTCACGCGCCGTGGGGTCAGCGTGCGCCGGAGATGCATCAGCAGTGGGGAAGGAAAGGCGCGTCAGTTTCCCAGCTTCGCCTTCAACTCTTCGAAGAAGTTCTCGACTACGATCAAGTCACCTATCGCAGGCTCTCCCACCGCATTGGTTCGGATCATCACGAACCTTTGATCGTCAGCCGACACGTCGTAGCTGCGGTGGTACGCAAAGTTGAAGTAGTCCCGTGTCGAGAATAGCTCCCGTACTTCCAGCGTCGCGAAGGTCGGGCTGGTCTGTACGCCCACGACTTTCATGCTGCCCTGGCTCTTGTAGAACAACTCCCGCCCGCTGTGCGCCCACAGCGGCTCTGTTCCGCCCCGGAAAGATACCTGCCACCGCCCTGCATCCACGTTCGGAAACGGTCGTACCCACACCTCATCCTGACCGGTTTCGTTTGACACGTATGCCAGCCACCGTCCATCTGGTGACAGGACCGGAGCAATCTCGTCAAAGCGGCTGTCGGCGGCCACCGGTACGGTGGCCGAGTCCGGTCCCGACCGCAAAGCGAAGATGTCGCGCTCCCCGTCCATAGTACCGGTCCGAAAGATGAGCCAGTCGCCGTCGGGGGACCAGAACCCCTCGTCCACGTCGGCTGCGAGATCGAGCACCACGTCGGCGGAGCCCGCGCCGTCCGCCCGTTTCGCGTACAGGTCGCGGTTTCCCCCGCGGATGGAGATGAACGTCACCGAACGACCATCTCTGGTCCACGCAGGACGGCGATTGAGTCCGTCCATGAACGTCAAGCGTGACGCTGGTCTCCAATCCAGCTGTTTGATCCAGACTTCCGTTTGTGTCACGCTCCCCAGAGTCGCTGCCAGCCGGGTTCCGTCCGGCGACAGCGCGACCGATTCGAATTGGCCGATCCAATTCGGGTCAACTGTCTCGGCGGTACCGTCCCGATCCACCCACACCGCTTCAGATAATGTTGTTGTCGTACGCTGACCCACGTAGACGAGTCTTCCAGTCTCCGATAGCGCGACCTCGGGCCAAAACGTGATGCCGATCCCTGCAAAGAGCTGCACAGCGGGGCCCATGAGTTCGAGCCTACCCTGATCGAACGGTGCGGCCATCAGCGCCCCGTCAAGGCGGAGGAACACAAGGTGCCCTGTGACCGAATATCTGCCCCACACACCCCTCACCAATGCGCGAGCTTCACCTGTCTCCATGTCCACCACGCCCACGTCGTCCTCTTCGTCTACCCGATTAATGACCTTTTGGAGCGTGACGATCACTCCTTTTCCGCTGGGAAGCGCATGGGGCCACGAATGTCGCAGCACGCCTTTGGATGAATCGGGGACGCTGACTACTTCTGGCATACCTCCCGTTGACGGGATCTTCGCCAAACCACCGTTGGGCCGTTGGACGAAATACAGGTAGCCGTCCGGTCCCCACGAACCACCCAACCGCAACAGATCGGAATCGACCAGCAAGACCGGCGGTTCCCCGCCAAGCGCAACAACCTTGAGTTTTGAGTCAGAAGTCACGAACGCAACGCGCTGCCCGTCGGGAGAAAAGAAAGGCTGATGCCCCAAATCGGTGCCCGGCAGTGGGCGAGCCCCGAGTTGATCGCGCTCCCTGAGCCAAAGTTGAGACACGGCCTCGTCGCTCGGGCCGGCGTACACCATGCGCGAGCCATCGGAGGAAAGCGCCAACGAGGCCCCACCCGAAGCACTATGGAGCGCCTCTTCCTCAGCAAGTGCAAGCGTGTAGCGGATAACCGGCTTCGGTGGCCGCGGATCCGGTCGCAGCCAACCCCACAAGATGGTCAGCAGCAGAATCGCAGCCACAGCAGTCACGCCAGCGGCCAAGCGTTTCCACGGGCCGCTCGGGAGCGCATCCGTCACCGCTGCTGCCCCTGCCGTCGGCAACGCAAACACCGGGTTGGTGAGAGCCCCGGCAAACTCTGCGGCAGTGGCAAATCGATCCGCCGGCAACTTCTCCAACGCCTTCGCGGTGGAAGCCGCCACATTTGGCGGCACCGACTTTCGCAACTCCATCACCGGCCGCGCCTCGTCGGTCACAATCTTCATTATGATCTGCTGTGCCGAGTTCCCCGTATGGGGCGGCTCGCCCGTCAACATCTCGTACAGCACCGCACCCAACGAGTAGATGTCCGACCGGTTGGTGAGATCCTTTTCCGCCGTAGCCTGCTCGGGACTCATATAGAGCGGCGTGCCAAGCGACAGTCCAGTTTCCGTCATCCGTCCGCCAGCAGCGGCACTCACTGCCAATGCGATACCAAAATCGGCCACAGTCGGGCGGCCGTCGTGGAGAAGAATGTTCTCGGGCTTGATGTCACGATGGATGACGTTATGGCGATGGGCGTAGTCGAGCGCATCGGCCACATCGGTCGTGATCTTCACCGCCTCATCGATGCCGAGTTGCGTTTCGCGGTTCAGCTTATCGCGCAGCGTCTCGCCGTCGATGAACGGCATGACATAGTAGAGGAAACCGTCTGCCTCACCTGAATCGTAGAGCGCGAGGATATTCGGGTGCTGCAGATTCGCTGTGGTTTTGATCTCTTGAATGAAACGGTCGGCTCCTAGTACGGCCGCGAGTTCGGGACGGAGGACCTTGATGGCGACCTTGCGGTCGTGCTTGAGATCGTGGGCGAGGTAGACGGTGGCCATGCCACCGGCACCGAGTTCCCGCTCTATGGCGTAGCGGTCGGAGAGGGCGGTGGTTAGGCGGGCAAGGGTGTCAGTCATCCTGCACTCAGAGAATCTGAAAGATTCATCCGTCGGAGTAGAGCCTGAAACCGAGGATCCAGACGCAAGTCCTGAGGAATCAACGGGCCAGACGTCACGAACCATGGAAGCCAGACGTGTGGCGGATCGTACTCGAGCCAGTAGATGGCCCTATCGATGTCGCCGAATGTTGCGTGAATCTGGGCGAGAACAAATGAGGACATCGCGGACGGCGGTGCCGTTTCTAGTGCGGAGGCGATAGCGCGGGCATCATCCTCACGCCCGGCATGGGAGTAGACGATGCCTAAGAAGCCCACGAGTGGCGGTGCCGCGGCGGCAGCCGCTTCGAGAACCGCGATGGCACTGTCTGACTGACCAGCCATATCGTAGACCATTCCGAGCGCCAAAGAACCTAACGGTGCCACTGTCTGGAGCGATTGTGCCTTCTCGGCTTCCCTGATCCCATCTTCGAACCGGCCAACCTGCGCGTACAATTGACCGAGCCAGGCTGTGTGGAGTGGCGTGAATGGATCGAGTGCCTGTGCTCGCTCGTGCTCCACGATCGCCTCGTCTAGGCGGCCGAAGAGGGCAAGGTACCAAGCATAGTGATAGTGGTTCATGGGTAGGCTGGGATTCAGCTCGTTGGCGCGTTTGAACGCCTGCTCCGCTGCCTCCCAGTCGTATTCGTAGTAGGTCTTCACGGCGGCGAGCGCCGCCCATCCATCGGCGAGCGTCGGATCGAGCCTGACCGTGCGCTCGGCGGCTTCAATCGCGCGTGCGCGTGCGTCGGGTGTCGGAGCGAAGCTGTGCCCAATGGTGATATACCCGTATGCTAGCCCTGCCCAGGAGCGTGCATCCACGGGATTCCGGTCAACGGCGTCGTGGAGGTATCGGAGACCCTGAGCAATGTCTTGCGGCGTGGCGCGATTGAGGTGGTACATGCCCTTGAGGTATGCCTCGTAAACCTCTGGATCGACGGTGTCGGAACGATCGAGGCGCGTTTCGGCCTCCGGATTCAGCGCCACATCGATCTCACCTGCGATGGCGCGCGCTATACCGCGGTACAGCGCAACTACGTTTGGGAGATTGCCATCGTAAGCTCCGTTCCAAATGGGCAAATCCGAATTCACGTCGATTAGCCGCGTCTCGATCTCCACGCTGTCACCATCGCGGAAGACGCCCCCTTCGAGTACGGCGTCAACCTCGAGCTCGCGTGCGATCTCGCGCAGCGTTCTTTGGTGGTTTCGATACTGCAAAACTGATCCACGCGCAATCACAGTGACGCCGGTCTGCGCAAGCTCCGAGATCAGCGCCTCGTGGACTCCTTCGACGAAGTACACTTGCGCAGTATCACCGGAGAGGTTGGTTAGGGGCAGAACTGCCAGAGCCCGGACTCCGGGCGTCCCAGTCACTCGCGCAATCCAAAACGCCGCGACGGCGACAACCACAAACGCGGCTCCAACCAGTGCATTGCGGCGGAAGTGCCGTGGCCGAACACGCGCCACGACGGTTCCGCTTGTGAGCGCTTGAACAAACGCGGATGCGCTCGCGAATCGATCCTCAGGAGCCTTGGCCAAAGCTCGCTCGACCGCCCGTTCCACAAACAGGGGAATCCTCGGATCGCTCGTCCGAAGGCTCGGCACGGTGTCGGCCATGTGTTTCGCCAGCAAGGCCATCGGCGTCGCGCCTTCAAATGGTGGCCTGCCACCAACCATCTCGAAGACAACGCAGCCCAGCGCGTACACATCAGTACGCGAATCGATGTCCTCAGAACCGCTTGCCTGCTCGGGGCTCATGTAAGCGGGCGTACCCAACGCCAAGCCGGTCCCTGTCAGGCGCTCACCGCCGGCAACCTCCACTGCACGCGCAATTCCAAAGTCTGCTACGATTGCCTGGTCACCCGTCATCAGGATGTTCTCTGGTTTGATATCACGATGGACGACGCCACGTTGGTGTGCATAAGTGAGCGCGGACGCCACTTGATCGGCGATCCGAACGGCGTCTCCAACTTCGAGGGATCCGTCACGTTCGACCCGGTCTCGCAACGACTCACCCTCGACAAATGGCATCACGTAATACATGAACTCTGACCCGCCATCCCCTGGACTGGCCGTACCGCTGTCAAACAGCGGTAGGATGTGTGGATGGGAGAGCTTCGCCGCGATCTCTATCTCGCGCAGGAAACGCTCTGAACCAAGCGTGGCAGCGAGCTCGGGTCGAAGAACCTTTATGGCGACCTTGCGTTTGTGCTTGAGATCCTCGGCGAGATAGACCACGGCCATCCCGCCCGCACCGATCTCACGCGCGATGGTGTAGCGGTCGGACAACGCGGCCTTGAGGCGCTGGAAGACATCTGTCATAAGCTAGTAAAGATGTACCAGATATCCGTTATTCGCCAGGCCTTGCACGCATTCACTACCGTGCCAGTCACCACCTATTGTGCCCCCACTGTGCCCCGGACCGTTGTACACCAATGTCACCCAGTGATACAAACTGGTGTGTGAGGACACCCGTTTCCGCGTCACGAGTGTACGTTCGTGTACACCCGTACCACCGTATTGATGAGCTTTTAATCCGTAGGTCCTGGGTTCGAAACCCAGCCCGGTCATTCTTCTAAGTACATGCCGCTCAACAAGTTCTCGATTTCGAAGGCCGTTCTACGGAGCGGCCTTTAGCGTGTTGGTACCCCAACTGGGCCCCAAACTCAGAGAAACTGAATGAGTCTGGGGCGAACCATCGGGCCTCACACGGCTATGCTGCGCGATTCATACGCTAGTTGACTCGCAATTGCAGGTGCTGACGCGTATTATCGGACCGAATGCTCGCAGGTTATCTGCGGGACGTCACCCGTGCTACGCGTTCAACGTGGGTTTTGCCGTGAACTTGCCCAACCCAGACTCTCGCAGCTTCCATGAGAAGGTTCAATTGTCAAGGCCAACGTGGTGGCCAGCAACGTCAGGACTCACCTTGATGCTTCCATCCGCACTCTGAGTGGGCGACTGTTTCGCCCGGTGC
>JBDHHK010000138.1:0-11960 GCA_039589395.1 Gemmatimonadota bacterium
ATCGAGAAGCCGGTCGATCCGGAACACCTAGTCGGCATGATAAAGGGCATCCTGCGATAGCCAGCGGGAGTTCCTTACGCCCAGATCGAACCGAATGGAACGCTCAGGCTGGCGGGAATGCAAGAGGGCGTGGACGCCATGGGTGGCGTGGTGGGGCTGGCCCGAATCATGGAGACGTTCCGCTAGGGCGCTCGCTGTGAGGACTGCCACACGATCCACAACCCGGCGGAGCCCTTCGACAAGTGAGGTCGGCCTATCCACCAACCCTGTCTAGTTCATGACCAACAAGCACATCCAAACCAAGACAGCCAAATGTCCCAATTGCGGAACCAGGGCTGACGGAAACTTCTGCCCCAACTGTGGTGGAACTCTTGCCGGCGCCAACTGCCCCAAATGCGGAACAGACGCACAGGCCGGGGCCAAGTTCTGTCACAACTGCTCAGCCCCGCTGGGGGCTGCGAGCAGAGGCTTCGGTTCCTGGGCTCCGTGGGTCGCGGTTGTGGCTGTGGTGTTGTTGCTCCTCACGTTTGCAGCTGTAAGGTTTGGGCCAAGCGCGCCACCTCCACCGTCTGTGTTCCCAGCACCCACGGCTCCACTGTCACCTCGCGACGTGGCGAACGAGAACTTCAACCAGTCGATGATGGCGAGCGAGCGCGGCGATGATGCAGCAGCAGCGTCGTTCGGCAGGATTGCGCTGGACGGATATGCGGCGCTGGGTGGACTCGACAACGATCTGCGGCTGCACGTTGGCCTGATATACCTGGCCATGGACAGTCTGGAGGCAGCGCTAGCTCAAGCCGAATCGCTCGAGATTGCGGTCCCGGGCCACCTCTACGCGAGTGTGCTCAGGCAACGAGCCTTCGAAGTTCGTGGGGATTCGTCGGGTGTGGAGGCAGCATATCGGCGTTTCTTAGAATACCATCAGCAGGAGATCAACGCGGGTAGGCCAGAGTACAATGAACACATGCAAATGCTGGAGAGATTTCTGACGGCAGCAAGAGCAGCTGTGGCTAACCGATAAGAAAAAGGCGGACCTATGTCCGCCCAAATTCGCTTCCCGACCATGCCCTATTAACCTGCCGGTGGTGGGTGGCACATCTGGCAATGTTCGTTCGCGCGACCCTCGTGACTCGCCGGCACGTCCGGCACAGGTTCCATCGCACCGGCAGTGTGACACATCAAACAGTTGTCTCGCCCCTCGAGATCGTGACCGACCGCCTTCACGTCATACGTTTGCATCGGCGAATCCGCGGCGTGGCACCATTGGCACACGTCGTTGGTCCGGCCCTCGTGACTCGCGGGCACGTCCGGCACCGGTTCCATTGCTCCCGCCGTGTGGCACATTAGACAATTGTCGCGACCCTCGAGGTCATGGCTTGTAGCTTTCGGCTTCGCTGCTTGCCCGCTCAAAGGCGCTGCAAAAACCGCTGCGGTGAGTATCGCCGCAAAAGCAGGCAGGAAACGCTGTTGCTTCATTTGTATCGCTCCCCGTTTGTGTTTGAGGAAATCGGGCCCTGGCCGAGCCGGTACAGGCCCGGCACAGAGCCGACTTCTCGATGCGGGTTTGTTGTAGCCAAGCTCCCGAGAACGCCCACGATCGAGACACCAAAAGTTATACCTCATATACACCGCTGGCGATTAATACGTCCATGAAGAAAGCTTCATGTTACTAACGCCGATGAGCATTGGTGCTCTATCCACCCTCGGGAATCGTTGTTCCGTGACACAAGATGCACATTCGCGGGTTTTTCTCCCTCAGGTCTTCCCCCTCCCAACCGGGCCCATGAGGGCTGATCCGTCCCGTCCCCACGGAGTGGCAACGAACACAATCCGCCTCGGCATGGCACGCCGCGCACGATTCCAAGCTTTGCCGAGCGGCCTGACCGTGTCCGGTGACGAAACTCGAACTAGCATCGTGGAACGCCGATCCAGAACCACTGCTTGCCACGAGGCCTGCCTGCAGGTGGCAGCTCGCGCAGAAGGCGCCGCTGTTGTGGCAGTCGTTGCAGGACGTTTCCCGTGAGTATGCGGAGGTGGCATGCCCGGTCAGAAAGTCGGCGCGATGGTAGCCGGGTGAGCCCGAAGCCGCGTCCGGCCTGTGGCAGTCCAGGCAATCCTGCCGCACATGACAGCTGGCACAGCCTTCCGGTGATGCCGCAGCGTCTGCTGCATGGCGGTTCACCCAGCCACCTCCGTGCCACGGGGACGAACTCATGGCGACGTTGGCCTGCTCGTGACAGTCTTGGCACTGCTCAAGGATCGCCACCTTGATAGTACCGTTACTGGAGCCGGACACCACATGACAGTCTGCGCATTCGTTGCTGGCGGCTTCGATATGGCCGGCATGATCGAAGCGTTTGTTTCTGGATACCCGTTCCTCCGGAGGAGTCCACCCCACTTCTGGTGCCACCGAGCCATTGTGGCAGGTGCCGCAGAACACTGGCTCCGGATATGCCGAACCGTCCGGTGTAGCGACACCGTGGCATGTCGCGCAATCCGCGATCAGCATGTTATGTACTGCGTGAGGGAATTCCACGGCGAATTCCGTCTTGGGGGCCGAGCTTCTGCTCGGATTGAACGCGGCGGCCACAACCGCGACACCAGTTAGGGCCATCATCGATTTCATCGTGTGTCCCCCCCCTCTGGGATCTGGAGGATCGCCGGGTGCAAACCGCGGCTTCCCGTGGCTGACCCGAGCTGGAGCGTTGCGCCCAGGTTGACGCGGAACTGATCCCATTCCAGGTGCTCGGGCACACCAACGTCACGTCGCTCGTCGTATCGGCGTACCTCCGCGTGCAGCCGAACACCGGCAGCGGTCCGATAGTCGGCTCGCAACCCTTGCGTGAACACGGTAGCGTCACTGAATCGGAATTCCAGCGGCCGTGACAGTTGTGCCGCGTGCACCGATACAGAAAAGGTGCTGGTAGGCTGAAACGTCACGCGTCCGTCCAGGCCGATCGATCTGGAGCCAGGTCCCTTGTCCACCTTGTAGCCGCCGCTGAGAGTCCATTTATCAAAACGCGTGAAGGTTGCTCCCGCAGACCAGCGCCAGCCGCCGGTTTCGCCCGCTGCCGTCCCTGAAACACCGGCATCGTCGAACTCATAGGCTTCCGCTCTTCCACGGACTTCGACCCCTGGCATCGGCGTTGCCGACACTGAACCGAACCCGGCTTTGTATGGCACTGGACTGAAGGCACCCCAGATGGTCCAGAGATCGAAATGCGGCCGGTAGTGGCGCCCGCCGACCGTCACTCGCACTTGGCCCCGCGGAGCTGTGTACGTGAGTGATGCGTCGGCGGTACCCAATTGCTCAGTCGCGACATTGTACTCCGCACCACCCGCCAGAGTGAGGCCGCGAAGCGGTCGGATGGAAGCGTCGAGAGCTGCGCGCTCCGATGCCAACTCCTCACCTCCGGTGCCCTGCTCCCGTTGGTACACAACACGAGCGTCAAGTATGTCCATAGACCAGCCGGCACCGCCTCCGAAAAGCACCTGCCGCTTTCGCGGTTGATAATCGTCGAGCGGGTTGAGGGCGTCGCTGGATACTGGCAGTGCGATGCCCCGAGCGAGGCCGAGGCCACCGTAGGCGTAGAGTCGTAACCTGCTTCCAAGTTGTCGCACTTCGGCCTTCGCTCCGTCGAAACCCATCCAGCCAAGGCGAGAGATAACGTGCGTGCGTCCGAGCTGGGCAGTAACGACCCTCGTGGCGTACTCGGCGTGGCCCTCCAACAGCTGCACGGGGGGGTCGGTGCCGGGCCAAACGTCCGTGTCGCCGACATCCACACCGACGCGCGCTTTCATGCGCAACCTGAGGCCCGTGATGCCGAAGCCCCACAGACTTCCGTCGATGGTGCTCGTGAGCGGTCCGCCGCGGAGTTCTGACCCGAGCGCTCCACCTGGTACATACGTGCGGTAGGAGACGGACTGAAACCGGTTGTCAATCCTAACGCTGTACCCCTGGCATACAGCTGGCGTAGCCCAGAGCAGAAGCGCAGCTGCCATCGCGGAAACCGCTACCGGTCTCGATGGCTTCATAAAACCTCCTCCCAAGTATTGGGATTCCCAATGCAAGCAGTCCTCTTCATTGCCAACCCTATCGATAACCAGACAGCATGGAGTAGATAATCAGTCCGATGAGAGTGAGGCCAACTCCCAAGGCGACGAATCCTAAGAAACGGAAGATTCGCTCTACATGCCAGGGGTATGGATACACTAGCTTTTCCTCTAGCTTCCCTTCCTCGAACAGCTCCTCGTACTCGGCCGGTTTGTCGGCTTCGAATTCGCTCAAGGGAATGCGCCCCGTAAATATTACCGTGTCCATGGGGAACTTGTCCGGCCTGAAGTGGGTGTTGTAGAAATGCACGGTGAAGATGAATGCGACGGCAAGCAGCGCTTCATCGCTGTGCAGAATCGTAGCGACATTCACCCACCAACCGGGGAAGACGAGCGTGAAAATCTCGGGGAACCAGAGAATCAAGCCCGTAGACCCGATTATGAACATTCCCCAAAACACTGCGAAGTAGTCGAACTTCTCCCAATAGGTCCAACGCCCGTATTGCGGCCTGGGGCCACGCCCAAGGAACCACTTGAGCGCCCCAAGAAATTCGCGCAAATCCCTCATGGTGAACATCATAGTGTGCCGCGCGAAGATGAATCTCCACCAGCTGAGGCCGGAATCGATCTTTTGGTTCCTTACGTCCCACAGGTGCACGAGAAACACGCCGATCAGGACGAGGGCGCCGATACGGTGCAAGACACCTGTAACCTGAAAACCACCGAGAATGTCCGCCCACAGCTGTGCCCAACCCATGTGCGCGAACTTAAGCACCATGCCTGTCAGCGCCAGCACAAAGAAACTGATCAGCATGAGGCCGTGTAGGGTGCGCTGGAATACGGTGAAGCGGCGATATTGCTTCGCTCGGTGAGACTTCTCATGGCGAACCCGATATTCGGGCGAACGCCACAGCCGCCATAGCCAGGCACAGGTGTGTAGGGTAAAGAAACTCAGCGTACCAACCAGCAACCCGGTCATGCCCCAGAACGCCCAGAAAAGGAACGGATATCTCTCCTGGTCGTGGTGGGTCGCGTGCGTCAGGTACCCCGTGAAGCGGCGTGTGGCCCCGGGATGGCATTGCGAACATGTCTCCAAGATGTTGCGACGGCTGAGCAGGGACGTTGGCTCGGTAGTGGGCAAGATGCTGTGCGTGCCGTGACAGTCATAACACTTCGCAGCCGCAGCGTCTCCGAGGCGTGAGACCTTTCCGTGGAAGGTCTCGAAGAAGGTCTCCGACTCCTCGAGATGGCAGCGCCCACACTGGTCCATCATGAGAAGGCGGAAGTCTTCGCGGTCGGTTCGGCTGATTGTGTGCGAAGTGTGGCAGTCGTTGCACGCTGGAAGCTCGGCCTCGGGGTCCACCCCTTCGCCGACTCCCGGCCAGTGTATGCTGTTCCTGAATTCCTCCTCTATGCCGTAGTGACACTCGCCACAAGTCTCCGCCACGTTGTCGTTGTGTACGGACGATCGCGGGTCTGTGTGCGGCAATTCGGAATGGGCGGTGTGACAACTCGTGCAAGTCGCGGTGACAACCAATCCGCTCTCGATCAAGCCCTTGCCGTGGATGCTCATCTCGTAGCTCTGCACGAGCACCTGGTATTCGTCCGCAATCCTTCTGGCCGCGGCTTCTCCCTCTTGGTGGCACCGCCCGCAGAGCTCCGGGACGTTTCTGGGAAATGTCGAAGCGAGTGGCAGACGCTGGTCCTGCTCCGCGTGCTTTTCATGACAATCCTGGCAGTTTGGAGCATCAGGATCACCGTCTGCCGCGAAGGTCCCGTGGGCGCTCGATTGATACTGCCCCACCGGCGCCGCGTGGCACACCCCGCAGTCAACACGTGACGTGGCGGTTTCACACGGTCGCCGTAGCGACGATGTCACTTCCGTGTGGCATTGCGCACAGGCGGTTCCCGAGTGGTCCGATGCGTTGTAGGCCTGCTCGTCAACAAAGAGAGATACCGTATCGCCGAGCGCGACACCGACGAGGTCCGAGTCGCCGTGGCAGCTCAGGCAGTCTTGATTTGCCGCACCTGCGTCGTAAAAAATCCCGCGGATTTGATGCGGTGAGTGGCAGTCCACACACGCGGGGATCTTGTTCGGCTCTTCCTCCCAGAGGCGACCCTCGATGACCTGTACGTGTACCTGTTCGATTTGCGCGTGGCACTGTGTGCAGGTTGCCGCCACGTTGTTTCGGTGAATGCTCGACCGCGGGCTAGTGTGTGGCAGGATCTCATGCGACGTGTGACACGAGGTGCACACCGCCGTCACGGTCAGTCCCTGTCTAAACAGACCAGCCCCGTGAATGGACAGCGAGTAGTTCTCGAGGACTGAATCCTGATGGATCGTGTGTGTTCGAGATACCGGCGAACCCTCGCGATGACACTCTCCACAAAGCATTGGGATGTTCATCACACGGGTTGGTGCGCGCAGGTGCGTATCCGGGAGTACGTCGTGCGTTCCGTGACAATGCTGACAACTTGGCGCGAGGGGATCTCCGCGCGCAGCTGCCTGGCCATGGAGCGATGCAGTGTGCTGTCTCCCTTGAACGGGGTGGCACATCGCGCAGTCGACCCTCATCCGCTCTTCTGGATGCGGAAATTGCAGGCCCAGATGGCAGGTGGTGCACTCCAGGCCGGCCCGACCATGCACCGAGCCGGCATGCGTCTCCTCGGAAACGACGTATCTGTCCGGGTCTTCTTGTCCCGCGAAGAGCGAGATGTTGGAGTGGCACATGAGGCACATCGCGCTTTCCTGCGCGTTTACGTACCGAGGTGCCAATAGCAGTGTGGCTGCGAGCAGGACGCAGGCGAGCGGACCGCCCAGGCCCACCGAAATCGCGACCCTGAGGTTGGGCCGTGACCCGGGCCACGCAGGAGGCCTAATTGCTCGCAGTTTCAGCATTCCTCTCACTGACAACCCTTCAATGTTTGATTGAAGTTGTGTCGGCTGCGCCCGCTTCAATCAAAGGCTCCATCTCATGACACAGGATGCAATTTGCCGGTGCGTTGTGCTCCACCTGATCCACGTGGCATACTGTGCAGACCTGCCTACTCCAGTCTTGGATGCCTTCGACCTTGTCACCATGGCAGGCAACGCATGGCATGTGCGCAAAGGATAGAGCGTGGCTCGCCTTCGCCCCGCCCCGATGGCATGAAAGACAGCTTGCTCCCGGCTGGTGGTGATTGTCGTGACATGCCTCGCACAGAGTTTCTGCGGGGCGCATCGCCGGAGATTGGTGGCACGCCACGCACGCCAAGTCCGCTGCACGATGCGCGTCATGAGAGAAGTCTCCAACCGTATGCTCGAAAACGCTTTCTGGCGCTCCGCCGGGGCCGACGTGACAGCGCACGCAGTTCATTGGTCCGATAGGGCGATGGTGACAGGCATCGCAGTCCGCGGACCCTGACAGAGTCGTAATACCGTGTTCGTCGAGACCGGTGTGGCAGCTGGTGCATGCCAATCCTGCGACGACATGCCGATCGTGCGGAAACTGCCGCGTGCGAAATTGAACTGTCTGTTGTTCGACGCCAAGGTGGCACTGAAGACAGACGTTCTCGCTCAAGCGTGGGCCTAGAGACAACGCCGGGATCGTGTATGGCAACCTGCCCGCCGACACTGCCTCTCGCACCAAATCCACAGCGGCGCGCAGGAGTTCGTCGGCGAATGCAATGTTGTGAGCACCACGACCAACCTGGACAAGCTCTGTGTTTTCAGAAGCGAGCCGCAGCAAACTGTCGGCCACTGCCCGCTTACGCACGCCGACCGAGCCCAGGCTGGCTTGCGCGCCGTTCACAACCCGGTCGACGATCGCGAGTCGGCGCTCCATTTCTTCCTGCCATGATGGGAGGATGTTGGCATACTGAATGCCGTGGCACGCCATACAGGTCGCCTCGCCCGCCCCCTGCACCTGTTCGTGCGCCGCGATCTCCGTGGTGAGTCCGTGACATCCCTGGCACGATACGCGAGCCAAGAACATCGAGCTCGGGGTGTCGCCTACACCGTGGCCGCCTATTCCCGCATACAACCGCTGCTGCACTTCGTGAGTTCCCTGGTGGCAAGCCCTACAGTCTAGTTCGAAAGTGGGCCTAAGCGACAAAAGACCGTGTTCCATTGGCTCATGACATTGAACGCACTCAACGTTGTGTTCGGCAATGTGCGTCCGGTGCAGGAACTCCGTGTTGTTCGCCACTTCGAGTCGGTCGGGCTCGTTATGGCAGTTGAAGCAACGCGCTTCGTCTGCATCTCCGGACCCCTGCACGACCGTATCGTGACAAGACACGCAGGAGACTAGGTCATCCACGTACTGTGGGTGATCGACAACAAAGCCAGCAGAAGACTCCACTCGCGGCGGCGAAGTGTGGCAGCCGGTGCACCCGGCTATGGGTTCACCCGCCGACGTTTCCTTGAAATGGCAGAGATAACAGGTGGTTTCGGTGACCGCGAGATGATCGCCCTGAACGATCTGAGAGTGGCAGCTCGTGCACCGTAGCTGCTTGCCCCTCCTCAACTCTCCGAGATGATGCGCATGGTCGAACCGAATCCCTCGGTAGAGGACCACACCTTCCAGTGTACGCTGCGCGTGGCACCCGGAACGCAGGCATGCGGCATCCTCGATCTCCGCCCACGGCTTCATGCCGTACGTCCCAGTCACGTACTTCACGACCTGGTTTGCCGCCTGGATCTTTCCCATCGCCTCGGCCTTGATACCTGGGGGGTAATGGCACTCGATGCAGGCAACATCCTTGTGCGAGGACGTCAGCCAGGATTCGTAGTATGGCTCCATTATGTGGCAGTTGTCGCAGAATCCAGGCTGTGCGCTATACTCGACGAAGCCGATCGTGCCCACAGCGGCGAGAATCACAAAGAGCACGCCGACCTGGATCAGGATCCTCAGCGGCCGCGTGAACCGCGACACTAATTCAGATAACTTCGGCACGAGGTTCCTCACCAATGCCCGATGTCGCGCATCTTGAACCACGCTAGTGCCACGGTCGCCAACGCCAAGAACCAAACGGGGACGAGGAACAGCTTGTGCTCCCACCGTGCTTCAGCGCGAACCTCGGCCCTTGCTCTGACCAACTCCGAGTTCGATCGGACCTCCCGGGCCAGGTCATCCAGTGTCTCCAGGTCGAGGCTGTGTTGCACCAGAGCCATCTGGCTGTAGCTGGTCAGCGCGCTTTGATACCTGAAACGCGCCTCGACAACTTGCACGCCGGCGAGCAACAACTCATCGATCGCGTGCTCGGCCGCATCCAGATCCTGAGACGCCTGCACCACTCCTTCCTGCAACTCGATGCCGACCAGTGCTGCCGGACTGTCCGGTTCATGACAGTTTGTGCACTGCGCCGATATGCCGTCTGGTGCGACTCGCTCCGTCCCATGGTTGCTATGGCATGCAAGGCATCCGGGGAGCCCGTCTTCGCTCGAAGGAACGCCGTGAGGACCTTGGGCGTAAGCACGACCCACCAACGCGTGGCACCTGTCGCATACATTCACTACCTCTGTCACTCCCGGAGGCAGTGCTGCATGAGAGCCGTGGCACCCCATGCATGTCGGCGCAGCGAAATTCAGTCTGTCGAAAAGCCCCACGCCGTGCGCGCTGTGTCGGTACTCCGCGAATTGGTCTGTCGCCATACCGTATCTTGCCATCAGATCACCATCCTGGTGACAGCGAGCGCACGTACCGGGGATGTTGGTGGGATATACGTTGCTCCTGGCGTCTTCCGGGGGAAGGATCGTGTGGGCGTCATGGCAGTCGGTACAGGTGGGCGCATCAATACTGCTCTCTTCCAACAGAAGCTGTCCATGGCGACTGGTTCGAAACTCGGCGAGTTGGCCGGTAGGCAACCCGAACTGCCGCATCTGATCGGCGTCAGAGTGACATGATGAGCACAACTGTACGGTCTCGAGCTTGGTGGGATCCCCAAGGAATCGCCCCTGGTGCGCGGCCGGCACCTCGAACGCCTCGGGATTACCGCCATGGCAATCGTCGCACTGGATGCCGCGGTCAGAGTGAATGCCGGTCGAGAAAGACCGCCGCTTCTCTGCATGACACATTAGACAGCCATACGTGGTGTCGGCTCGCATCACCTGGGGAGTCTGTCCTAAGGCCGGCTGCGGGACGCATATCTGGGTGCCGTAGAGCACAACGGCAATCACCATTGCGAGCCCACTCAATCGAGGACGATTCACGGTTCCCTCGTCTTGAACGCGTCTACGCCACTCGGCGCGAGTTCGTTGCTCCGACCTTCGGCCAAACCAAGAAATGGTGGGTCGAGCGTCGGTAGCTGTCCGATGATCTCAGGTTGCGGTCTCGTGGTTGGCGGGACCGATCGAAGTCGTCGACCGACAAACCAGGCGAGTGCAAACGCAACCAAAAACGCGAGGCCGAGCGTTGTTGCCACAGGTCGCTGTCGTGGTCGCCGCTCGAGCCGGCGATCGAACAACGGCAGCAACGCGAGGACCAGTGCGAACAGAGTGAAGAGAGTGAAGCCCCATGCCCCCAGGAACCGAACGAGGGCAAGTGAAACGTCAACAGGCACCCACGTCGAGACCAACTCATCTGGAATCGTGTATGGATCCGCGAGGTCGCCCACAGGTCTGGGGAATAGTGCCGCCAGAGTCGTGAGCACCGCGAGTACCAGTACTGTGACCATCAGCAGTCGTAACATGTGGTTGGGGAAGAACGGCGTGCCTCCCTCTTCGACATGCTCTTCGGCCGTCCACGCGGTGCTCAGGCGCCAATTCGGCGAGTCCTCCACCTCACTGCTCGCCGGCGGAGCGATTCCCCGCCGACGCACCAGCGTGAAGTGGTAGATCAAAAGCGCAAATGCTATCCAGGGCAGCACGATTACATGCAGGGAAAAGAAACGGCTGAGGGTCGCCCCGGAGACGATCACGTCGCCAGCCAGGGCGTCTGCTAACATTGCCCCCAATAGCGGTACCGCAGAGATGGCGTCAAGCACCTCGGTCACGGTCCAGTAAGCCCATTGGTCCCACGGAAGTAGGTAGCCCGTGGAGCCAAATGCGAGCACAACGAACAGCAACAGCAATCCGATCAGCCAGTTCGTCTCTCGGGGAGGTTTGTAGGCGGCCTCGAAGAACACGCGAGCCATGTGGGCCAACACGGCGATTACGAGCAGGTTGGCCGCCCAGACGTGAGTGTCGCGGATCAGCCATCCAAAGGACACTTCCGACACGATGTGTTGGATGCTCGGATAAGCCTCCTCGACAGACGGGCGGTAGTAAAACGCAAGCAGCACACCGGTCACCACCAAAACCATGAACAACAGGTAGGTGATGCCACCGAACATCTGACGCCATCCGACGTGCGCGGCAAGCCGGTATCGAAGCGCTTTCTTGAACGCCTCGTCGATCGGCAGACTTCGGTCGATAGGGCCGTATATGAGTCCAAAGAACCTTGCGACCCCGAGCAGCCCGGCGTCGGTGCTTTCGGTGAGGTCGTCCCACAACTGCACTACACGTTCTACCACGACCCTGAGCGTCTTCTTGATCACAGTTCCCTCCCCACGAAAACCACACCTCCCCGCGTGAATACCGAGTAGCGTTGGAGTGGCGCGGTCGTCAGGCCCTTCACCACGTTCCCCCGAAGGTCGAACACCAAATGGCTGCACGGTGAGACAACCCTCTGAGCCTCGTCATCCCACCGCAGCACACAGTTGTCTTGTGGAGATGCGCCCTGAAGTGCGGAGTAGCGCTGTTCGTCGGTGCGGATCACCAGAATGACTTGATCGCCCCAGCTCACAACACGACTGGCCCCCACAGGGAAGTTCTCTTCCGTGGCAACCCGCACTCCGGGCAACAACTCGGGCAGCTCGAGATGTCCACCGGGGATCGCGTAGAGGCCCACAACCAGGCCAACCAGAGCCAACATTAGCACAATGACCGC
>JBDHHK010000139.1:0-11875 GCA_039589395.1 Gemmatimonadota bacterium
CTGTTCCTTGCGCTGCACATTCTGTTCACGGTCATCGAGCGCGTTGAGCTTCCGGTCGATCAGAGTCTCCCGCTCCACCACCCGTTCCTGAAGCCGGTCCAGCTCCTGTCGCCGCTGCTTCTCCTCCGCCTCCCACTCCTCCCGGAGTTTCATCACTTCTTCTTTGCCGGCTAGCACGGTCCGCGTATGTTCTGTTTCCGCATCCCGCTTGGCATCTGCGATAACGCGTGCACCCTGCTGCTCGGCAGTCCTTCCAGCCAACTCAGCCGCCTTGTGTTCATTTCGGCGGCCAAGACGGTAAAAGACCGCCCCGGCGAGCGCAGCCACGCTGGGAACGGCCAATGCAAGTATCAAAATGAGCTGGGGTTCGCTCATCTATCTATCTCCAACGGCAACGCCGGCAATCCGGCCGGTAGCCGTGATTATCTGGTTTTTCTCGTTTTCGGGCTCTAAGTTACGGCCCTGCTTGAATTTACACTTCGTCACCCAGCGCCGCAATCGAGCCGGTCGCACGGGATGACCGTTTTGCGGGCGGCAGCACTCGACACAGGTCGGTCGAGAGTTCGTTTATCCGGTCCGCCATGTCCGTGGCGGCACTCCGTTCCGCAAAAAGTTCGTCAGTAATCGCCAACGCTGCCAAAATTGCTGCCTTGTGCGCTTCTACTATAGAACCACTCGCGAGCACCTCCTTTAGAGCACTATCGACGTACTCTGCGACGGCCCGAGTGTATTCGGTCGTACGGTCCGATTTCAGCGTATATTCGTCACCGCCAATGGTGACCTTCACAACCGTCTTTTTTTCCGTCACCGGCTCTGCTCATCCATGTCGACTTGCTCCTCGAGAAACTTCAGCCTGGCCAGCAAACCGTTTACCCGCTCTCGCACCAACCTCAGTCGATCACCTCTCTCTTGATTGTCTTGCTCCAGCTCGAAGATCATCTCGCGTGAGGCCACAGCATCGTGATCGATACCCATTTCGGCCCTATCCGACTCAGCCTTATGGGCACGTCGACGCCAGGAGGTCAACTCCTCCTGGACATGCTCCAGAACTCTTTCGAGCTCTGCCAGCGCTCGGAATTCAGGCCTGCCTTCGTTCGACACCCAACTTGTCCTTCAGGTATTTCAAGATTTTCTTGACTGTCTTGTCGGCTTCTCTGTCCTTGAGAGTTCTCTCACGAGAGCGGAGCACCAACCGCCACGCGACGCTTCTGCCCGCGATGTTTTCCGACAGATATTCGTCGAAAACGTCGACCGTTTCAAGTAGCGACCCAGCTGCATCAACTATCACCTCTTCAACCTGGCCCGCGGTCACGCCCGGCGGAAGTACCAATGCCAGATCTCGTTCGACGGGCGGAGTGGTTGGAAGTGGCTCGTATTTGGCAGTGGCCTCGTCGGAAACTGCCATATCTAGCTCGAATCCCAGCAAAGGGGCCGCCCACGCGGGGCTATCGACATCAAGTGTTCCAGCTCGTCCGACTACTTCTTCGTACACTGTCTGCAGCACGAGACCCTCGCCGGTCGGCACGATCGAGCCGACCATCCCACACAGGTCCACCAGCCGAGTGAACACATGTTTGAGGTCCCAGAGGTCATATTCGGAAGTCTCACCGTCGGATGTCCAATGCGCCGGTGTGCGGGAGCCCGTCAGAACGCCAGCAAGTCGCAGCGTCTCGGTTGGCCGCACGCCTTCGCCTGAGTCGTTGAACACAATCCCGATTTCGAACAACCGAATGTTTCTTTCGCGCACCGACCAGTTGTGCAAAACCGACTTGATCAGGCCAGGAAGTAGAGATTGCCTGAGGTGAGTCTCCTCCTGAGACATTGGATTGAGCAAGGCAATCCCACCATCATCGCTTTCGGGGCTCCACAACGGCAGGGTCCGTGCCTCGTTCAGCCCCATGGCTGTCAGAACGCGGCGCACGCTTGCTTTGAGCTTCTCGGCCGGGGCGTCCGGTACGGTGCTGGTCCGAAACGGCCGGAGTTCGGCAGGGAACTCGTCGAATCCAACGAGGCGCGCAACTTCCTCGATGAGATCCACTTCGCGTGTCACATCGGGCCTCCAGCCGGGCACCTGCACAGCTAGACGCTCGCCCTTGGGGACTGACACAAAACCGATACTCACAAGATGTTTCTCGATATCTTCGACCGGGACTTCCGTACCGAGAAGATGTTCGACGCGTTCGGGCCGCAGAAACACCACTCTGCTTTTTTCGGGTGCCGGGTAAACGTCCGCCGCGGGGCCCACCTCGGATCCGCCGGCTACAGCTCTGATCAGCGACACAGCCCTCACGAGCGTGTCCGGCATACTCTCCAAATCCATTCCGCGCTCGAATCGATATGAAGCTTCTGTGCTCATGCGAAGGTCTTTGCGAGTTGCGCGAACACGTTTCGGGTCGAAGTACGCGCACTCGAGGAGAATATCCGTCGTCGCCTCGGAGACTTCCGATCCGGCACCACCCATCACCCCTGCAATTGCTGTCGGACCCTCGGCGTCACATATCAGTGTCATTCCAGCAGCGAGTTCCCGTTTCTCGTCATCGAGGGTGCGCAACATTTCGCCAGGCTCGGCCGATCGGACGATGATCTTGTTCCCACGGACCTTGGCCAGATCGAACGCGTGTAGCGGTTGATTGAGTTCGAAGAGGATGTAATTAGTCGCATCCACCACGTTGTTGATCGGCCGAGCACCTACGCCCCGCAGCCGCGCCTGCAGCCAGTCGGGCGATGGTCCGACCTTCACACCGCGAATTACCGCTGCCATGTACCGCGGGCATCCTTCCACATCCTCGATGATCACATCCACGCCGTCGACATTTCCCGGACCGGCGGTCTGCTCCGGCAAAAGGAAGTCGGTAGGCGCATTCGGGATATCCTCCAGCTTCACGGGTACGCCGTAGCTGGCACCAAGGTCGCGGGCTATGCCCTTGTGACAAAGCAGATCGGGTCGGTTGGGGGTGACGTCGAGCACCAGCCTGGTATCCGCCAGCGGCAAAACATCGAGCAATGGCGTACCTGGCTCCGCATCAGTGGTCATCTCCAGGATACCTTCATGATCGTCCCCCAACTCGAGCTCTCGTGCCGAGCAGAGCATTCCGTTGGAGGCGATTCCTCTGATCTTTCTGGCTGTGAGCTCGAGCCCACCCGGAAGGACCGTTCCGACGGCGGCGTAAGGATACTTCTTGCCAGCAACAACGTTTGGCGCTCCACAGACCACCTCAACCACCCCGCTGCCATCGTTGACCAAGCACAGGGTCAAACGATCTGCATTGGGGTGTTTCTCAGCGGACTCGACCAACCCGACGACGACATCGCGCAATCCGTCGAAGAGAGTCTCGATTTCGTCGACAGGGGCGCCCAGCATTGCGAGTCGCCGAGCAACGTCCATTGGGTCGAGTTCACGACCGAGTAGCGCCGACAGCCAATTGACAGAGGTGTTCACATCACTCCACGAATTGATTGAGTAGCCGCATGTCGTTCTCGAACAGGAGTCGAATGTCGGGTATTCCGTATCGCAACATCGTGATGCGATGGGGGCCCATTCCGAATGCCCACCCGGTGTATCGCTCCGAGTCGATCCCGCAGTTTTCGAAGACAGCCGGGTGCACCATCCCGGCGCCCATGATCTCCAAGAAACCGGTCTGCTTGCAGGTGGAACAGCCACTTCCAGCACAAACGTGGCACTCGATGTCGACCTCCGCAGACGGCTCGGTGAACGGGAAAAACGAAGGACGGAATCGACTCTTCACATCGGGCCCAAAAAAGCGCCGTACGAAGAATTCGATGCTGGCCTTGAAATCCACGAAGCTCACTCCCTCATCTACGGCGAGGCCTTCGATCTGTTCGAATACTGGGGCGTGCGACGGATCGAACGCATCTCTCCTAAATACCTGCCCGGGAACGAGTATCCGGATCGGCGGTTTGAAACGCTCCATAGTCCGAGCCTGCATAGGCGAGGTGTGTGTGCGCAGCACTACCCCAGGACCGAGATAAAAGGTGTCCTGCATGTCCGCTGCCGGATGATCCAGTGATATGTTGAGCTTCGTGAAGTTGTATTCCTCGGTCTCTGCCTCTGGCCCAACTACTCGAGTGAAGCCGAGTTCCCTGAAGATCTCGCAGATTTCGTCTACAACGGCGGTGATAGGATTGATCGCACCGCGCCACACTGCGCGTTCCGGCATCGACCAGTCAATGCCGGAAGCCTTTCCGGAGCTGGACTCGAGTGCGAGTTCCCGTTCGGCAATCGCCGCTTCGAGTTCTCGTTTGAGCTCGTTGGCGAGCGCGCCCACGGAGCGCCGTTCCTCAACGGGGAGGGTGCTCAACGCACGCAGTACCTCAGTGAGAAGTCCAGCCTTCCTACCGAGGATCTGCGTCCGAAGTTCTTCGAGCCTGTCGGCGTCAGCCGCAGACACTTCGTCAACGGCCGACTGTGCGGTCTCGAGCTTCTGCCTAATAGACGGGCCTGTCATAGTCGGGTCTGGCATGGAAGTTCCGACCCGCGTTATGAACTCTGCTTCGCGACCTCTGCAAGCTTGCCAAAGGCGGCAGGATCGTGAACAGCCAGATCGGCCAACATCTTCCGATTGATGTCGACGTTCGCCTTCTTCAGCCCAGCAATCAAACGGCTGTACGTGAGATCGTGTCCATGTGCAGCCGCGTTTATCCGCACGATCCACAGCCTTCTGAAATCGCGCTTCTTGCGGCGCCGATCGCGATATGCGTAACGAAGGCCTCGCTCGACGGTCTCTTTCGCAGACTTATAAAGTTTGCTCCGCCCCCCGCGTGCTCCTCGCGCTGCCTTCATGATCTTCTTTTTGCGTTTCAGGCGCGCGACGTTGCTTCTAACTCTAGGCATCCTCTTCTCCTAGGCCCCCAAAAGCCGCTTGATGGTGATTTCCTGTCCCTTCGAAACGAGCGTACCCTTCCGCAGGTTCATCTTGCGCTTGGGATGCTTTTTCGTGAGGATGTGGCTCTTGTAGGCCTTGAACCGCCTGACCTTACCCTTGGCAGTCAGGCGAAACCGTTTGGCCGCGCCCCTCTTGGTCCGATGTTTCGGCATGATAACTACTTCCTAACCTTCAGCATCTGAATCGCCTGGCTGGCCTGCTGATGCGCGCCAGGCGCGAATCCCGTGCTCGTTTCCCTACTTGGGAGCGAGCACCATCGTCATGTTTTTCCCTTCCAACTTCGGGTGCATCTCGACCTTCGCGATTTCCTCCAGTTCAGCAAACACTCGAAGCAGAACTTCGCGTCCCAGCTCCGGGTGGGTTACCTGACGACCACGAAACATCATTGTCAGCTTGACCTTGTTTCCTTCCTCCAGGAACCTGCGTGCATGCCGAGTTTTGAAGTCGAAATCGTGACCGCTGACTCCGGGTCTGTACTTCACTTCTTTGAGGTGAATGACATGCTGCTTCTTCTTCGCAGCCTTGGCCGCTTTCGCCTGCTCAAAGCGGTACTTGCCGTAGTCCATCACTTTCCCCACCGGCGGTCTGGCCATCGCCGCCACTTCAACGAGGTCCAAGCCGCTTTCTTCAGCAGCCCGCCTGGCTTCTTCGATCGAAACGATGCCTACCTGTTCTCCATCGGCACCGATCAGGCGAACCGGACTGATACGGATCTGCTCGTTGACCCGGGTGCGATCCTCATTGTCCTCATTGCGAACTGTCAGTGAAGCCACCTCCCTCGAAAAACGTTAGCAGACAAAAAAACGGACCCAGGTTCTCTGGACGTCCGTTGGCACCGTCAGCTCACGCTGAGGTGTGGTCCCAAGAACCCTGAACGCACACTCGACATCCGGTCGGCGGCAGCAGGGTGAAGCGCAAACACGCTTTCTTTCCCGTTTTGTCAGAATCCAAGCTACGCCTGCCCCGACGGAGTGTCAAGCGGATGAAGTAGATACGATTTCTCGGCGCGAGTGATCCGCCCGATGGCAACCGTTGGGTCATGCTCAAATACCATCGTCCAGCGCTCATTTTCGGCTCTGGCCAGAAACTCTCTCTTAGTCGCCAATGTCACCAGGGGCTCGAGGTCGTACGCCATTATCCACGGTAACGGTACGTGAGCCGAGGTCGGAACAGTGTCGCCGGCAAAACACGCAATGTCACCAGAATCCGAGACCAGGACAGATTGATGGAAGGGCGTGTGCCCGGGCGTGGGAAGCACGGAGATGCCCGGCAGGATCTCGGCTTCGCCTTCAACCAGACACCACGCGTTGGCGTCGGTAATCGGCTGGAAGTTGTCGGGTAGGTAGCTGGCCGCGGTTCTTTCATTTGGATTGGTGGCGGCTTCCAGCTCGCCCCGTTGGACGACGTAGGTGGCGTTGGGGAAGGAGGGATGGGCGGACGGGCGGACGGGCGGACGGGCGGACGGTTCCCCACTCACATCCCCTCCGTGGGCGGACGGGCGGACGGGCGGACGGGCGGTACCCTGCCGCTCCTCCCGCTCCACATACGTATTCCCCCCCGCATGATCAAAATGCAGATGGGTATTTATCACGTACTTCACATCCGCAAGAGCAAATCCCAATTCCGCGAGCGCATCCTCCAGCATCGTCCTGCCGTCAGCGCCCGCATTCTTTACTCCATAGATGTTCAGAAACTTCTCGTCCTCTTTGTTCCCAATTCCTGTATCGATCAGCACGAGGCCCGCGTCGTGCTCAACCAGCAGACAACGGAGCGTTAGTTTGATCCGGTTTCGCTCGTCCGGCTCGAAGTGCTTCACCCATAACGGCTTCGCTACCACTCCGAACATCGCACCACCGTCGAGACTTACACTCCCTGCGTTGAGACAGTGGCAGCTGAGAGCGCCCACTTTGAAACTGGATACCAAACTCACAACTCCTCCATTGAATGAGGCATCGCCGAGCGTTTCCTTTTGCGTGTGGCACTGCGAAAGCGCAGATCGTTGACGGTTACAGCCCCATTGTCCTGTGCAAGGTCAAGCAGACGCTGTAGTACACGAGCGGTCGCAATCGCGTCGCCTGCGGCACGATGCCGTTCATCGATCTCGACTCCGAAGTACTGCGTCACCGAGTCGAGATTACGCCGCTTCAGGCCTTTCACAAACCGCCGTGTCAAGTCAACGGTGCACAGCTTCGGCCCCTCCAATGTCAGGTCCTTCTCATTGCGGAGTTCCCTGGAGACAAAGCCCCAATCAAACGACACGTTGTGAGCCACAAATACCCGTCCCGCCAAGGCGGCCAGTACGTCGTCCGCGATCTCGGCAAAGGTAGGCTGTTCCTTCACCATGTCGTCTGTGATCTGCGTTATCGAGGATGTGAACTCACCGACGGGTCGTTCGGGATTCACCAGTGACTCAAACACCAGTTGCAGCGTCGTCTTTGTGGCGGCTACGATGGCGATCTCGACTATCCTGTCGCCGTTTCCTGCACTGAGTCCAGTGGTTTCCACGTCGACAACCGCAAATACGCAGTCCGAGAGCTTCGGCGAGTCGAAGGTTGCGTTCGCCTTTGCCCACAGGCCGTCACCTAGGCGACGCACGCGCGGATCTGCCCCGAGAAGCGCGACGACCACCCGGTCCGCGACAAGGTCCGGCGCACCCTTCAGCCCGAGCACGTCCCGAGCGATGGTGGCACTCTCCAACGGCCCGGACCCGAGTGCCTCGAGAACCGCGTCTACGAGTGTACCGGCCTGGTTGGCCCTTAACCCGTCGACACTCATCGCAGCGTCGCTCTGAACAGCCGCAATATTTCCTCTCGCGTCAAAACCTCAGGTCGCACCGAAGTATCAATTCCGAGTCGTTCGAGCATATCCTCTACTTCGGTCTTGCCCATTCCGGTCACCGTTCGAAGGGCCCGCGACAGTTGTTTACGGCGCTGACCGAACAGCGCCGCTACAAATCGGCGAAATTCGGTCCGCTCCGAATCCGCTACCAGTGGCGCGGCCAGGGGCGTCAGGCGAACCACCGCTGAGTCTACCGCCGGAGGTGGGGAAAACGAACCGGGCCGCACTGCAAACAACCTCTCTACGTTTGCCACTGATTGGACACCAACAGTCAACGCGCCGTAGGCCTTGACGCCGGGCTTTGCGGCGAGCCGGTCGGCAACCTCCTGCTGAATCAAGTATACCGCTACCTGCATCTGCGGTGGCTGAAGGGCCTTCTCGATCAACGGAGCCGTTATAGCGTAAGGAATGTTGCCGACCACCTTAAAACCGGGAGACAAAGATTGGGAATCGTCACCGGCCGATTCGCAAAGCAACTGGTGCCAGTCGACCGATAACGCATCTCCCTCTACCAGACGCACATTGGCCGGCAACGCTTTTTCGCCTTCCGCATTGCGGAGATCCGCGGCCAGCCTTCGGTCTTTTTCGATTGTGAGCAGTCGACCTACCCTCGGCGCAAGTCGTCGCGTGAGGGTCCCCCTGCCCGACCCTATCTCCAACACCACGTCGTTCGGGCTTGGATCCAGCGCGGAGACGATCCTATCGAGGATCGCAGGATCGTGCAGGAAATGCTGTCCTAGGCGGCGGCCCACTCAGGCTCTTAGCACCAAGATGGTCTGGTCGTCGTTCGCGAATGCCGCGAATTCGTTGAGACCGCTGATGACGGCGTTCACGATCCGCTGCGCCGGCTCAGCTCGGTACGTTCCGACAATGTCCATGACCCGTTCCTCACCAAACTTATCTCCGTCTTCGTCAACAGCATCGGTGAGCCCGTCAGAAAACAGCACCAGCAGGTCTTCGCCAGCCCGCCACCGAACGGCTTTCGCTCCAATCCCCGCGGCATCTGTCAACCCGAGAGGTGGGCAGGTTGCGCTGAGACGCTCCACTCCACCATCACGAGACATCAGAAACGCGTGAGGGTGCCCCGCGTTGGCATAACGCAACATCCCAGCTGCAGGATTGGCCACACCATAGAACAACGCGATATGCATCTCGGTATCGGAAAGCTCAGTCTTCACAGACGCCAACAGGTCTCGGAGCGCGTCGTCGGGAGTTTCAGCCTCCTCCGCGTGAATACCCGCAGCGGAAAATACCAGGGCCATGATCAGCGCCGACGAGAAGCCGTGTGACGATACGTCTCCCAACATCACCCCGACACGGCCCTGCGGAAGCCTCAGGTAATTGTAGAAGTCACCTCCGACACTTTCAGCAGGTTGACAATGGGCGGCGGTGTCCACATCGGGCCCAAGTGTATCCGGGGACGGTAGCAGCTTGAGTTGAAGATCGTGCGCCAGCTGCAGCTCGTGCCGCAGTCGCTGTCGTTCCAAGTCGCGGGATACCAGCCGAGCGTTTTCGATAGCTACACCGATCTGGCTCGCGATTGCGGAAATGAGCCGCGTCTCCTGTAGCCCGAATACATCTTTCCCTGTGCGATCCGTGAGATTGATCACGCCGACCGTGCGTTGGTCTCCTTCGGGTCCGGAATAGAAGATCGGCACGGAGAGAAACGCCGATCCCAGATACCCGCGCTCTTCATCGCACGGCGCAAATTCGATGTTCGCGTTTTCCGGGTCGAACGATATTGGTGCGCGATCTCTGAATACCCTGGCGGCAACGGAACATTCGTCATCGACTGGAATCGGCTCGTACACCGTGACGTCCCGACCAACGCAGGCTACCGGCTTGAGCCTTTCCGTTTGCTGATCGTACACCAGAATCGATGCTCTTCGGGACCCAACAACTTCGCTCACGGCCTCGACTATCTTCTGAGCCGCTTCGTGGAGTTGAATGGTGCTCCCCAACGTCTCGGTTATCGTGTAAATGAGTTCTACTTCTTCAAACCGGGAAGCGAGTGCCTTTGCCATTCGGAGGGTAGCGTTCTCTCGATTCAGCAGTGAATTGATGATCGGCCCAATCTGTCTGGCGATTTCTTCGGGGGATTGCGCTGAGTCGGAAATCTCATACCAATAGCCGTCCAACCCTTCGACCGGTTCGAGAAACCGCCCGGACGCACTCGGCAGAACGGTCCCGTTCTCGTCGACCACTACCGATGGAGCCGGCACGCTCTCCACCCCCACAACCGGTCGCAGCCGACCCCGGTCTACCTGCCAGATCCGTATGCGTCCCTCGACCAGAGTCCCGAGACCGTCCAGCACCGCCTCGAGCTGATCTAGGCGCGGCGCATCATCATGCAGATTGAGTTCCCTTTCTCGTTGAATCGAACTTCGTCAACCATCTCGCGAATGAGGAACAGCCCACGGCCGCTGGTCTGTTCGAGACCATCGGGGAGGGTGGGATTGGGCACTTTGTCGGGATCGAATCCGTCACCCTCGTCCGACACGTGCACCGAGACAGTCTGAGTCGTAACGACAACGCGGACCTCTATAGACTTCTCTGAATTGTTGCAGTTTCCGTAGATGATCGCATTGGCGAGAGCTTCGGACAGTGCCACTCGCAGTTTGAACCTCGCGGTGGCAGGCGGTAGCCCGGAAGCGAGACAATGACGCGCCACCAGATCGACCGCCTCTTCGACGACGTCAATGGCCGTGGGAACTCGCACCGAGATTTCCACAGGCCAATCTGGAGCTTCAGATGAGGGTTCTGAGCTCCGTCGGACACATAGCCTTAGCGGCGCAGTCACTTCGTCAGAAAGAATCCAACGCTTTGTCCATGTTGTCCTCGATGTCGAACAGCGAATCCAGCTTGGTCAGCTCGAAAAGTGTGCGAAGATCTTCGTTGAGGCCGGCTAGGCGCAGTTCGCCACCTGCCTCACGGATCTTCTTCGACATCGACACGAGCACGCCGAGACCTGAGGAATCGATGTATCCGGTGCTGGCGAAGTCGATCAGGAACTTGCGGTCGCCTGCTTCGAGGGCTTCCAGTGCCTTCTGCTTGAGCTCATGCCTGTTGCCCACGATTAGCTGCCCGTCCACACCCAACACCACGACACCCTTGTCCTCGTCCTTGCGCATTGTGAAGCTCATTACCCCTCCCGGTACTTGCTAGGACGATGCGTTTGCCTGCAACAAAGCGGCTGAGGCAACGTCCACGATGTCTACCGCACTTGCACCGCGCGACAGGTCGGCCATCGGCAAACGGAGTCCCTGAACGATAGGTCCGATTGCACTCGCGCCTCCCAGCCGCTGTACCAGTTTGTATGCAATGTTTCCGCTGTCAAGATCAGGGAAGACCAAAACATTCGCTCGACCCGCAGCGATTGAGCCTGGAGCCTTCCTCTCGCCTATAGCTGGTACCAATGCAGCGTCAGCCTGCAACTCCCCATCGCAGGGGATATCAGGCGCCAAGGCGCGGAAGTGATCGAGGGCCTCGCGGACCTTGTCGACACGAGGACTTTCAGCACTCCCCTTAGTGCTGAACGACAGAAACGCAACCATTGGCTCATCGCCAACGATCAGCGACCTATCCCTCGCCGCCGCCACGGCGATCTCCGCCAACTGCTCCGCAGTAGGATCGGGAACGATGGCGGAGTCAGTGAATGTGAGCACAGTCCGCTGTTCTGCCTCCCCTGCCGCTTCTCCCACCTCTGCCGCGGTGCGGTAGGGATGGGCGGGGTGAATTGGACAATCCATGTAAAACGACGAACTAACCGTTTTGATCCCTTCAGCGGGTCCGATCGCCAACAGCGCGGCACGGATCACCGCGGCAGTTGGGGCTGTTGCACCGCCGATAGCCGCATCAGCTTCACCTAGCGCGACCAGGCCGGCAGCAAATCGGAACGGGTCAGTTGCCAACTCGAGCGCCTGCTCGTCGCTCTCGACCTTGTCCGGCCTCCTGGCGCGGAGCAACTCCGCGATCTTGGGGACGCGCGGATCACCCACCATGGATTTTTTGAGCAAAACAGCAAAGCCGATTCCTTCTTTCTCGAAGGTGGCTCCGGCCTCCTTAACTCGTTCGTCCCAGCCTTCGATCAAAACCACTGTTCCGCCTATCGATGCGGCACGACTTCTGAGATC
>JBDHHK010000140.1:0-11824 GCA_039589395.1 Gemmatimonadota bacterium
GGCACAAATGAACCTCGCCTGGGCGTACCACGAAAACGGCAACTACGACGAGGCGCTAGCACAGATCCGACGGTGGTGGTTCCCCGGTGACCTGCAACTCGAAGAGGCGCTCGACCGGGGGTATGCAGAGGGCGGCTATCGGGCCGCACTGCTGAGGTATGCTGAGACATTGGCCGCACGCCCGGAACTGGCTGAACGGCTATGTATCGCTATTGCCATGACATTTTCCTGGGCGGGAGACAAAGAACGCACCCTGGATTGGTTGGAGATCGCGTACCTGGCTCATGATCCTAACCTGCCGAGCAACCTGATGTTAACAGCCCGTCCAGAGCTGCATGGCGAACCGCGGTACCACGATCTGCGTCGGCGGGTGGGGCTGCCAGAGTAGGGGCCCGAGGATTATAAATCCTCTGTCCCCCTCCGAAGCCCCGTCAGGGCATTGTCAACTTGAGCTGATTCTTGCCCTTCTTGACGTATCGTTCAGGCAGAAAACGACCGTATATGGGGCTTTCCTGTCTTAAAGATCATCCATTTTCGCGTGAATCTCGCTCAAGTTGACAATGCCCTTCAAGCATCTCTGCCAGCGATCGCAAGAAGCCTTCGGTCTGTCGGAGCGGCAGGTGATAGACCATGCGGATCGTGAGAGCCGCCTCAATTGCGATGTTCGCATAGCTGCGTTGGCCGCCGGGTCTACCACTGGTTGGTGCCCGCCAGGATTTGACGGCGTCGTCGGAAAACCAGATGGTGAGGTCACCTCGTCTGCGTAGGCCCGCCTCGTACTCAGGCCAATTGCGAATCCGGTATGGGGATTTCGCGTACTTGTACTGGCTACGCTTGGGATATTTCATCGGTGGCAACTCCAGATCGAGGCATCACTACAATGATGCGCTGAAATCCGGAGCCATGCACCAACGCCCCTGGCTGGTACCAGCTCAAGTTGACAATACCCTCCAACGGGTTCTCGACCGGGCCGAAACCGCACTCCGCAAGCCCAAACTGAGGCCCTGAGGTGCCAAAACCATTTGAGACTTCATGAAAACTCTCAAATTCATAATTGACAATCAGTTAGGCCGCCCGGATGCTTTGAGAAACGTTCACATCTGCTACGTTGTTCGGCAATTACTCGATTGTAACCAGAAAATCTCCAAAACATTTGAGACTTCGTCGATTTTAGTTGAGAGTTTGTTGAGACTTGATGTTTAGGTTGTGCCCTGTCGTTTCGCGTAAAAAGGATCATCGGCATGGCACAGAAAATCGACGAACCGAAACCAACAGACGACAGCACGCCAGACCCGCGGAAATCCGAGCCGCACGGTGGACCTCCGGCTGGTAACAAAAAAGGAGTACCGGCACGCCTCGTCTGCGATTGTCTTCCCTGCGACGATGTCTGCGAGTTGCTCGCTCGACATAAATCGTTGCCATTCAACATCGTACAGGGTCTGGCTCAGCGGTCGAACCGCCAATCCGATGCGTTGGATCGTCGATATGACGCTTACTTTCGCCGATGTCACGCATTTCCTCGGTTGTTTCATGCGTCAGGTCACCTCGATGACACTTCGTTTCACCCATGTGACGCTTCATTTCGTCGATCTCAAGCGTTAGCCCGCCTGGACAGTCGTTCATATCACCAGGACGAAACATCAGGCTGCCAAGGTGACGCATCATATCGCTGTCATGATGCGTCGACTCATAGAGAAAACGCGTCACATCGTGAGGATGACGCGTGCTACCGATCTCCTAACGCTTCAAATCATCGAAATCATACATCAAATCGCACAAATCACGCCTCAGATCGTGAAAATGAGCCGCTCAGGCGCTCACCCCACGCCACTCCCAATGGTGTGGTGGTGTCGCCGGTACGGCTCCTTCCGAAGTACCCGCATTCACTGCAGGAATGTCGGGAGCAGGGCTCTGGCTCTCTTCACTGGCCGAGGGAGTCGGAGAATGGCCAGCATCAGCAAGCAGTACCAACCGAATCATCTTCACCAAATGGAGAGAAGCAAAATGAGATTTCCGAACACCGAAGGCGAAATCGGCAAGCTGGCTCAGTACATGATTAGTGGCCTCAGAACAGAACAGGAACTGTTCCCGGCACCGCCGGTTCCGCCAGATGACCTCCAGGCCAGGTTCGACACGTACGTTTCGGCGCGTGAGGCCGCAAAGAAGGCGAGTGGCGTTGCCGCGCGGCTGTATACGGAGAAGGACGAGGCGTTGGAGGAACTGGTCGCCGACTTGAAGTCGGTGATCCGCTATGCGGAGAACACCACCGACTTCAACGATGACGACCTCAAAACATTAGGCTGGGGCGGTCGAGCAACTAAGAACTCGCTCCAGGTGCCCGGCCAGGTTGGTTCGCTGGCGGCTCCACGCGAGGGGCCGGGTTGGATCCTTCTCGAGTGGAAGGCGCCGAAGAGTGGCGGTAAGGTGTCGGCGTACCGGATTCAGCGCCGTCATCACGTGGATGAGGCCTGGGAAGAAGCCGGAATGTCTGTTGAACCTCAGGTGCTTCTGAGCGGCCAGGAACGAGGTGTGCCGTTGGTATACCACGTGATCGCCGTCAACAAAGCCGGTGAGAGCGAACCCAGCAACATCGTTACGACGGTTCTCTAACCGGCAGCGCGTTCAGCAGGGGTGGGTCCCGAAAGGGGCCCGCTCCGGCCCTTTGAAAGCGGAGTCCCGTGACGGTTGTTGTGGCCTGGCCGAATTTCTCAAGGGCTTCGCGTATGCATCGGCGCCCCTCCCCACTACTCACCCAATCTCGGAAACTCTGTGACCCTGATATTCGTGCACCCGTAGGGCAAGAGTTCGAGTTCCTCGAGAGGCTCCTCGGATGGTTGTACGCCCGGTGGGGTCTCAGCCGTCCAACCGTGCCGCATCTGCCAACGTGGCAAGCGCCGCCCGCGCACCGCGGCGACCATTCCAGCACCCGCCGGAGAGAAGGGGACGTCTCCAACCTGCCGCTCGTGAAACTCCAAACCCGCTTCAGGGCGGTCGGGATCCAGAAGCAGCCCATAGTTCCAGGATGATCGCGACCTTACCTCGAAGTCCGCGTGCGGAAGCTGACGCAGCGGATTGTCTTTGTTTATCTGAGTCCAGCCTTCGGTCGGAGAGAGCGAATACACCAGTGGGCCGCGCTCCACTGATATTGCGTCATTGTATCTGACTGTCACTCTCGGGCGCATGGGGAAACGCAGGTAAACCTCCGTGCGTGGAGCCCACTCTCGCTCCAGCCTGTGGAAGGTCCCCTTCGTCAAAGGCACCCGTGTTTCCGCGCCAACCTGAAGCGTGGCTCCCTCTGCCCAATCAGGAACCCTGAGATGGAGTGGGAAACGCACTGAACGATCAGGGTTTACCGTCACCGTCAGTGTGTCCCGGAACGGGTAGTCCGTATCCACGCCTACTGAAACACTCACTCCGCCGACCTCGAAACTCGTTTCCGCCGGCGCATAAGCGACAACGGCTAGCCCGTCCTCTGGTGCTCGCATAAACAGATGGGCAGCGAACTTCGGCCATCCCTGATGCATGTTAGACGTACAGCAGCCATAATTCGGCTCCAGGCCGTAGAGGTTCGACTCGGGCCCGTTTGTCGTCCACATGTGGTCGGGGTTGTGAGTGCACTGCACCTGGTTTACCTGCTGATCGTATTGGTGTGCCCACATGTCGGGCGTGAATGTAGCGGGGAGTGCATTGAACGCCACTCGCTCGAGTCGGTCGCCGAATTCGGGGTGTCCAAGCACTGACATCGCGATCTCCAACGAATACATGAACTCCACCACCGCGCAGAGTTCTGTGCCCTGAACCGGGTTTTTCCCCGCAAGGCACTCGTCACCGGTGAACATCCCGTTCACCTGCCCGTGATATCGATCCAGGATAGTCAACATCCGAGCAGCCTCGTCCCTCAGGGAGCTGCGTCCCTCTAGACGCCATGCGAGGGCTTCAGCTTTGATCATCATCCCCGTGTTGACCACGTGTTTCTCCCACGTCCACAGTCCCCTCCGCGGCGTGGGCAGAGTCACGTCCTCCCCACGGTAGTACGCCGAATAGTCAAAGCCCTGCTCTCTGAGTTTTCGTGCAAGATCCAGCAGCCAGATCTCGCCGGTTCTTTCGTACAGATAGAAGGTTGGGATTAGGCCCTCGAACCAGCGAAACCGTCCCCAGTTGTGTAGCGGCGTGTGCTCGAGTCCGGATGCAAGCGTTCTGAGGCTTTTCTCTATCGCACGCAATACACTCGCATCGCCCGTCGCCTCATGATATTGGACCATCATCTTGTTGGCGAGCAGAATCGCCCATAGGTCGTAAGCTCTGCCTTCGGAATCGATTTCGTAGGGGCCATACCAGCCATCGGGA
Source organism: Gemmatimonadota bacterium (assembly GCA_039589395.1). Taxonomy (GTDB): domain Bacteria; phylum Gemmatimonadota; class Gemmatimonadetes; order Gemmatimonadales; family GWC2-71-9; genus JBDGYW01. The sequence goes on from JBDHHK010000140.1 coordinate 4,348, forward strand.
CGCTGTCGCTCGACGATCGTACCGATGTATCCGGTGACCTTTTCTTTCAGTTGTTCATCCTGGAGCAGCCATGCGAGGGGAATCACGCCATCGAGCCAATAAGGGGCACGTTCCCATCCCTCCGCTGCTCCTCCAAACCATTTGCTGTCGGCGACGTCGGGCCAGAACTCATCGAGGTGTCCGCTCAACCCATCGGCCTGTAAACGAAGCTGTCTAGCCAACCAGCCTCTGGGGCGAATCGATCCAAGTGGCATCGGTCGGAAGGCGGGCACGAGCAGCTCGGATTGAAGCCGATGGGGATAGGCAGAACGTTTGTCGTTGCTCGTCAGAACTCGCCTGGGAAAGGTCTGCTCGCCCGTGGCTGCCCATGCCGTCGTTCCTATGGCCAATCCCCCGATGAACTTGCGGCGATCCATCGTGCTCATGTTCGGTCACTCCTGCTGCGTGCGGTAGAACGTGTGAATCTGATACTACGGCTTTTGGCCGATGTTGTCACGGGTCGTGTGGCACTAGCTGGCGGGTTGACTTGGTCGTGCGAGGACGGTTCTTTATCCGTCCCGATGGCGGGCGTTAACTCGAGCAGAAATGAGTAAGATGCGGGTGAAGTTTTTTAGAGATATTGATAGATCGCGGTACCGCTCGATAGTACTGGTCTTCCTGGCAATGGCGCAGCTTGCGCTGGTGTCAGTTGAAGAGAGAAGTACTCTCCGACTCGTTCACCCACCGAACGGCGAAGAACGCACTCGTTCATTCGTATCACTCATGTGGATGCCGGATCGAGGTGGCCGAGCCACTGCGTACGAGCTCGAGCTAGACGGCCACACGCAGATTGTCGCCGGCGCAACGACCTTCGATACGGTGCTGGCGGTTGGCGCACACAACTGGCGAGTTCGGAGTCTGGGTGGCGCCGGTGAGTGGAGCGAGATGTGGAGCTTTGAGATTCTCCCGCTGATCGATTACGAAGACAACGAGCGAACTGCATTCTATGACTTGTTTGTCGCGAAGACCATGGATCGTACGGCGTGGTCGCCATTCAAGTGGGAGGCCATCGGTTCCACATTCGAGCGGGAATTGGAACTACACGGCCTCCGCGCCGAGTTCGCGGCCGCGGATACACGCGAGAAGATGCTACGAGCCATCCACAAGCTCAATTACATCCGTAAAGACAACCACCTGAACCTCGACCTCACCGACTCGGTCATCGACAGCCGGTTTGCGCCCGTCCGGTTCTACCCCGACCTCTCGGAGGAGAACGAGCCATTCTTCTTTGTGACGAATTTTACAGCCGAGGTTGCTGACTTAGGTGTTAACCGAGGCGATCGGCTGATTGCGGTGAACGGTATTCCCACCAACGAATATCTGTGGATGTTGGAGCCGTATTTGCGCGGCTCCACGCGGCGTCACGTATATCTCAAACAAGCACCGGTGTACCTGTCGACCAAGAACTCGTTGTTTGGCCCGGAACTCTACGCAGAAGGCGATTCCGTCAGCTACACACTTGAACAAGGTGTGACTGGTGACTGGTATGACGTGACGCTCAGCTATGATTTCGAATCCGCCGAGGTGGTTGAGTGGCAGTATACACCGGCAGTAATCGGCGATCGTGTGGAGAACGCCGCGCGGTACAGGAACTTCTACCAGAAGTTCGGTTTCGAGTCAGTTTTTGACAACGACCTCGATGCCGCGCTCTACCTGAATCGGAACATCGGTGTCGCACTGATTGAATGGTACGACCTCGAGGATACCGAACAGAGCATCAACGACCTCGTTGCCGCTGCTGCGCGCGGGGGTGCACTCGGCTACGACGTAATCATCGACGGTACCCACGGTAGCGGAGGTACCGGAAGCGAGCTCGTGGTTCGCGCTTTGGCAGATGCTCCATTCAAGAACACATTCGGCAACGTCAGAATCAGCGACCCTGCGTTCGTTGACGCAAACAAGGCCAATCACGGACCGGAAGTCGAGGCGTGGATAAACGACGCCATCGCCGAGGGTCGTTCGTATACGACTAACGAGCCATTCAAGCTCAGGAACTTCCCGCGCGGCAGCGACGGCGTGATGGATCCGGCACCGGAGCGGTTTACCGGCGAGAAGGTCATGCTCTTCTTCCCATGGGGCGGATCGAACCTGGATCAGTTTGCATCGATGGTGGAGGACAATCCCGAGACTGGTATCCACACGATCGGGATGACGATGGGCGGATACAGTAATACCTGGGAGTGGGGTGAGACGCTCGACGTGCCGGGTATCGGATCTGTGTTCTTCGAGTGGAACATAGGGCACACCATACGTCCCAACGGTGAGATCCTGGAAGGAAATCCCTCACTCGCCGCTGAGTGGATTCCGTTCACCCGTGACAACTTCGATCGCTATTTCGAGCTCCTGATGGCGCGCGCCCTCGATTCCCTCGGACACCAATGGGCGATTCCGTAAGACAGGTGTGTTAGGCTTGTACGCTCGATACCGCCGCCTAACGCTAGGTGCGAAGATTCTCATCTTCATGGTGGTGGGTCTCGGCGTAGGGATAGTTGCCGGCGAACGCGCCATGATTCTCCAGCCGCTGGGCGATCTCTTCATTCGCCTTCTCATGATGGCGGTGATCCCGCTCGTGTTCTTCAATCTGCTAGCCGGTATCACGAGTCTGACCGATGTGAGCGCACTCGGTAGACTCGGTGGCAAGATCATCCTCTACTACATGATCACCACGACGATCGCGCTCACCCTTGGCCTATTTGTCATGCACATGCTGCAGCCCGGTGCCGGCATGCAGCTGGCGGAGCAGGTGGACGAGACGTTCGGGGACGTGCCAGGTATCACTGACGTTCTTCTTGGGTTGATTCCGGAAAATCCGTTCGAGGCGTTTGCATCCGGCAACGTGGCCCAGGTGGTGGTCTTCGCGATCTTCCTTGGCGTAGTGACGTTGTTGCTCCCGCTCAAGTCACGGGAAACTCTCCAGAACGCCTACGGTGTGCTGGCTGAGCTCTTCAGGAAGCTGGTGGGTGTGATCATGCATTTTGGCCCGATTGGAATTGGTGCGCTCACAGCGGCCACCGTCGGCGAGTACGGCTCCGTCATCTTCGGACCGCTCGCACTTTTCATCGGGGGGGTGTGGGGCTCGCAGGCCATCATGGTGGTCTTCTACATGTTGCTGCTTGTTCTGCTCGCGAAATACTCACCGATTGAGTTCTTCAAGAAAACCGGTCCGCTCTACGCCACAACGGTCGCTACATGCAGCAGCCTTGCGAGCCTAGCCGTGTCGTTGGACGTTGCCGAAGAGCGTGTGAAGCTGCCGCGCAGCGTGTACGCATTCACCTTGCCACTTGGTGCACAACTGAACAAGGACGGCACCGCAATCATTCTGGCGGGCGTGCTGCTCTTCACAGCGCAGGCCGCAGGCGTTGAATTCTCGCTCGCTTCGCAGGTAACGATCGTGCTGATCGGCATGATTCTGAGTAATGGGTCGGGTGGGATTCCGGGTGGAGGGCTGGTCATCGCACTGATTTTCGTTCAGGCCTTCAACTTGCCGCTCGAGATCGCGGCAATCGTTGGCGGAATCTACAGGCTCATAGACATGGGAAGCACGACCATCAACTGCATGGGTGATATGGTGGGCACGATCATAGTCGCGCGTTCTGAGGAGCGCCGCCCGAAGCCCGCATGACAAAGAAGGAACTCAGCAAACGCGGCTCCGAGGAAGATGGGTGGTCGAGTTCGTGTAGGTACTTAGGCCAAGAATGACGAAGGGTGCGCCATGAGCGCTGCAACCGGCTTGCACTGTCGAAGATGCGACTTTTCCATTCCTGAATCCGAATTCCGTTTGGCATGTGCTTCCTGCGGAGAGCCGCTGCAGGTCGGTTATGATCTTGAACAAATGGGTCAAGCGCTCCAACAAGAGAAAACCACGTTTTCCTCCCAATCGTTTTTGGAACAATGGCTGGCGATTCTCCCGATCGACCGACCCGAGCTGATCGAAAAGGTCTCTCTCGGCGAAACGCAGACACCGCTGGTCGAGTCTTCGAGAATGGCGGAGGCTTTGGGAGTGGAAGACCTGCGCTTCAAATTGGAAATGGGCCCGACACTGTCACTCAAAGACAGGGGAACATCCTTGTGTGCGCTCAAGGCAATCGAGCTCGGGTATGACACCATCTGTGTCGCATCTTCTGGGAATAACGCGGCGTCGGTGGCAGCCTATGCAGCCAGGGCCGGCCTCAACTCGGTCGTGTTCATTCAGAGTGACACATCTCCCGCCAAGGTGTTCAAATGCCTCGTTTACGGTGCGCGAGTTGTTCGCGTCGACGGAGACATGAGTGTTGCGAGCCGTCTCTGCAGTGAAATGCTCGAGCGGCACAGTTGGATGCATGCTGGCGGACCCAACCCTTATCGGATCGCAGCAAAGCGCACAGCCGTGTATGAAATCGTGTGGCAGCTAGGAGGCCACGCACCCGACGTGATTCTGATTCCGTGTGGTGGCTCCGCTGGGATTGTGGCCGCATACACTGGACTGTCCGAGATGGTGGAGATGGGAATCTTGCTAAACATGCCGATGCTAGTTGGGGTCCAGCTGGCTGCTTGCGATCCTGTCACGCGTGCGTTCGAAGAAGGACGAGCAGCGGTTACGCCAGTGGAAAAATCGCCATCGTTTTCTGATGCCTTGATGAACAACAACCCCTACTGGGGAAAGCAGGCCTTGGTGGCAGCTCGCGAATCTGCCGGATTCTTCATCTCGGTTTCTGATCAGGAGGTTGCTGATTCCATTCGGTCTCTGGGATCCGATGAGGGAATATTCACCGAACCGGCCGGGGCGGTATCCATAGCTGGACTCAGCCAGGCAATTAGGGAAGACCGATTGCCGGACGCTCAGCGCACCGTATGCATGTTGACGGGCCACGGCCTCAACGCACCACAAGCTGCATTTGACTCCAAAGAACTTCCGGAGATTATCACACCAGATGTTGACGCGGTTGAGTCCTATTTGGGGTTATGAAATGTTGGCGTCAACAGCGCTTAGAATTGCCTGAGGAGAGTTACACGGATGAACAAACGTGTTGACGATATAGACGGGCCTGTGGTTCGCAAGCTTTTCCCCGCCACTGAACGGCTGACGTATATGAACGTTGCGGTCCGTGGCCTGCTTTCAACCCGCGTGCGCGAAGCGGTCGACACCTATATCGACAGCCACCAATTCGGCAGTTGGGAAAAGCAGTCCGAATTCGCAATGATCGAGCGAACTAGAGAGAGCTTCGCAAAGCTCATCAACGCTCACCCAGACGAGATCGCGTTCACAAAGAATGCGTCTGAGGGACTGAGCACCATTGCTGCCTCGCTACCGTGGGAGTCGGGAGACAACGTGGTGTATTGTCCCCAACTGGAGCACCCTAACAACGTTTATCCATGGTTGAACCTTCACAAGCGGTTAGGTGTTGAGATTCGCGCTGTCGAGCCAGATGAGGGCCGGTTACCTGCCGACCTGTTCGCGGAGAGCATTGATGAGAAAACCCGTCTGGTTACTGTCCCGACAGTCTCTTTCTCACCTGGGTTCATCACGAACGTCGCGCCGATCGCCAAAAGGTGCAGCGAGCTCGGAGTGTTCCTTTTGGTTGACGCCGCTCAGTCTATTGGGGTCGAACACACCGATGTGAAGGCCATGGGTGTCGACGGACTTGCCGTTGCGACTCAGAAAGCGATGATGGCGTTCTATGGCGCCGGGTTTCTGTATTGTCGCCGAGAGTGGGCCGAACGAATTCAGCCAGTCTACCTGGCGCGGTTTGGTGTTGCTTTGGACGCGGACCGGCACGAGACCGCCATGGACGTGGACCAGCTGGAGTATGCCCGTGGAGCGCGGCGGTTCGATCTAGGCAACTACAACTATCTGGGCGCAACGGCCGCAGAAGCTTCGATGGCGCTGATTCACGAACTCGGCACACCTGCAATTGAGAAGTATGTGAAGGGACTGGCGTCTCGTTTGATCGATGGTATGCTGGAACTAGGGCTGCCGGTTGCCGGCGGGCCGCCTGGACCACACATCGGGCACATCGTTGCCGTGGGTACTAGTGGCGGCGGGCGGCACTACACCGCCGACGATCCGAGAATGAACTCTCTGCACGACTACTTGATAGAGAACAGTGTGAAACTCGCGATCAGGCGAGGAATACTCCGTTTCTCACTTCACGTGTACAACAACACAGATGACGTCGACCGAGTATTGCAGCTGACGCGGGAGTGGACACAAGAAGCGTAACCTCCTCTCGGTCCATCCGCTACACAAGCGAGAACTGCAGCCATATTAGGGCCGGTAGGACAGCGTTGCCCACGCAGTCCATTCGCCCTTGTCTGGCTGGCTGAAAGCCCGAGCTGCACCCAGCCGAACGCGAACTGCTGGAAGGCGTAGGTAAGACATCTCCGGCAGTCTCTCGTCTATCTCTACGCCGGCGAGTCGATACCAGTCAAGCCCGTCTCCGACCTCGTTGCCAGTCCAGAAGAAGACCGTGAGCGGAAATCCTGCGTCGACTTCCGCGCGGACTGTCTGCACAAGGTCACCACGTAGGGTGCCGAGTCTCAGGGCCGGCATGGCCAGGCGGAACGACGCGATCGCTGGGTCGAAGAGCCTAGGTTCGCTACCGCCCACGGTGAGCTCCTCATCAGAGAACCGAGGCGCATCGGTACCTGCGATCAAACCGGACACGCTAAAGCCCAGGCCGGTCAGTTGGGCACTGGCCGATCCGGAAAGGCGCCAGCGTACCCAGTTCTGGTCCCCGGTACGACCGGCAGAGCCATGGATCCCGAGGGTTTGACTGAACCGTCTCGATCCGCGCGTTTGCAGCAAACCGAGCCCGTATTCTGCAAAAGCCAAGACTCGGTTTTGAATCGAGTCGAGTCGGCCAACGCTACCACCCGCCCTAAAGCGATGTACGGTACCCAAGCCAGTATGCCGTAGTTCTAACGAAACAACTCCACCGTAGTAATCGTCGTCCCACGCTCCACGCTCAGCGGTCGACGCCGCACCAGACACCCCAGCGAGCGGTCCCTCGAGGAAAAATCCCTGTACCCGTACCCACGGCTGAAATCCGCGCCACAAAATCTCCGCTCCACCACCACGCCAGCCATCTGCGGATCCGTGCATACCTTGGAGCTGCCATGTGAACTTGCCGATCGGATCGGTACTTCGCAGGGCGAGGCCGGCGGACCATCCTGCAATGCTTCCGTCAAACAGAGGTAACGGTAGAGCGTACCTTGGCCCCAGACCGTACCCAGTGGCCTGTCCTAGCTCTGACTGTTGTAGCGAAATGCCGCTAACGGACCGGGCCGCGGCTGCAGGCGTATGTTCCGGATCGGTAACCACCACAGGCTCTGCGAGGGTTGAATTCAGAGTGATTCGTCGCAGGTCCCAGCCGCGGCTGTGAAGAGCGAGGAAGAACACTTCGCCTTCGGGGGAGGGAGTGGGAGCCACAGCAGCGCTCACCATACGTGTCAGCGGTTG
>JBDHHK010000141.1:0-13338 GCA_039589395.1 Gemmatimonadota bacterium
GGCTGCTGGCCCGGATGGTCAACCTGTAGCCTCGGTTGTGGTCAATCCCTCCTCCGATACTCTGGTCTCCATTGGCGAGACAGTTCAACTCGCCGCTAGCGCGTACGATGTCAGCGGAAATCTGATTTCAGACAAGTCATTTGCTTGGACCTCGTCGCGTCCTAACTGTGCCACCGTAAACGCCTCGGGTTTGGTGACCGCGTTGAAGAATGGCGTGACGTGGATCACGGTCACCGCCGACGGTATTTCGGCGACCGCATCGGTGACGGTATCGCAGATCGTCGAGGCGATAACGGTGGATCCGGCAACAGTCACGTTGAGTTCCGCCCGTGGGACGATGCAATTGGCGGCAACTGCGTGGGATGCCGGTGATCACGCGATTCCCGACAAGGTGTTTGCCTGGTCGTCGTCAGACGAGGTTGTTGCGACTGTGGACGATTCAGGCATGGTGATTGTGGTTGAGGACGGTGCTGTCACAATCACGGCGACAACGAACGGTGTCGAGGGCGCTGCAGCGATCACCGGGGTCGACGGAGTGATCAATGGTAATCTTGAGTCCGGCGACTTCTACCCGGCGTGGACTTACGGCGGTACCCAGAACTACTCAGTAGACAGGGTTGAGCTTGACGGCAATCACATGGCGACAGTTTCGGTTGGCGCAGGTCCCACCGGTGACGCGTCATGCACCAACTCTTCGTTCAATAACTTCGGCTACGTCAGCCAGGATTTCACGCTGGCAAAGGGCCAGGTGGTTCAGCTGGATTACCTAACACCTGTACCGGGGACATTCGATCCAACGGAAAATGCTACATGCGTCGGCTTTGACCGGATCGAGATCGACTTCGTGGTCGTTTCGTGGAGTCCTGTCCACGTGCAAACACAACTTCTTTGCGTCCTGACAGTGGATTACCTGGCGGCCACGGACGAGATCAGAGCTCGTTTGAGCACCATCGACGCGAACTGGACGGGGATTACAGTTGCATTCGATCCCTCGGCATTGGCTCCATTCACCGTTGGCCCAGTCACAGTGGAGGAGAGTGACCTGCTGCCTGGGTGGCTGACGATGTCGATGGAAGTGAGCGACGATTTCTTCCCGGGCCTGCCCGAAGAAATGGCATTCAGAATCACCGTGCGGAATGAGGACAACAGAAACACTGGACAGCACTTTGAAGTGTCTGTGGATAACGTCCTGGCCTACCCCAATTAGGCCACTGTCAACGGGAGGAAGCTGAAAGGCACTTCAGGCAGTCGCAAATGAGGCTGTCGGTAGACAGTGGGCTGTATTATCGAATCCTCGAGGGCGGTCCCCAACCGTTGGGTTTCGAGCCTGATGTTCAGTGGGAGGAATTCACCGACCCCAACATCATCGATGACTACTGACGCAAAAGCCTTTTCTTCTGGTCAGAAGAACATGCAATAGAATTTCGGAGAGAGACGGAACAGGTCGCTGGAACGTATCTGACACTGGGCCAGAGCGTATTCTCGACTCGCATCGTGCAAGGCGCTCTTTTTGTAGTGAGACCATAATCGTCCACGGAAACATGGGTGCCGAGAACGTGCGGTCCCCTTTCCGGAGACGCCATTCTGGCCTGCCGTCTGATATTCGGCGGCTACTAATCTCAGTGGGCAAATCTCTTCGATTCGATTAGGCTGGCAGCCCAGCCCCGTCGTGCTATTGACAAGCCCGTACATCGCCTGAAACTTATCGGAAGTCGCCCGGCGTTCGGCCGTTCCCAGGCCGCGGCGACCGGTGGTGGCTCTTGGCTCGTACGGAGGAATTCGGCAGCATGGCCAATGGCAAGGTCAAGTGGTTCAATACCGCAAAGGTCCCGATGTGTTCGTGCACTACTCCGCAATTGAAGGGTCGGGATTCCGCACTCTTGCTGAAAACGAGCAAGTGGAATTTGAGGTCGCTGAAGGCCCAAAGGGGCTCCACGCCACCAATGTTCGAAAGGTCGAGGCGGAAGCTACCTAGGGTCTGACTTCGACCTGAGATAGCGAACGCCGGATCCCCCGGGGACCTGCGTTCGCGGCTTGATTCAAGAAGAGTCAGTTGGTGCTGCGATCCAGGCGCGCAAGCTCAAACGAAACTGACCATTCGGCAGTATAGTCCCACGGAGCTGAGTCCTCGGGTTCAATGATCGTCAGACCCGATATAGCGCCCAGCACACAATCTCCGAGTTCCGTACTCCCAGTCGAATTGGACGTAATCTCTCCGGCCAATCGACCGTTGCCGCCTTTCAGGGACAACCCCACTACACCTTCGGTAGTTCGTGCCCGCCTCTTCACGCGTACATAGCATGCCTCGAACGGCGGATCCAACTGAAGGAGCTGCCGGGCCAAATAGTCGCCATCAACCGTCCCCGAATAGACCAGCTCTCCGAATTCAACCGTTCCGAAGGACGCGCCGCCACCGCATCCGGAGGCGGTGAGCAGTACGAAAGCACTGACCACGGGTGCAAACGCTGATCTAGAACGGCACCGCAAAGGCCATCCCCACCAAGATAGCGGAATTGAGTTGGAACTCCTTGAAGCCCAGCAGCTCAAACTCGTATATCCAACCGTATGCTTCCACAAACAACACGATAAAGCTGTTATCGGGAACGTAGTTAACGCCGGTTCCCAATCGTCCGGCCAACTTGGTGAAAGTCTTGAGGCTGGCTTGTGCTGGATCGACAGTCAACCGACCGCTACCGAAGAAGATGTACGGCGCAAGCCCCGCATCTGACGGAGCTCCGAACATCAGATCTATTCCGAAATAGGACTGCGTGAACGTTGGATTGCTGAGGTTAACTGTCTCACTTCGATGGTTGCTCTTTGAGATGTTAACCGTGGCCCTGAGCGCGGTCGTCGGTCCCAGCTGTAGCCCGAGGCCTCCACCGTAGGCTTGCCCCGGACTCATGTCATCACCTTCCCCGCTCAGGCTCAAAATAGGGAACATGCGCCCAGCCTGACCGAAAACGAGGAGTGCTCGAGCCTGCGCCGATGCAGGCGCAAACGCTACACAAACACAGAGGAGGCTCAGAACGAGCCAACGAGGGTGGAACACTACCTTTTCCTTTCGTCCCATGAACTACCGAGTACTCGAGCGAGCAATGCCGGGCGTCCAAATGTAACACGATCGTAACGACCATCGTACACCGACTGGACCGGAGCGTTTGGGAGATATTCGGGCAACCCCATTCACTGGGGTTTGACTTTGCATTATTCCCTGACGATGTTCCCCGTCCCTTGTGCAGGAGGTATTTCATGCGTGTCTATGAAAGTGGTGCTATACGCAACGTGGCTGTGATTGGCCACGGCGCCAGCGGCAAGACGGCCCTCGTCGATGCTCTAGCGTTCGTGGCAGGCAGCAGCAAGCGACATGGTTCGGTACCCGACGGTACAGCCCTCACCGACTACACCCCCGACGAAATCGAGCGACAGTATTCCATCAGCTTGGGTTTAGCCCACGCGGAGTGGGAAAACACGAAGATCAATCTCGTCGACACTCCAGGATACCTGGACTTCACTGGAGACGCCCTAGCCGGCGTCTATGCGGCGGACGCGGCTGTTGTTGTCATCGGCGCAACAGCCGGTGTAGAGGCAGGGACCGAGCAGGTGTGGCGATACACAACCGAGCGCGGCATTCCTAGGCTCTTTGTAGCATCGATGATGGACAAGGAAAACGCTGACTTCGAGAAGGTGCTCGCCGGCATCAAGAAAGACCTGACTGGCAGCGTGGTGCCTATCCAACTCCCGGTAGGGGAGGGTGCCGAGTTCAAGGGTATCATCGATCTCTTCTCAAAGAAGTGCCACATGTACTCGGCCGGAACCAAGACCGGTGAGTATGACGAGGTCGACGTTCCCGAGGAATACCGGGACAAACTCGAGGAGTACTCGCAACAGCTTATCGAGGAAATCGCCGCCACCGACGAGGCGCTCATGGAGCGTTACTTCGACGGTGAGGAGATTTCTCGCGAAGAGGCATTTGCGGCCCTAAAGACGGGCATCGCGAAGGGCGAGATATTCCCATTGATGTGCTGTTCTGCCACGCTGACATACGGGACTCGCGCTCTTTTGTCTGAGTTGGTAGCTCTCGTACCGTCGCCCGCTGAATGCCCGGTGGTCAACACAACGATATGGGAGAAGGGCACAGAACTGGCCCTCGAGGCTTCGGACGACGGTCCTGTGGTTGCCCACGTTTTCAAGACCGTTGCCGAGCCACACGTCGGAGAGGTATCCCTGTTCAAGATCGTTTCCGGCAAGGTGAGCAATGGCTCCGAAGTGTACAACGCACCACGAGGATCACTCGAAAAGCTAAATCACCTTTCCGTGGCGCAGGGCAAAGACCGCACCGAAGTACTGGAGCTGCATGCAGGAGATATCGGCGTAGTCGCAAAGCTGAAGGACACGCACACGAACGATACGCTCTCCACACAGGGGACCCCGACAGCTCTCGCAAAGATCCCGTTTCCCGATCCTCTCATCGTGCTGGCTGTTGCAGTGACCAAGCGAGGCGAGGAAGACAAGCTCTCGACCGGGTTGCAGAAGCTACACGATGAAGACCCAACGTTCCACCACGAGTTCAACCCGGAACTACGTCAGACTCTCATTAGCGGTAGGGGTGAACGGCACCTGGAAGTGATTGTCAACAGGCTGGAGCGCAAATACGGTGTTCACTCCGAGATCTTGAAGCCGTTGGTCGCATATCGCGAGACCTTCAAGAAGAAGGCCGAGGGTCAGGGGCGGCATAAGAAACAGTCGGGTGGCCGTGGCCAGTTTGGCGACTGCTGGATCCGCATTGAACCGCAGCCTCGCGGTACCGGCTATGAGTTCACCAATTCGATTGTGGGTGGGTCGATTCCTTCAAAGTACATCCCTGCCGTTGACAAGGGTGTGAAGGAAGCCGCCGAGCGAGGTGTGCTTGCGGGCTCGCCAGTCGTCGACTTCAGGGTCGACTGTTACGATGGCAGCTTTCACGCTGTCGATAGCAGCGAGCAAGCATTCAAGATGGCCGGCATTCAGGCGTTCCGAAACGTCGCGCCGAGCTGCAAGCCGATCATCCTCGAGCCGGTGCACGATGTGGAAGTATGGACGCCGGATGAGAATCTCGGCGATGTGATGGGTGATCTGTCGTCGCGCCGTGGCCAGATTCTGGGCTCTGAACCAGATCGGAATATGACGAAAGTCAAAGCTACTGTGCCGGAAGCCGAGATGTATCGGTATTCCACACAACTCCATTCAATGACACACGGTAGAGGAACGTTTGCCTGGAAGTTCCGTTCGTATCAGGAAGTACCCTCCGACGTCGCGGAGAAGATCATCGCTGAACGTAAGAAAGCAGAGGAAGACGCGGCGAAGTAATCTACCGGACGCTTCGCGAAGAGTAACTCAACAGCGGCCCGTGTTGTGCGGATTACGACGCGGGCCTCTGCGCGCGACGTACCCATAGTCTGAAGCTGAAGGGATGTTCGTGTTGTTGGTCGGCGTCGTGGAATTCGTCCTGACAAAGCTCCCATTCCGACTTGTCGATCTCGTCGAAGTGCGTATCTCCCTCAACCGCAGCGTGAACCACCGTTTGGTACAGACGCTCTGCATACGGAAGTAACAAGCCAAAGACCTCGGCGCCGCCGATGACGAAGATCTCACACTCTCTATCATCGAGCAGCAGTACATTCTCGAGTTCATGTACCAACTCAACGCCTTCACTCTCGAATGCTCTGTCTCTGGTCAATACTATATTCTGCCTGTTTGGCAGAGGTCTCCCGATGGACTCGAAGGTCTTCCTACCCATCACAATCGTGCTGCCCGATGTAAGCTCTTTGAACCTCACGAGGTCATCAGGGAGGTGCCACGGCAGTCCACCACCTCTGCCTATGACTCCGTTTTCTGCGACAGCGACTACCAGGGAGATAGTCACCTATCGTTGCGCGTAGCTAGGTAGCGCGACCACCACCCGGGGCCGGCCAACCGGCGGAAATATGCTTTGACCAGAGCATTGTTGGAGGCGATGAGACCCGTGGTGATGATTGTGCGCCGAACGGACGAGCGAGTGATCTTCACCTTCTGGTTGGGGTCGAGCACGGTGTCGTCCTGCTGTGTCAGACGCAGGGTCTTAACTGCGAAGAAGAGAGATGTGAGACAAAACGCTCTTATCCCGCGTTGTTTTCCGGGCACGCACATGGAGTACTCGAGTGCGTCGCACAGATGCCCCTGCGCCTTTTCCACGAGTGCATTTACGACTTCCCGCGATTCGTGCACGTACTTCCCGTCCTGCACGTCTTTCGGCTCGATACCGGCAATGAGGCACAACTGACGAGGCACGTAGTTGTGTCCTCGCTGACGGTCATCCGCAACATCCTTGATGATGTTGGTGAGCTGCAAACCCAGTCCGAAGCTCGTGGCAAGAGCCTTCATACGCTCGAAATCATCGTCGGGTATCGGAGGCGTGACCTGTGCGAACAACGCGGTCAACATGTGACCCACTGTACCGGCCACATAATAGCAGTAACGGTCGAGATCTTCAGTAGTGTCGAGCGAGGTTACGAAACCGGCGTCGTCGGAATTCGGACTGCTTACGAAGTCAGCCATCCCCGAACACATCTCCAATACCCAGGGACGTATTGCGGTTTGACGTGGCTCGGACAGGCGGCGGAACTCACGCAATACCGCGTCCGCTTGACTTGCCAACTGCTCGTCGTCGTCCTTGTACGAGACAAACGCTTCCTGCAGTGGTGCCGGGTCCGCTCCGGCTGGCTGGATGCAGTCGCTGAAGCGCTCTAGCAGGCGCTGCTTTTCGGCAGCGCTCAAGCTGGTCGTGTCCTCGATTGTATCAGCGATGCGGCAGAGCAGGTATGCGATCAGAACAGGATGCTCCAAATCCGGCGGTAGCAGGCGTATACAGATCGCAAATGTGCGTGATACCCTTGGTAGCATAGCGTTGCAGAACTGCTTGTCTGCTTTAGCCACTCGTTCTTTGTCGGCGAATGTCAATGTTCGTGGCCGTGGCCGCCTGAGGCCAGGGATTCAAATACACGCTGCAGAATCTCGTATCCACCGTGATCGGGTGGAACATGCACCTCCGTCTCTCGCACTGGGAGGGATGGGTCTACGACCCGCCTGTGCACCGCCTCCCCCACTACGACTGACTGGTGCTCCATCACGATATCGGTCCAAAACCGTAATCGGACCATACCTGCTGTGTTGAGGCTTCGTCCACCTCCGGTAGCGCCGGTGACAGAATCGAACCATTTGGTTTCGACGTATCCTTCACGAACTCTCACCCAGCGTAGCTCGATCGCCTCCTCTCGCAGCAGTTCGGATATGTGTTCGACTATCTCTTGGGGCTCACCGACTACGGTGTCGACGATTGCCTGAGGAAAGGGGCGAAATGTGGGACGCACACCGCCTGCTCCGCATGCGCACCAAACGATCAGGACAACGATAGCCGAAGCTGGTACCGAATGCCGGACCATTGGTATTAGATCCCCAGATTCTTCCGGATCTCGTCTGCGATGCGACCGACGCCGCCCCCAGCTGGACCGATCTGCTTTGGCTTGAGCTCAATCTCCCCGTGCTCGAGCCGGTCGAGAATCTGCTCCAGGGCTACGTGGAATTTTTCGATTTCCTTGAGGTTCGAGCGAGCTACCTTAGCGGCGACGGGGACACATACCACGGCCGGTATCACTGCTACTGGGGCCATCACTCCAAGCAGCAACAGAATCCCGGTGACTGAAGCACCGCTTCCAACCAACACGCTCGAACCGATTGCGAAGCCGGTTCTCTTGTTCGATATGTCGGCGACCAGCTGAACGTGACACTGAGATCCGCCGGCATCAGATACCTTGGATACGATCTCCGCTGCACCGGCCAATACATACTTCCGTCCACCGGCACCGAACGACCGTTTGAGGGATGCGAACGCGCCTTCTTTGCGTTCCCAAGAGGTCCTATCTGGGTACCGACGTTTGACCTGAAGCAGCTCTCCTTCCGACATCCACTCCCGCAATGCAGCTTCTGTCTCTTCGACCTTGCCGTTCACGGTCCGCTGTGCAGCTACCCTGCTGCCCCCCATGAATCGGGAGACCATTCCTCGGTCCGTAGCCGCCAACGCTCGGGTTCGTTCCTCCACAAGAGCCTGTCTGAGATGTTGTGGCAGTATGCCAACCTCTTCGCCGAGCTGCATCAGCTCAGTATCAGACAAACCGTCTCCTATCTCTCGGTCTCTGCTCTGAAGTTCGGTCGCGCGTTGCAGGATCCGCTCGAGAGCTTGCTGATCGATGCGGGGCTCCGAGGGAACCAGGTCGTTCATGCCTCTGCGCCATCCCTGCCGCAAGTGACACAAAACCGCCAGCCAACCTCAATCTCGTCTCCGCATACAGGGCATGGCACTGGGGTCAATTGGGTCCCGCAGAACGGACAGTATTGAACCGACCGATGGGTGGGCAAGCGCTCGGAACAGTTTGGACAGGTTGGCGCTGAGGGAATCGGTTCCGCGATTTCCGGCGCCAACGTTGCTGCGTCGGCATCAGCCGCCGGTGCCGTCTCGCCGGAACGGTCCAGGGCCTCGAAAACGGGTTGTTTGAGTGTTTCTTCGATCGTCGTCTCAACTGGAGGAGCGAACTGTGCCCATTGTTCAGGCCTTGATTCTGGCAAATCGGTGGGAGGAGGTGCAAACGATCGCAGCGCGACTTGAACGGAACGGACGGCGGTCTCGTTCAATTTTACTCTTGCGGCTGCAAACTCACGGAAGGCGCCGGGGTTCGGGTTTGTGGCCCGTGCTTCTTCCGCCAGCTGTTCCCGCACTTCGGCAGGTTCGACCATAGCGTAGTCAGACTCTCCCGCAAACAAGCGCAGCACTGCCATCTCGTAATCTTCGTTGCACTCGAAGCCAAGCTGCTTCTTGTATTTGCGATAGGGGAGTATCGACTGATATAGCTCCGAGACCTGAAATGCTGTGGCGAGTCGCTCGGGTTGGTTTGTCGCCAACACCTCCACGAGCTGCCGAAAAAGCCGCTCTAGATCGTCCATGTGATCATCCTAACGCCACTCGTCGACCCAACGATCGTAGTGAACTGGGACAACTCCGGCTGATGCCAGCAGTTCTATGCCGCTCGGATCCCTATAGGGTCTGCGATAGAACGCGTGCGATACGCCGGAGTTGATCATTAGCTTCGCACACATTACGCATGGGCTATCCGTTACGAAGACAACCTTGTCTTGCGTCGCGCCAGGAGCTTTGACGAGTGCATTCATCTCGGAGTGGATGCATCCGCAGCTACCGGGCACAGCTGAATCGCACATGTTGGGCAGTCCTTTTGCGTTTCCGTTGTACCCGATCGCAACCACATGTTCAAGTGTGGCGTCTGTGATTACCGTCCCCACCTGGAGGCGGAGGCAAGTAGACCGCTTCGCGAGTTCCTCTGCCATCCGCATATATACCTCGTACAGCGGGATGCGGTCCGTTTGTGGGTCTGCTCCGTCAGGAAGCAGGTTCATCGGATGCGTGTTTGCGCTAACCCCATCTTTGAACACGGTCATATTTCGCTCGAGAGTTCACCGTTCGACTCTACCACGTCCTTGTCGGCGTCGTAGTTGATAAACTGACCCGTTGCCTGTTTGTTTTCCAGCCAGCTAGCGAGCTCAGATTTCAAGAAGCCGCCTGAATCGATCTGGTCGGTTGCTGCCCTCACCGCCAATGCGTCAACGTACTCATTCTTCGGATGGCCAGCGTGCCCGCGCACCCACCTCCATTCGACGTACAACTGTGCGGCAACGGCGTCAAGCTCGCGCCACATGGCGAGGTTCTCGATTGCACCGCCTTTTCTTCGCCACCCCCGCGCTCGCCAGCCAGCAATCCACTCGCTCATTCCCTTCACCAGATACTGCGAATCTGAAACGTAGGCGATTCGCCAGCTGCCTGACTCTTTGATGAGTGCTCCTAGCGTTACGATCGCACCCAACAACGCCATCCGGTTGTTTGTGGTGTCGGGCGATGAAATATAGAGATCTCTCCTCGAGATCCCATCATACGTTAAGGTCTCAACCAGTGCTCCAGCGCCTCCAGGGTTCCTTCCGTCCCGTCCGTTGCCGAGGCAGCTCTCGTCGGCATGGACGAGCGCCGTGCGAACAGAGAGTGGTTGCATCGTTGTTACTGCCAATCCATTCGTAGTTCTTCCACATGATAACTGGTGCCCTTGAACACCACTCGTTCCACGGTGCGCGTACTTCTAATGTCCTCCAGGGGATTTCCGGTCAGGACCACAAAATCGGCGGCACTTCCGGCCGAAAGGACACCAAGCGAATCTGCTTCGAGCAAGCCGGCGGCGTTCTTCGTAGCAGCTAGCAACGCCTCTCTCGTGCTGAATCCAGCCGCCACCAGCAGTGCGAGCTCATCGTGGAGGCTTGCGCCCGGGGCGAGCAGCTGATTCGGTGAGTCGGAACCTGCCACAATTCTGCCATTGTGTTTGCGGTACAACCTCACGAAAAGATCCTGTTTCGGGCGGGATCGTCTAAACGCGCGGTAGTCGCTCGCAGACAGCTGCGCACGGCGAATGAGGTCGGGTATGTCCCACTCATCGCGTACTTCCTGCGGTACACCGTCAAGATCGAGAGAAGAGACATAGTCATTGTCTGCCAGGTGTGCGTAGGTCTCATATAGCACAAGTGTAGGTACGATCGTTGCACCGGCATCCACAAGCGACAGAGCAGTGGATTCGAGAGACGTGGAATCGAGATTTGCCCATGCTCGGGTCGTGCTCTTCCAGCCAGCAAAGAAACTGGAGTGTGCGCGAAAGAGCCTACTCGGGTCGGGAAAAGTTGATTCGACTACTCCGGTCATGTGCTCGATCGATTGCACTCCCATCGAAGCCGCTGATACTGCATCTATTCTGCCGAGGTGCGCTGCGACCGGAATCTGAAGTGCGGCCGCTTCGTCCATGATGGCCGCAAGGAGTTCTCGGTTCACCTTTGAATAGACCTTGACCTGTGTGGCGTCGATCAAAACCCTGCTGTCGACGGCCTGGCGTGCTTCTGCGGTGGATGTCACAGGGGTCGCATCCGACCAAGTCGCCGGGCTCCCGTCGATCATGGCTCCCGATATGAAGAGCCGGGGACCGAGAAGAGCTCCGGTCGACACAGAATCCCTCAACGCGCCTATCGATTCTTGAGCTCCACCCATGCACCGAACGCTGGTGACTCCGTAAGATAGAAAACGACTCAACGTCCATCTTTCCGCGTGCACGTGTGAGTCGATCAATCCCGGTATGACCCATCTACCATCGAGGCGCAGCTCTTGAGCTCCCCGAGGTACCCTTACTTCGTCCTCAGATCCAATGGCCTCAATGAGCCCGTCTCGGACTATTATGACGGCGTCCAGGATCGGTGGAGCGCCGGATCCGTCGAATACACTTGCCCCCGCATACGCAGTTGCTCCTGTACCCGAACCACTGCAGGCGCCGAGGGCGACCAAAACGAATCCTAGGAGCACAACTCGACACGTTGCGGTGTATAACCGAGACGCACGGGG
Source organism: Gemmatimonadota bacterium (assembly GCA_039589395.1). Taxonomy (GTDB): domain Bacteria; phylum Gemmatimonadota; class Gemmatimonadetes; order Gemmatimonadales; family GWC2-71-9; genus JBDGYW01. The sequence continues at coordinate 11,510 of JBDHHK010000141.1, forward strand.
TTTCTCCCCGCCACGATGAAGGTTTGGCACGATTGACGACGGGGTTTGCAGATACCGAATCATGTGTGACCTTCCAATATTAGTGGACAATGCGGGGAGTTATTCACGACCTGTACATTCGGTGTAGGTGTGCGTAAAGCGCAAGACGTTGGTTTTTTTGGCCATGCGTCACTATTTGTTGGTGATTCGTTGTCTTGACACTTACGTAGCGGATTCCTAACGTAGCGGCACATATCCCTAATAGTTGTAGGCAGTTACAGTCATTGGACTGGGCAATCAATATGATGCGAGCGCTTGGATTAATCACACCGGTGGTGTTGGTCGTATTTGTTTTGGCGTTACCGGTCCAGATCGTCTGTCAACAGGTTGCCGAGGTTCAGGTAGCACCGGTTACGGTGACCATGTCTGTGGGCGAGCGACGGGAACTGATGGCAGATGCTTACGATGCGCGTGGAGATATCGTAACCACCGCGTCGTTTTCCTGGACCAGCAGCGATCCCGGAGTCGTGCGGGTGGAAGAGGATACCAGTTTACCCGGCATCGCGGCATTGTTAGGGCTGAGCGAGGGTATCGCAGCGATTGAGGTTCGCGTCGGCAGCAGGCGGGCTTCGGCAGCGGTTCAGGTGGTTGGAACCGGCGGCGCACGTGGTGCGGCATTCGGTGGTGGAGTGGCGACCGTGCTACAGATCGAGCCCGCTTCGATATTTCTGCTTCCGTCCGAAGAAATCCGACCACAGCCCCGGTTTCTCAACGACAACGGCGATTTAGCTGCACCCACGGCAGTTTCGTGGCGTTTCCTCGGGCAGCCAGGTGTGGCGGAAATCAGAGAACAAGGCGGAATCCTGGGCCTTTCACCTGGGCAGGGTGTGCTCGAGGCAACGACGCAAACGGGCTTGCTTGCACGCGTGACGGTGCAGGTAGCGCAGGCCGAGTTCTCCTTTGCCTCAACGCAGCTGGGTATTTCTCCAAACCTGTCGGACACTGTTGAGGTAACTGTTCCCGATCAGAACAACCGTCCGCTCGCTCCAAATTGGCTGGTCTGGCGTTCCACCAACCCCGGTGTGGTCCACGTCTCCCCTCATGGTGTGATCACTGGCAGGGGTAGCGGGCAAGCTGAAGTCATTGCCACGGGTTTTGGTCAGGAAAGCAGAATCTCAGTGATGGTGCACCCGCAAGTGGAATACTTGGAAGCAATGCCACCCTATTCGGATGGTGCGGTGGTGGTGCCGCTCGGCGGTGCAATAACCTTCACTGCGACACCGCTGGCGGTGGACGAGTCGCCAATACCTGAAGCTCCGCTTACATGGGTACTGGCAGACACCACCCTTGCCTCATTCGATGAGTCAACAGGAGCGCTAACAGGCAAGGAACTCGGTCAAACTCGGTTGACTGTTCGCGCGCCCGGGGAAGGCTTGGAAGTGGTGTGGAATGTGAGCGTCGTTGCGGGTGGGCTGAGCGTTGAGCCTGATGCCCTACCGATTGCTCGAGGAGAGTTTTTTCAGCTCAGAGCCTCCTTTACCGATGATGACGGGAATCCGGTAGCGGAGGCCTCTAGCCTCTCGTGGACCTCGTCAGATACCACCGTGGTTGGAGTAGACTCGGATGGCAACCTGGCACCTGCTGGGCTCGGGTCGGCATCAGTGGTCGCAAATACTCCATGGGGCTCTACCGACACTGTGATCGTCGATGTGGTGGGTGAGATTCTTGTAACCTCGACGCGGGGCGGAAATGCTGACGTCTATTCGTTCGACCGCGATAGACCGGACTTGCTCCACCAGGTAACCGACCAACTAGGCGCTGAGCTGTCTGCGAAGTACTCTCCAGACGGT
>JBDHHK010000142.1:0-11548 GCA_039589395.1 Gemmatimonadota bacterium
GGAGGCGAATTGCCCGCAGTGTACGTGGATAATGTCAGATATGGAGATCTCCAGGTGCTGCGAGACATCCCGATCAACGAGATCCGTGAACTCCGCTACTGGAACGGCCCTGACGCCACAAACCGATGGGGTACTGGAGTGGTGGCGGGTGTGATCGAAGTCATCAAAAAAACCAAATAAGCAAAAGGTGGCCATGGCTGTTGCCATGACCACCCCTCGTACAGAACTTCCTGAACTACTCTTTACTCAACTACCCGGCGGTGCTGCAACTGGTCCAAATGTGGTCCAGTTCTGCGCCAACACCCGGTTCATGTCCCAAAGGCAAGTAACATCCGTTGTCACGAGATTGCCGTCGTCGTCATACGGACTCCACGGCGCATAGAGGTCCATCTCGGTCAACGGTGGGATGATGCTTGGAACAAAGACCTGCGTTCCCGTGCCACCCTCTTCTATGTTGGGATTCGTGTTGATCTCATCCTGCGAAACAGGGAGTCGGATGCCCAACTCGGCCATTCTGCGTCCTTCCAGCAATAACATTTCCTGCCGCGCGAGGAACAGAGCGTGCAGCAGAGACTCTTGCTGAGCCGGCGCAATCAACCTGATGCTGTCGGCGTCCAACGAAGTTGAGGATACCGTCGGTGTATTGACGACGCCCGGACGTGACAGAACCAATCCCGCCCTATAGGGGCTGCTGTCGTCAGCACGTACCATAATCGACGCATCGTGCGGCCGCTCGCTCAGATCATCGTTGAGGCGCGGATCGTCGTCGTCGAAGGCTTCGGTCGGCCGTGCGTTGGACACGTCGACTGCAAGAGCAATCTGGTCCCGACCGTTTGCCCAGTTGCCCTGCGAGAACTCTACCTCGGCAAGGATTAGGTGCATCTCTTCTGCCTTGGAGACGTAGACCGGCGCCTCACGGGCAGTGTACTTCGGATCCAAGAAGTCCAGACGCGGTAGCGGCTGCATCTCCTTGATGGCGCGGAGGTAAAGGAATACAAATGGGCCGTTGTTCACCGTCGTTGGGTCATATTCCACCCCAAACGCGTACGCGGGATCGGCCGCAAGAACCGCGTTTGCCGCCGTTTGGGCAGCTGTTGCGTTGCCGGCCATGTGGTTTGCGCGGGCCAGCGCTGCCGTACTTGCGTTGGCAAACTCGGTGGACGCCAAACCCTGTGCTACCGAGAATTCGGAAATCGCAAGGTCGAGCATAGCCGAACTCGTGATCGGCGTACCATCGACTTCAATTGGTGCGGCCACGAGTCGCTCGGACATGAGGAGGTACGCCATCCCCCTGTAGTAGCGAGCCTCGCCGATCTGTTCGTCGGTAGCTGTCGCATCGTCCGGAACAATGTCGTCGAGAACGAAGTCTGCAAGCGCCCGGAGCTCCTGCATGTCGTCGTACGACCTAGCACTTCTGCTCATGAGATCGGGCGTGATTTGTCGTGGATCGTCGAAGGTCTTGTCGATTCCGGTTCCACGAATGTTGTAGTTATCACTAATGACTTCTGGATCCACCGGGTTGAGTGCCCTGGCGAACTGTGCGCGTAGGCCCGGTAATAGGGCCATCGTCGGTTCATCGGACTGGGCCAGATCATCGTCGGTCGTCGCCGGGTTCTCGACATCCGTCGGATCTAGAAAATCGCAGCCGGCCAGGCCCAGCGTCGCGATTGCGGCGATCACCCAGCTAGCATATGACTTGCGTCTTTTTGATCTAGTCATAGCGCTTCCTCTTGTTTCTCCTGTGCGTTTTAACTGTTGGGTGGTCACCATTAGAATCCCACTTCCAGACCGAACCTGAACTGCCGTGATGGTGACAGCGTGACACTGGACTCACCACCGAGTGCCAGGTTGCCGTCCGACCGAACGCCGTTCAACTCCGGATCGATCATGGGGGTCTTGGACCAGATCTTCAGGTTCCTAATGCTGCCATAGAGAACCGCGCGGTCGAACCCGAACTTAGCTGAGTAGTCCTGCGGCACCGACCAACGAACCGAGATCTGCCTCAATTTCAGCCAGTCGCCGTCGAGCAGTAGTTCGCTCATTGCGGAACTGTACCAGTAGGGGCCGATTTCGGTGCCGTCGAGCTCATGCTCGATCGGCCAGGAGTAACCATCCTCAATCAACTCGCGGCGGCGGATGCCATTGAATGTGGCCCACGCCGAACCCCAATCGAACACCTCGTGACCAGTCGCCCAGTCGGCACTCGCTGTGAACGTGAGGTTGCCGAACAGAGTGACATTGGTGTTGAAGCTGCCGGTCTTTGTCGGAATTGGGCTGGAGCCACTGAATGCCAGCGAATCCGAATCAAGCATGCCGTCGCCATTGGAGTCGTACGGGGTTCTGATACGCCACGCGCCAACCGGGTATCCTACTTCGACGCGCTGAAGGTCGCGGGATCCGCCCGGGAGATAGAATGGCGCCTGGCCACCAAGGTCCGTCACTAGGTTGTCAACTGTGTTGTACGTAGCTCCGATATCCCACCGGACCTTCTCGCCGGCCAACACGTTGACGTTCATCTCCAACTCAATACCAGAGTTGGTGATTTCACCGACGTTCCTGAGCTGAGACCCTAGGCCTGTTACAGGCTGTTCGGGCACGAACATCATGGCTTCGGTTGTTTTCGCGTCGAAATACGTGAACTGCACAGAAACCCGTTGGTCCAGTACAGCGAGGTCGATGCCAGGCTCGATCGTGGTTACGACTTCCGGACCCAGGTCGGTGTTGCCGGGATTATCGAAACGGGCAGCACTCTGGCCACGGAACTGTGTGGCATCGAAGGAACGGTCGCGGAGGAACGGGTCGGGGAACTTTCCGGTCTGACCGTAGGCGAACCGCAACTTCAAAGTGTTAACGAGCCCACCGAGCGCCTGCTGGAAGAACACCTCATCCGACAGGATGTAGCTGGCTCCGAACTTGGGATATGCTTCCACCTGCACGTCGTCACCGAACGTGGAGTTGGCGTCGATCCGCATGCCGGCGTTCAAGAACAGGCGATCTCCAATACCGACTTCTTCCTGGAGGTAAACGCCACCGTTGAAGATTTCGGTGTTTTCCTCGGTGGCGTCGATCGTGGCTGCCGCGTCGAACTCTGGTGCACCCGGGAGCGCGAAGTCGGTACCGTCAATCTGTGTGATGCTGACATCGTCGCGGAATCCCTGCACACCAACTGTGAAATCTGAAGTCAACGGTCCCTCGTAGGGGTAGCTGAAGGTCCCACCTAGATCGAGTGTCGCGGACGTGAAGTCACGCTGGTATCTGAAGATGTTACCGTTGCCGTTGTTGACCACAGTGGCACCGAGCGGCGAGAACTGACGCTGCTGACTGGTGCGGTAATCCAATCCGATGGTGCCTCGCGCGGAGAAGATCTGAGAATGCCGGTAGTCAAAACCCGATCCAAAGCGGAACCTGTTCACCTGCTCGTCAATTTCCGGCAGCAAGAACACACGACCGGCGTCATCGAAGTTGTCTTCACCTGAGAAGAAGAACACGTCACCGACTTCGAAGCTGGTCAGTGGGTCGGCAATTGATGTCCCGTTGAAGAGACGGGCAAACTTGTTGCGAGTGTAATTAGCGTTGAAGGTGATCCCTAGCTTGTCAGTTACGTCGGCCTGAACTGAACCGCGTAGGTTGACGAGCAACGCATCGTTCTTGGGCTGCACACCATCGTTGTGCTGAAGACGTCCACTCACACTGTAGATGATGTCCTCTCGGCCGCCGGAGACGCCCAGGTAGTAGTTCTGATGGTGTGCGTTCTGGAAGTAGTTGTTTTTGAGCCACGCTGGGTCGGCGCCCCCGTCAATTTCGTCCGGATAGATGATCCCTGTGTCGAAAATGTACTTGAGCTCGGGCTGATCGATTCCCTGCTCGATCCTCGCCGTTACCCTGGGTGCACCCGGGCTACCTCTCTTCGTGAAGATCTGAATCACACCCGTTGCGGCGTCGGAGCCGTACAGAGTGCTCGCAGCGCCGCCCTTTGTGACCTCGATGCGCTCGATGTCGGTGGTCACCAGGTCCGCAAGCGCAGACGATTGCTCGCCGCCAGTGCCGCCGGCTGTCGCGTCGTCGTTGTCAACGCGGACTCCATCGATGTAGATCACCGGAGTTTGGCTGCCGAAGACGCTGGTTACGCCACGGAAGTTGATCAAGCCCGACGTGCCACCCTGTGCCGAGGTCGCGTTCACCGTACCGCCGGCGACCTTTCCCTGGAGTAGCTCGGCGACGTCAGAAACCGGCGCCTCGGAGAGCTCGTCAACGTTTACGACGTTCACCGGAGCAGCCAGCTTGCGTCGTTCGACCTCCCGTCCCGTGCCGGTGACGACGATCTGATCGAGCTGGATTACCGTGCGCTCCAACTCGAAATTGGCGGTGACCGGTAGCTGTGCCGAGACGTTGAGCCCTTGGCCCACGGTCAGATACCCGATAAGTCGAGCGCGGAGTGTAACACGGCCAACCGGGGCGCTCGTGATCGTGTAGCGTCCTTCTGCGTCGGTAACCGCAGGAATGCCGCGGCCCTGCAGTAGGATTTGGACTCCCGCGAGCGGGCGCCCAGTTCCTTCCTCGGTCACCGTACCTTGTATCTGGCCGGTATCTTGACCGAGGGCCGGAGACATTCCCACGCAAAGCAACAACGCTGCGAGAAAGCCCCCAGACATGCTTCTAACAAATCTCCTCATAGTGTTGATCCTCCCTAATTGGGGTGTAGTTGATCTGAACGCGAAGAATGATGAACGTGATTGGTACGCAACGGATTACCTCCCACATCTTGCGTTTCGATCGCTCGACAAGCATAGACGTGGTTCTGCACAGCGGGAAAACCGAACTGCAGACACATCACCATTTTCGCAGCCTCGATAGACAAATCTACCTTACGGTCCTGCAGATGCGTACCGTGGCTTGTACCTACCATCCCCCCCTCGTATTGTTCCAACGATCCCCCCGCCAACGTAGACATTTGTTATTCAAGCGAAACGCGGGGCGTAACACCGAAGAAGCTTGGCCGAGCGGACACCGTTCAACCACGAAATCAAAGTATTTGTGTTTCACATACCGTGCAGAACCCTGGATTTGCCAACAATCGGAGAACGTACCATGCGATTTCTGAAACTTGTCGGGTTCGTGTTTGTACTTCATCTGTCCCTTGCTTCTACCCCATTAGTACCTCAAGTAACGGCTCAGGTCACATCGCCTGAGGATCATTTTGGCTTTAAGCCAGGTGCTGATTTTTTCCTACTTACGTACGAACAGGCGATTGGTTACTTCGAACACATTGCCGGTCAAACCGACCGAATGATGGTTCTCGATATGGGACCGACGTCGGCGGGGCGAAGAATGAATTACGCGGTGATCTCCTCAGCCGAAAACCTTGCACGGCTCGATCAATACAAGGAGATAAACAAGAGCATCAGTCTCGCACGTGGTGTTACGCACGAGCAGGCCGAACGCCTGGCTGAGGAGGGACGAACGATCGTATGGATCGACGGTGGCCTGCACGGAACCGAGGTTGCCCCGGCACAGCTGCTGCCGCAACTCGCCTACGATCTCGTCACCGGATCTGACAGGCTGACCATCGCGGTGCGAGATAGTGTGATTACACTGCTCGTATTCGCGAACCCGGATGGCATGACCATCGTCTCCGACTGGTATATGGGAAACGTCGGAACACCCTATGAAGTGAGCCCGATTCCCTGGCTGTATCACAAGTATGTCGGACACGACAACAACCGCGACTCGTTCATGGCGAACTTGCTCGAGACTCAAAACATGAACCGAGCGCATTCGCAAGAGTGGTACCCGGAGATCCTCTACAATCAACATCAAACCGGGCCGTTCCCGGCACGCATCTGGATCCCGCCAGACGCCGAGCCGACCAACCCCAACGTGCACCCGCTGATCATTCGTTGGAGGAATCTCATCGGTTCGGCCATGGGCAAGGCCTTCGACGAGAAGGATATGCCGGGAGCGATCTCGCGCATCAGGTACGATGCGTGGTACCCAGGTTACGCCACGCAGGTGGTAGAGGGACGCAATGTCGTGCCAATCCTCACCGAGACACAGCTATATCGGTACGCTACACCGCAGCACTTCACCGTGAACGACTTCCCCGAAGCACACCGCGACCTGACAATGGGAGCCTTCTACCCAAACCCATGGCGCGGTGGGTGGTGGCGCCTCGGCGACGCCGTGGCGTACAACCTCGTTGCGTGCAAGGCTGTGCTCGAGGTAGGAGCGAGATACAAGTACGAGCTGCTCTACGACAAGTACAAGGCCGGAGCGGACGTGATAGAGCGTTTCAGCGGAGAGCCCCCGTATGGATGGATAGTACCGGCTGACCAGGATGATCGTGCAAGTACGAAGACGCTCCTCGAGCGGATGAGGATCAACGGGATAGAGGTCTATACCGCGGACGAGGCGTTTGAGCACAACGGGATTTCCTTTGCAGCGGGTACCTTTGTGCTGCCGACCAATCAGCCGTTCGGCCTGTTCCTAAAGAACATTTTTGAGAGACAGGCGTATCCGGATCTCCGCGATTATTCGCATTTGTGGCAAGGTGTGGTTGGCCCGGCAGACTGGGAGGGTGGCCCGCTGCGACCTTATGACGGCGTAGGGTGGACTCTCCCCCTTCAGATGGGCGTCGAAACGTGGGAGATGACGGCACCTCTCGCCGTGGCACTCACCGAGGTGGAAGACATCGACCTCCCGGGAAGTGTGTCTGGCGGCGGCAGCACCTATGTGTTCGATCATGCGGACAACAACTCGGTGACAGCGGCGTTCCAGCTACTAGAGGGTGGGGCGACCGTGAGGTGGGCGAACCAAGGGTTCACGTTGGGTGGTCGGCAATACGGAGCTGGTGCTTACGTTGTCGAGACCGGACGCGTGTCGAGCGCGAGGCTCCGAGAGATAGCCACGGCCACCGGTGTCCAATTCCGTGCCGGCAACGCTCGCGGCCCATTTACCACACTGCGATTGCCACGCATAGGGCTTCACCAAGCCTGGGTGGCAAATATGGATGCGGGTTGGATCACATACATCTTCGACAGCTACGGCATTCCGTACGAGTCACTCACGAACGCGGAGATTAGGGCCGGACGGCTCAACGAGCGCTTTGACGTGATCGTGTTCGCAGACCAACGCGCGTCGCAAATCATCGATGGGCATCCCAAGGGTACGATTCCAGCAGATTATGTCGGTGGAATCGGCGACGAGGGTGTTATCGAACTGGAGAGGTTCGTTGAGAATGGGGGTACGCTCGTCACGAACAATGCGTCGAGCGATCTGCCGATCGAGCAATTCGACCTACCGGTGAGGAACGTGCTTGCTGGAGTGCCATCCGACAGTTTCAACTGCCCCGGCGCATTGCTGAAAGCGGAGTTCCGGGTAGACCATCCGCTTGCCTACGGTATGGATGAGGATGGAATGATTTTCTTCTCGCGAGGCCGAGCGTTCGAAGTTGGAGAAGATGATGAAGGGGTGGGAGAAGAGGGAGAGGAGGGAGTTGAGGAGGAAGAAGAGGTCGAGGAAAACGACGATGAGGAAATCCCTATTGAGATCATCGTTTCATATCCCGACGAGTCTCTGCTCCTGAGTGGCTGGATGCTCGGTGACGAACGAATACGCGAAAAAGCAGCGGCGCTCGATGTTTCGTACGGCGCGGGGCGCATCGTCCTTTTCGGATTCAACGTTCATAACCGTGCGCAGGCGCGCTCAACAACCAAGATGTTCTTCAACGCGTTACTCCGTCGGTGAGCGCAGATCACGAAGTACAGGGCCTGCTTCAGCGCATCGCGCTTTGCATCGAGCGGGGGAAGGATTGCAGAGACACACCCTATCCCGAGCAGCTGAGGGACGAAGATGGCGTTGATGAGTTAGTTAGGCGGGCGCTTGATTCGGGCATCGATCCGAATGAGGTTCTCGCCGATGGCTTGATGCCGGGCATGGACAGAATCGGCACCTTATTCGGAGAGCGGAAGGCATTCGTCCCGCATTTGCTCCTCTCCGCGCGAGCGATGACCAAGGGTATGGAACACCTCAAGCCATATTTCCAGTCGGGCGAGGCCGTTTTCAAGGGCAAGCTCGTTTTGGGAGTGGTTGCTGGCGATCTGCATGACATCGGCAAGAACTTGGTACGCATGATGGTAGAAGGTGCCGGCTGGGAGGTGATCGACATTGGCATTGACCAACCCTCCAATTCGTTCCTCGAAGCGATCGATCGTAATCCCGAGTGCTCTGTTGGCGTGGGTACCCTTCTGACCACCACGATGACTGAGATGGGTAATACTGTGGAGGCGATCAAGCGGTTGAATTCTGAGCTAGTGGTAGTTGTTGGCGGCGCCCCGGTTTCCGAGAATTATGCCGACTCCATTGGCGCAGACCGCTTCCTGCGAAACGCGCAGGTGGCGAGAGAGTTCTTCGCTTCTCTGTGAGGTACTGTTTCTGACCGGTTACGATCGTGTTCAGACGATGCTGCGGAGGGAGCCTGTCGATGTGCTCCCACGCATGCCGATTCTCATGGGCTTTAAGGCCCAGTTCGCCGGGGTCGACTACAAGTCGTTCGCGTCGGATTCCCGAGTCAAAGTAGACGCTAACGTCCGGTGCGCAGAGCACTTCGGATTCGACGTTGTGGACGTCATGTCAGATCCCTATTGCGAGACCGAGGGGTTTGGCGGCGAGATCGAATATCCTACGGACGGTGTGCCTCGGTGTCCAAACCCACCGCTAACGTCGACCAAGGATCTCGGTCAATTGCAGACACCCGACCCGTCTCAGTCAAAGCGCATGTGGAACACGGTCGAGACAGTGCGGACATACAAAGGAAGAGTCTTTGAGAAGTACTCGATTCACGGCTGGGTGGAGGGGCCCGCCGCCGAGGCAGCTGACCTGCGAGGAGTGCAGTCATTCCTCATAGACGTATTGCTCGACCCACAGTGGTGTGCCGAACTGATGGATTTGTGCACCGACGTGGCGATCGAGTTTGCTCGCGCTCAGATCGAATCCGGTGCGGACGTAATTGGCGTAGGCGATTCGATCTGTTCCCAACTGCCGCCGGACGTGTTTGCCGAGTTGGTTTTACCGAGACAACAACGGTTGTTCGAGTCTATCCGAGATGCCGGCGGATACGCCAGGCTCCACATCTGCGGCGACATCAAGCACCTATTGCCGTTCATCAAGGATCTTGCCGTAGATATTCTGGATGTAGATCACTTGGTCGATATCGCTGCGGTGCGAGAGTGTGTTGGTACCAAAATGATTCTAGCCGGCAACTTGGACCCAGTCGCGAGTTTGCTTCAGGGTACTCCGGAGGCTATTCGACAGAAAATCAGAGACACGTACGCACGCATCGGCAATCCTATGATTGTCGCTGCCGGGTGTGAGATTCCACGTGATACCCCGCATGAAAACTTGAGGGCACTTTGTGAGCCGGTAGCTTATCGGCATTGAGGGGCCAAGGACCCAATCCGCCTACAGAATCCGAGCCGACCTTTGTGAAGGGTGACTGAGTTGGCTTCCTATTGTGATTGGTTCTTCTATTGCAGAACTAGCGGTAGAGGGAACGGTCAGACCAGTCTGACAGTGACGTTAGTGGCCCGGGCGCGCGACGCCCTCGGCAGTATGCCGGAAGGGGTGCCGGTATTGCCTGATCATGCTGGGGGAATAGCGGAGCGCTAAGCCTGAACAGCCGCGCCCTTCCTCGGCTTCACCGACTCGATCACTAGCGCCAGCAACACGAGTACCACACATCCGATCACGTTGTACCAGAGGTACGGGATGTCCGTGAACACGAAGCAAGCGATCACCAGTAGCTCGGCGATAATCGCAGCCAGGAATGTCGCTGTGCCGCCTACGCGTTTCACATAGAAGGCCAGTAGGAAGATGCCGAGTATCGTGCCGTAGAAGAGAGAGCCAAGGATGTTGACGGCCTCGATTAGTGATCCAAGGCGGTTGGCGAAGAGCGCGAACATAATAGCGTAGCAGCCCCAAAAGACCGTTGCCGCTTTCGACATTACGAGATAGTGACGCTTCGAGCCGTCTTTCTTGAATATGCGCTTGTAGATGTCGACCACCGTCGTAGATGCTAGCGCGTTCAACTCAGCTGACGTTGATGACATCGACGCCGACAGAATTGCCGCTAGCACTAACCCGATGAGACCGGCAGGCAGGAACGTGACTACAAAACTGAGAAAGATGTAGTTCGTGTCGTTGGTGTCGGCGCTCGGGTCTGCCTGCCGCATCAACGCCAGCGCCTGCTCCCTCACTTCGAGTTCGTCCGCCTGCGCTTTCCGAACCGTGAGCGTGGCTTCCTGCATCCGCGCCTGATCTCCCATGTCGGATGCCGATAGCATTTCCCGCAGTTGGACCTGCTTTGCCTGATGAATGCGCTCGTATTCGGATTCCAGCCTCGTGTACTCCGCCGCGTGGACGCTTGCCTTGACTGCCTCGGTCTCGACCGGGTTGAAAAACAGGGGGGGCGTCACGAACTGATAGAACACGAAAATCATCGCGCCGATGAACAGGATGAAGAACTGCATCGGAACCTTGACGAGCCCGTTGGTGAGCAGACCCATCCGGCTCTCCGCAATCGAGCGTCCCGCCAGGTAACGTTGCACCTGCGACTGGTCGGTCCCGAAGTATGAGAGGGCCAAGAATGTGCCGCCTATCAGCCCAGTCCAGAAGCTGTACCTGTCGCGCCAATCGAAGTCGAATGTTATGGCGTTGAGCTTCCCCATTTTGCCCGCAACGGTTGCGGCATCGAACAGCGATACGCCCGTCGGCAGCAGGCGGAAGATCATCACGAGAGCTGTACCCATCCCGAGCGAGATGATAATCATCTGCAGGAGATGGGTCTTATTGACAGCGTCGGTTCCACCGGTCGCCGTGTAGAGAGTAACTAGACCTCCGATGATGAGTACCGTGAGCCGAATGTCCCAGCCCAGGATCACCGAAAGAATCAATGCGGGCGCCAGAATCGTGAAGCCTGCGGCTAAACCACGTTGGGTGAGAAAGAGGACGCTTCCGAGCACGCGGTTCTTGAGGTCGAACCTGCCCTCCAGATATTCGTATGCCGTGTACACCTTGAGGCGGTGGAAGAGTGGCACCGCGGTGATCGACAGAACGATCATGGCAATGGGCAGCCCCAGATAGAACTGCACGAACCGCATGCCGTCAACGTAGGCCTGGCCGGGGGTCGAGAGAAACGTTATCGCGCTCGCCTGGGTGGCCATGATGGAGAGCGTGACGGCCCACCAAGGAGTGGACCTGTTCGCGAGGAGATAATCCTTGATGTCTTTCTTGCCGCGGGTTTTCCATACGCCGTAGGCGACGACGAAGAGGAGGAAGGAACTCAGAACAATCCAGTCGAGGCTGCTCATGCAATCAGCCTAATCCTTTGGTGAGATAACGGCCGAGTGCATGTCTAACTGAACACCCGCGTGAAGATCGTGAACAGGATGATGAGAAAGATGAGATTCAAGAACACCACCCAGTACCAGGTGCTCCAGGACTTAAACAGTGGGGGCGGCTCTTCCGTGACCTCGGGCGGTCTTTCGTGATTCTG
>JBDHHK010000143.1:0-11347 GCA_039589395.1 Gemmatimonadota bacterium
CCTCGAAGCGATAAGGGAAGTCGGTGTGAGGTGCATCCTCGCTGTTGGGCCGCGTCGGCCTCCCTTTCCTCGGACCTACGCCCACTGGGATGGCGACACGAGCACCGAACAAGAGGTGAGCTTCGACAGGCAGCTAGAGGTGACCGAAGACTTGATCCAGCGTTGGCATGGCGAGGCTAACGGAACGATCAACATCGCCGTGATGTTCCCAACCCATCATCCGGAGAATGGACCGATCAGCGAAGCCGAGCTGCAGGACCTAATCAGCCGCACGCGCGCAGCTCGCGATCTATCGAGACAATACGGAGTGTTGTTCACTCAGGACGGACATACGCGAGGCACTGTGAAGTTCGCCCACGAGGTGCTCGATATACTCGGCCCGGACGCACTCTTCTCGCACTCCACTGAACTGACCGACGAGGAGATCGCGATCTGCGCCGAGACCGACACTCGCATCGTGCATAACCCTAGTGCGATCGCATCCATCAGGGGACGCTGTCCCGCTACTGAACTGATGGCTGCCGGAGTAACCGTAATGCTTGGGTCAGACGGAGTAGCACCCGACCGTAGTTACGACATGTTCCGCCACATGTTCCAGGCGATGCGGTATCACAGGTTCCACTTCCGTGACGAAAACGTGCTGCCTGCGGGACAGGTTCTGGAAATGGCGACGATCGATGGTGCACGTGCGTTCGGTTTGGAGGACGAGATCGGCTCACTCGAGTCAGGAAAGAAAGCAGACATCATTCTGATTGACATGGCGCAACCGCATCTCTACCCAGCTAACATGCCCCTTTATCGGGTTGCTTACTTCGCCAACGGCAACGATGTGGAGACTGTTATCGTCAACGGTGAAGTGTTGATGCTGGAACGGCAGGTGCGGACCGTGTCGGTGGTAGAGGTTTTGGACCTTGCGCAGGCCGAGATCGAAGCAGCCCTCGAACGCACCGGCCTACAAGACCTAGTTGCCACGCCGGATGGTTTCTGGGGTGAAGAAAGTCTGGGGCGCTAGACCTCAGCAGATACCAACTCCGCCACCGCCATCTTGCGCCGCTCCGGCCTCAGCTCGAACAGGAAATAGAGCGCCGGCGATACCGTGAGCACGAATAGGGTCGAACTCCCGAGGCCGCCGATCAATGCGTAGCCAAGCGCGTTCCAGATATTGGCGTCAGCGTACTCGCTGAAAAGCACCAGCGGCAGCAAGCCAAAGATGGTGGTGACGCTGGTCATCAAGATCGGCCGCACCCGTTCGAGCGTACCTTTCACCGTCGCTTCCGTGAGTGGAAGGCCTTCCTCGCGCCGCACGTGGTTCACGTGGTCCACCAAGAGGATCGCGTTGTTCACTACGATACCGCCCATCATGATCACGCCGATCCAAGCCTCTCGAGTAAAACTCGCATCAGTGTAGAAGAACATCAAAAACACGCCAACGAGCGCCATCGGTACAGTCAACAACACGACCATGGGCTGCCTGACGGACTCGAACAAGGCCGCCGTGACCATGAAGATCAAGACCAGAGAGACTGCGAGCACACCATAGATTTGCTTTTCCTCCTCCCATTCCCAACGCCACTCGTCCCTTCCCTCCAACTTGTATCCGGGTGGGAGCGCTGTCGCTTCCATGACGCCCTCGTGCACTCGGTCACCGAGTTTCTGCGGACCGCGGAATTCATAAGAAACGTTCCGCTGGTACTGCTGATCTTCCCTTACGATTCGGTTCAGCACCCGTCGCTCCTCGACTGTCGCAACGTCAGCGAGTCGCACTCCTTCACCACCAGGCAGTTGTAACAGCGTTTCGTTGAGTTCTAGCACGTCTAGGTCTTCGTTGCCGGCAAGCCCAATTTCGAAACGCATCTCCTCACCACCGACACGAATGATCACCCCCGACTCCTGACCGCTCACGGCCACGCGCACCTGTCGAATCACATCCTGGGTTGTCAGACCGTATAAACCGAGTCGTTGGCGATCGATTGTCATTACGAACTCGGTCGCTTTGTCACGTTGGTACCACATACCGGAGGAATTGACGTCAACATCTCGTACTCGCGAGAACCGCGATAGGCGGCGGCCCAAGTCTTCGGCGATCTCCCTAGCCTTCTCGTAGTTGTAGCCCAACACCTTTATCGAGTAGTTTGGCGAGCCTCCGCCGCCGCCGTAAAATGATGGTCCGTAGCCGTAGACTCGTACTTCAGCCCCACCAAACATGTAACTATACGCGAGCAATTGTTCCTTGATGGCTACCGGAACCAGCGTATTCTCGAGCGAATCTGGGAAGGTGACGCGGATGTTCGCCCACTGTGGCGAGACCTGCGTGACGAACTGCTCTATCTCCGGTAGCTGCTTCAGCTTCTCCTCGAAAAATCGAGTCAACTCATCTGTGCGATCCAACTCCGATCCACGCGGCAGCCTAACCTGAATGGAAATGTATGTGTCGCTCGAACCCCAACGTCCCCACACGATGCCGCGGTTCACGTAGTTGTAGAACAGGTAGTACGAAAAGCCAAATACCGCGGCCGCTACCGCGACGGTGGCAAGCGGCAAGACTGGCCAGTGTCGACGTCGAGTGAGGCGGAGCGTGACGTTGAGTATTGCCGAGTAGAAACGAACGTATAGCGGTGCGCGGTGAGTTGTGAGTCGTGAGTCGGCATCTCCCGCTCTCCCGCTCCGCCCAAACAACATCACCTTGCACGCCAACGCAGGAATGAAGGTGAACGCCACAAAGAGGCTGGCAAGCAAGCTCATGCCCACCACAATCGCGAGCGGCACGTAGTAGATCCTGAGCTCTCCCTGTAGATAAACGAACGGAATGAATACGATGAGTGTGGTGAGTGTCGCGGCTACGATTGGGAGCAACACCTGGCGTGCTCCTGCTTCCGCCGCCCCTGCTGCAGCCTGCCCTTCCTGCCGCTTTCTGTAGATGTTCTCGAGCACCACGATGGCGTTGTCGACGATGAGTCCAAACCCCATTGCTAGCCCCATCAATGTGAGCACGTTCAACGTGAAGCCACTGAAGTAAATGAGGTTCAGCGCAATCAGTATGGAAAACGCAATGGTTGCAAAAACGATCCCAGCCGATCGAAACGAGCGCAAGAAGACGAGCAGGACAACAAAGATGACGACGGCCGCGATCGACGCACGCACTCGCAAATCCTGGAGCTGCGCCTTGATGTCCTCGCTTTGGTCGTCGTCGAGTATCAGCCGGACACCTGGCGGATGAATACCGGCTATTGCGTCAATCCTGGCCTTCACGCGATCGGCCACCTGCACAGTGTTGACTCGAGCTTCCTTGTAAACACGAAACGCAACCGCAGGTAGGGCATCAATTCGGTAGTGTGCGTACGCCTCTTCGAAGGTGTCGTGGACCGTTGCCACATCCTCGACCCGGACTATGCGTCCGCCGTCGGTGAGCAACGCGGTTCTGCGAATCTCATCGGCAGATTCGGTGCGGTTTCGGATCGCAACAGTACGAAGCAGCCCTCCCGACTCCACAAGCCCAGCCTCGGCCACGTACTCGAGATCGGCGATCCGTTGCGCCACCATATATGAGTTCAGACCAAGCGCGTTAATCTTGTCCTCATCGAGGCGAATGGCTAGGACACGATCTCTACCGCCGTAAACCTGTAGAGTCGCGACTCCGTCTACCTGTGTCAGTTCCGGTACGATTCGCTCGTCTACATGCTCCCTGAGGGCCTCCAACATCAAGGGCCCTGTGACCGTGTACTGTAGGAACGGACTCTGTTGATCCTGAAACTCCTGTGGCGTGTACTGCTGCACTTGCGGCGGGCGCACACCATCTGGCAGTTCTTCCTCGAGTGCGGCTAGCCGCTCCGAGAGTTCGAGTCGCACGAAATCCATATCGGTGTCGCGTTCGAATTCGATGGTGATGCGGCAAATGGCGGATCCCGAATTCGTGTCTTCTTCTGACCACGATGTGATCTTTTCAACTCCCCGCACCTGCTGAATGGCCGCCTCCAACGGAGCCGTCACAAAAGCTTCCATCGCTTCGGGAGACGCGCTTGCCCACTCCGTCCGGACATTCAGCTGCGGAAGCTCAGTGTCGGGTAGGAGTTCAATCGGAATGTTGCGCCAAGCGGCGATTCCGAGCAGCGCGACTCCCAGATACGCCATGCTGACTGCAACGGGTCGGCGAATCGACATACGAATCACGAATCACCTCCCGTGCCGAGCGAGGCCGACGACGGTTGGCCGACGCTCCCTGACCACCCGAGGACACCGCGGATCTTGAGCCTGAACTCATCGAGCAAGTCGTACGCTACCGGCACTACAACCAGCGTGAGTGCCGTAGCGCTGAGAAGACCGCCGATGACGGCGATGGCGAGCGGAGCTCGGAGATCGGCGCCGCGTCCCAATCCCAGCGCCATCGGAGTTAGGCCCAGCACCGTCGTCACCGTCGTCATCACGATGGGGCGCAATCGCACGCGCCCTGCCTCCAGAATGGCCTGCCTGAGCGGCCGCCCGGCGGCGCGCATCTGGTTTATGAAGTCCACCTTCACGATGGCATCATTGACGACAATACCAACGAGGATCACCAGTCCTATCAAGCTCATCGAGTTGAGGCCCTCACCGGCGGCCCATAAGGCGATTGCGGCTCCAACGGTGGCCAGCGGCACGCTCAGCAAGATCGTGAACGGATGGATGAACGACTCGAACTGCGCCGCGAGAATCATGTATACCAGCAGCAGCGCCAATGCGAAGGCAAAGGCAAGATCGCGGAAGCTCCTCGTGCGTTCTTCGTTCTCTCCACCGATGTCGATTCTCACGCCATCCGGAGGTGGAGTGCCGACCAAGGCCGTTCGGACGTCCGCTATTGCACCGTCGAGCCCACCTTCAGCCACGTCGGCGAAAACCGCGACCGTGCGCGCTTGCTCTATGCGGCGTATCTCTGCGGGGCCAACCGTTTCTCTGGTGCGCACCAGTTCCCTGACTGGAATGCCGTCCACGTTGAGCAAGTCCAACGTCCCAATCGCGCGTCGTTGTTCTTCCGGGAGCCGGATGATCACCGCAACCTTCTCGTCGAAGTCTACGAAATCGTTGTCGGTGCGGCTGCCGCGCATGTAGTCCTCGACGGTGGCCGCTATTTCTCGGGGCTCGATGCCGAAGGCGGCCGCCCGGTCACGGTCGATCTCCACCAGTATCTCGGGCTGGCCCTCCTCAACTGCCAAACGCACGTTCTTGAGCGACTCGAGCGGTTGCAGGAGACTCTCCACCATTCGTGCGTGTGCCCATGTTTCTTCCAGCTCATCCCCGCGCACCCGTACCGCAATATCTGCTTCACCCCCACCAAGTAGTTGGCCCAGCGCCGTGGCAGTTCCCGTCTCGAGTGTCAGTGTTCCAGGCGGATACTCCGCCAAAGCAGGCGCCATTCTCTCCAAAGCAACGTCCGTTCTTTGACCCTGCTTTAGACGTACCTCCAACACCGCAGTGTGGAGTCCGAATTCCTCGTCTTCCACTCCCGCAACCGCATCTTGGCGTCCGACTCGAGTGAACACTGCGTCGATTGCAGGATCATCCAAAAAGATGGTCTCGAGCCGTGAAGCGTTAGCAGCTGTCTCTTCTAGTGCCGTACCGCGCGGTAGTGTCAGTTGCGCTTGAAATGCACCCTGATCTACATCTGGCAAGACATCACGATCGAGCACCCACGCGATGGCGAGGCCGCCAATCAGGGTGCAGGTCGCGGCGGCCACTACACGTCCGCGACGATCGAGTGCTTTTTCGAGGACGGTATGGTACCACGCGGCAAACCTCGCGAACTGACCATCGAACCAATCGAGGAACGACCTGAAGAGCCGGCCCAACGCAGTGGACGTGCGCGACCACACGGCAACGAAGATGCGGCGCGCAACGGTTCCCTTCCGGTGCGAACGGATACCCCAGCGGGCAGCCATCGTTGGCAGCAATGTCAGGGCGACAACGAGGCTAGTGGCCAACGCGAATGCTACTGCAAACGAAAGCGCCCCGAACAACTGCCCCGCCACTCCTTGCACGTATATGATCGGCCCAAACACGCTGATTGTCGTGAGCGTCGATGCGGTAATGGCCCCCTGGACTTCCTCGGCACCTCGACTTGCAGCCGCGATCGAGTCGGCTCCCAGTTCTCCGTGACGAAACACGTTCTCGAGAACCACGATCGAGTTGTCGACCAGCATACCCACACCCAGTGCGAGCCCACCGAGACTCATGATGTTGAGTGATACGTTTGCCAGGTCGAGTAGCGCGAAGCTGGCCACAACCGAGATTGGAATCGCCAGTGCGACGGCAACCGGATACCGTACATCACGCAAAAAGAGGAACAAAACGAGGAAAGCTAGAACCCCTCCGAACACGAGAGCTTGCACGACGTTCGAGATGGCATCGGATATGAACCCGGCTTGGCTCATTGCGATATCGAGCCTGACTTCGGGATACTCGACGCGAAGTTGCTCGATGACCTCATCCACACGCTCCGCAACACGTACGGTGTTTGCGCCCGACTCCTTGAACAGCAGCAATCCAACCGATTCGACGCCGTTGTAGCGAGCAATCGACTCTCTGTCTCGGAAGCCATCTTCTACAACCGCAACGTCACTGAGGAGCACGAGGTTCTCGGAGCCGCCCGAGTCAGCCTGGCTCTGTCCTAGAGGTACCCGAGCTATTTCTTCGACGTTTTGAAACTCACCAAGAGTTCGCAGGGCATAGCGGTACCGTCCACGCCGTATGTAGCCACCAGGTGCCCTCTGATTGGCCGCATCGAGCACAGTTCGGATTTGCGCGATCGTGAAGCCATAACTTTCCAGGAGCTGGGGGTTCACCTCCACGTGGATCTCCCGTTCCAGCCCACCTGCCAACGCAGCTTCTGCTACGCCGTCGACCTGCTCGAAGCGCCGTTTGAACACCAGGTCGGAAAGATCCTTGAGCGACGCCAGGTCACCCTCGCCCGCGACACTCAGCGCCATTATCGGCTCTGAATTGGGATCGGTGCGGAGTACGACGGGCCTGGAGCTCAACTCCGGTAGGTCGTCTCGCAGATTGTCCAGCTGTTCACGCACGTTGAGGACCGCAAACTCCATGTCGGTCCCCCACGCAAACCGGAGCGTGACTAGTGAAACTCCCTCGCGTGAAACACTCTCGAGCCTCTCAACACCGGGCACCCGCGCCACTTGGCGCTCAATGCGCTCCGTGACGAATCGTTCCACCTCAGCCGGCCCCACGTCAGCATAGTTCGTGTAGATCACCAGGCGCGGGTAGGCCACGTCGGGAAGCAGGTCGATCGGGAGCCTGCGGAAGGAGATGATTCCGAGCATGGCGATGGCTAAGAACAGCATTGCCACGGCCACCGGCCGTTTGATGCAGCGATTGGAAATCGACATTGCGACTCTGCCTACGGCCTCACTGGTTGACCCACGACTTCTTCCAGCGAAACCAGCGCCGCGGCCCACCTCCCCCTCGCAGAGAGTGCTTCTCGCTCGGCTCCAGCAGACTGGGTTACGACCTGTTGTAGCTCCGTGTAGCTGATCGAACCAAGCAGATACTGCTCGCGCGCCATTTCGAGCCGTCGTCGCGCTAGCTGCGCAGATCGGTCGACTAACTGCACGCTTCTATAGGAGTTCTGCACCTCAATTATGTTGCTGCGCACGAGGCGTTCAACTTCGAGCCGTCGGGCGCGAAGGTCCTCCTCTGCAGCATCCTTGTTAGCATCCGCCTGGGCGATCGACTGATTCGTTTGGAAACGGTTGAAAACTGGAAGCGACACGTTGAGGCCGAAGTTCAGGCCTCTGTCCCTGGGATTGAGTCGAAACATGCCTCCATAACCTTGGTCCCTGAACGATCGTCCGATGCTGGCGTTGGCGCTGATCGTCGGCAATCGAGTCCCACGTGCCGCAGTGGCGGAAAACGATGCCTGTGTTACCTGCGCCATCGCCTGACGGACGCTCGGGTTGCTGTTCAGAACCATCGACACCAAAGCCTCCGCATCCAGATCGCTGGGGTCGAACACTTCGGGCGGCGCACCCACAGCTTCGAACTGCACCGCGTTCTCGAGGCCTATCCACTCCGAGAGCAACAGTTGGTTGGCGCGAGCGCTGCCTCGCGCGGCATCTAGCGCCTGTTCCTGACGAGAGACCTCGACCTGCGCACCAAGCACGTCAACTTGTGTGCGCGCAGCAACACGGAACAGCCGGTCAGTCGCCTCGAGATCGCGTCTTCTTACATCCAGCAGTTCTTCCTCGATCTCGATCAACCGCTGCGACTGAATCACCTCGTAAAAGCGCCGCTTGATCTCGGCCTCTAACGCGGCCCTCTGCGCATCGACGCCAGCATCAGCGGCCGATGCACCCGCTCGGGCGCCACGCAGGTTGTTGAGATTGGATAACCCGTCGAAGAGCGTCATGTTGCTGCTGAGACTCTGGAAGGAGCTGCTGCTCTGGAAAGTAGTCGCAACCGGGAGTTCGACCGTTCTGCCGTAGTCGTCGGTACCGGTAAACCTCGCGCTCGACTCGCCGTTGAAGCCGAGGTTCGCCCTGAGATCTGGAAGCAAGCCTCCCACTCCCGCCAAAACGTCCGCGCCAGACACATCAGCCTGTGCAGTTGCACGCCGATAGGCGGGGTTGTTTCGCTGGGCGAGTGAAAGGGCTTCTTCCAAAGTCAGTTGTGCCGGAACCTGCTGCTGGCCTTCGGCAGAGTATACGAGCAGGCTACAGAGAAGTACGGAAGCGGCGAGATGCGCAAAGTGAGATCTCATTGAGGCCTCCCACCTGCGGCGCGCACGTTTCCGACCAGGCGTACACGAGCATCGTGGATGAGTGTATAATGCCCGTCGGTGAGAACGACCTCGCCGGGTTCCACCGTGTCGGTCTCAGGATTTGCGACAATCTCCACCAGCGAATCGTTCATCAAACCGGTGGTCACGTACCGCCACTTTGCAAGGCCCTCGCCTGGGCTACCCTCCTCCTCGAACACGAAGAGCATGTCTCGACGGTCACGTTCGAGAATTGCCGAGCGCGGCACCATCAGCCGGTCGGGAAACTCTCGCGCCTCGATCGAGACTCTTGCGTACATGCCAGGCAGGATACGGCCGTCTAGGTTCGGAACACGCACGGTAACACGTGCAGTGCGCGTACCTTGCTCTACGACCGGGTTGATCGTCTCAACCGTGCCGGTGAAGATGTCTTCCGGAAATGCGGAAAACAGAATCGTCGCGTTCCTCCCCGGTGCCAGATACCCCACCTCACTCTCCAGCACCTTCACCTCCACCTTGATCGGGTCGAGGTCTATGACGGTCATCAGCTGATCGCCGATGTTTGCTTCCTGTCCCTCCACGAATTCGATGCTCGCCACGCGCCCTGCGAATGGTGCACGAATCTTGGTTCTCGCCAACTCGAGCTGTGCCTGTTGAAGTGCGACCTGAGCCTGGTCCATACCACTTCTGGCCCGTGCAACTCTGTCACGCTCTGCTCGGACTTCGGGATCTTCGATCTCGTCGTCGAACAAGGTCAACTCTCGATATGATGCATCGGCCTGAGCGAGTCGGGCTGCAGCATCCGCCACGCTCAGCTGGTATTCGGTTGAATCGATGACGGCCAGTAAGGCACCGGCTCTGACCACTTGGTTCTCGTGCACGTACAGTCGTACGATTCTCCCGGTTACCCGCGCGGCAAGTGGCGCCTCGCGTTCTGCCGCGGCCTGGGCCGCCGCAGACACCGAAATCACGAGCATGTCTCGTATCGCCTCACCACCACTCACGGGAATGGCCACACTGGTCGAGAACGTGCCTGTCGCGGAAACTTCAGGACGGTTACCATCGTCGATTTCGACGCCTTCGGCGTCAGAACGACCTTCCCCATTGATTCGCCACCAAGCCGCTCCCAATGCTCCGGCTACGATGATAAAGGCGAAAAACGAAACTATCAGGCCTCGTGATCTAGACATCGCTCATTCGCTCTCTTTGCCGAAAACTCTACTTCAACAGAACCATATACACCCAAAAGCGCTGAACACATACGTTGCTCCACAGATGCACGACCGCTTGGGATGGTTGCGTATGTGAAATATGTATGTCAAATACGTATTTGGGTAGGAGGAAGTGTCACGATGAACCCTTATTATCACCGATTACTGGACGGTTAGACTCTGCCAGATGGCGTTTCGTTTACGTTGGTGTTTCACTCACCAGGGCATGCAACTCTAGCCTACCCTGTCGCATCTAAACGGATAGAGACGGGTGATGGAGAGAACGGATGCTGAGAGGTGGTGAGTTCCAATGAAGCTGGTACCTTTTGGACCGAAACCGGCGAGAAGGATGGCCGACCGATACCGTAAGCGACCCTATGTCAGAACCGCGCCAGTACGCACGGTTCCACTGCCGGTCAAGATCGTGCGGCGTGGCGATGAATACTCAGTGGTGGATGGAGTTGGCGGGATTATCGGTACGATACCCTCTCCCGGCCGTGTCCCCACGCTGGGACGTAACGAAGAGACCGTGTTCCTGTTGCGCGGGAATTAGGCCGGCAAAAGGGCCCGGCTTTTGCCGAGGCCCCTTTTCCGTTCAGCGGCGCCGGAACGACGGTGAGACGAGTTGGTCTCCGGTGTTCAATCTCCTCACTTCGACCGGGAGACTCCCAGGTTCCGTCGAAACCAGGTACAGTCGGTTCTCGATACCGTGAGGGCCCTGCGCCGATACTGTTGCTGCAAGCATATCGCCCGCGGGGGAGATCGCGAAATCAGTCACCATCAAGCCTTGCGCAAAGAGTCCAATCTGGTCGCGCGTGGCGTTTAGCTCCATCTTCACAACTGCCCTGGTGAGGTTTCGGCCGCGCCCGCTTTCTTGAATGAAGGCAATTGATGTGTCGTTGATCCAGACAGGCACCATTTCGTTCCATGGTGTTGCCGAGAGTTTTTCCCAATTCGAACCGTCGATGTTCATCACATAGATGTCATAGTTGTCTTCGCGGGAGGAAGTGAAGATCACTCTCTGTCCGTCAGGTGATACCGAAGGCCGATAGTTGGGAATTTCTCCCTGCGTGATCTGGATCGGTTCCGTCCCGTCAGCGTTCATTATCCAAATCTGAGATGACCCGCTCTGATCGGACTCAAAGACAATGCGGTTGCCATCCGGAGTCCATGCGGGGGAACCTTCCAATGCGGTCGTCGCGGTTAGCTGGACCGGATTCGATCCGTCTGCGTCCACGACGAAGATGTCGAGATTGCCGGCTTGGTCAGACACATACACGATCTTTGCACCGTCTGGAGAGTACTTCGCAGACAGCTCAGCGCCTAGTTGGTCGGTTACCTGGTGGAGCAAGTCCGGTCTATCGCGGTCGAACGAATAGACGTCAGCATTTCCGCCCCGCGT
>JBDHHK010000144.1:0-11652 GCA_039589395.1 Gemmatimonadota bacterium
GAACGGCTCTCGCGTAGGCCTTACTACTACGTTGAAGGTTGAATATCCCATAACTAACACTCACCTTCAAACATCGAGCATTCAACATCCAACGATCGCGGGATGAGCTAATGACAACGTCACGTAGGGATTTTCTTTTTACCACTGCCGCCGCGGCAATAGGACTCGGCGCTGTGCCACTAGTGGGGTGCGCATCAAGAGGTGCGAATCAGGCGCAACACTCCCTTCGAATCCTGGTTTTGGGTGGTACCGGCTTCATTGGCCCTCACCTGGTTCAACATGCACTGGATCGTGGACACACACTCACACTGTTCAACCGAGGACGTACGAACACCCATTTATTTCCTGAGGTCGAGAAACTCGTTGGCGATAGGAGCAATGACCTCGAGGCTTTGAGAGGACATACCTGGGACGTGGTGATCGACAATTCTGCGAGCCGCCCCACGTGGGTACGTGCATCAGCTCAACTGCTCAAGGATTCGGCGAACTCCTATCTGTTCACATCAACACGGTCGGTCTATAGCGACTTCAGTGAGATCGGGCTGAATGAGGAGACAGGAAAGGTCTTCGACCACGATTTGTCTATGACCGATCAGGAAGAGGAACTGGGATACGGACCGCGGAAATCGTTGTGTGAGAGACAAGCCATGCGCGCGTTTCCGGACCGCAACCTGATAGTGAGGCCGGGCCTCATAGTTGGACCAGGGGATCAAACGGACCGCTTCACGTATTGGCCGGCCCGTATAGATCGCGGCGGGGAAGTGCTCGCTCCCGGAGACCCGACCAATCCCGTGATGTTCATCGACGTGCGCGATCTCGCCGAGTGGTACGTTCACTTGGTCGAGCAGGAGACACTTGGCGTGCTGAACGCTCTGGGGCCCGAGGAACCGTTGTCGTTCGAAAGAATGCTCGATGGGATTCAGGGTGTGACGACCAACCCCGTATCGTTCACGTGGGCGAACACGGACTTCCTGCTGGAACGCGAGGTACGGCCGTATTCCGACATGCCGCTGTGGATGCCGGCACGTGACGACAGGGTCGGGTTCAACCGTTGGGATCTTTCGCGGCCGCATGCGGCCGGCTTGAAATACCGACCACTCGCAGTCACTGCCCGAGATACGCTGGTATTCCACAAGTCGCGGCCACTCGAACGGCAGCAAGAACTGAGAGCGGGTATTTCGGCCGAACGAGAAACTGAGCTACTTGCCGAGTGGCATCGGAGCGGCGGATGAGCGACTACAGGGTGGACTTTGGGTCGATGGAGTGGGAAGAGCCGATGCCAGGGGTTCGGCACAAGATCGTGATTCAGGGCGGGGGGAAGTTGCGTCTAGTCGAGTATTTCAAGTCGATGGAACCCCATTGGTGTAGCAGAGGGCATGTCGGGATGATCCTCGACGGGCGGTTCGAGATCCGCTATGACGCATGCACCGAAGTCTACGGCCCCGGCGACGGCGTTTTCATCCCGTCCGGCGACAAGCACCGACACATGGCCGTCTCGCTGACAGACTCGGTGCGAGCTGTCTTCGTAGAGGAGGCATGAAAAAAACTGCCCACCGAGGCCTCAACGGCTCTCGGTGGGCAGCCCTATGTACCACTCACCACTCTCTACACATCCCTACCTGACGTATTGGTTCCGCTCATAGGTGTTGAAGTTCTCCACCAACACGCCCTTGAGCGCAGTGCGTTTCATCAACCGATACATCGGAATGAGTTGTCCCGGAGGCGTTGGTCCTTCTATCCCCCTCCTCGCTCGCATTTGAGCCATACGCTCGATGTACGCCCGCGTTTGCTGCTCGTTCATTGCTTGAAGATATGTGTCGAGGAATCCCCAAGTGATCAAATTGTCATCTGTCTCGGGCTCTAGGATGTAGCTGATCAGGTTCGACTTGGGTTGCCCAGAGGGTACGAAGAAGGAACCAGCCGGGAACTCTACTGTCTCCGTCCGCTTGGTTGCGGTGACCTTGTTCAAATAGTGGCCCTGGAAATACTCCGAATTGTCCATGGACGTCGCATAATACACCTCTACCTCGAGGCTCACGGGTTCCGTCAGTTCTTGGACGGCGATATCGTGATCGAGCAGTAGCGGTACGAGCGTGGCTAACTGCGGAGGTAGCACGTAGCCCCAGGGACGCGTTGTGGTGCGCGTAGGCTCAAACTTCGTGAACACCGGTAGCCGCAACAGTTCAAATTCGGCCACACGATTCGGGTCTCTGGGAGCATATGGGTCACGATCCTCACCCCACTCGGTATCACGCCAGATATCGGTTTCGAACTTGGCTACCTGCTCGTACTCCAACACGATCTGGTCGTTGTCCGAGTCGTCCGCGCCAAGCGCCGTAGCACGTTCTTTGGCCCCGCGCACTGTCTCGCGAACGAGCTCCGGGTTCTCGGCCGCGAAACGGATCATTTCCCGCTGCGCGATGTACTCACCGCGAACCTGATGCCGGTACCTTTCCTCGCGCGGAATGGGCACAACCCTTGTGCCATTGTCGACTACACGATGACTTCCCGAAGGCGTCTCAAAGAGGAAGTCGATCATGTTGGAAAGGCCTGAATACACGTGCTGCTTCCGGGGCTCCACCGATGTCGGTGCCCAACCCTCAACGCCGTTGAGAGTACGAGGACCCGAGTACCAGAATCCGTCGTAGTCTTCCGCACGCAGGGCTTCGCGAATCTGCGGGATGATCATTTCGTTGGCAACCCGCATAATCTCTGGATCACCGGCTGGATTCATGATCGTCTGGTAGGTGATCACATAAGGTGCAGATCCACCGTGGTGGGTATCAACCTGGATGTCCGGTTGCCACACGTGGATCACCTTGGTCAACAGCGCCTGGATTTCCTGTGACTCGAGTTTCAGGTAATCCCTGTTCATGTCGAAATTCTGCTCGTTGGTCCTGCGCATCTCCTCGGCACCATCGGGATTGATAGATGGAATATTGAGCACGATGGCGTCGTCCAGGAGTGGTCGAAGCTCGCCGAGTACCAGATCGCGCATGAGAATGAGGCTCGCTTCCTTACCTGCCACCTCTCCTCCGTGCACGTTGTTCACGATCAGCACTATTGGCTTATCCGACCCGATTACGTCGGATACCTGGTAGACAGGCGGATTTGCCATTAAACAAAGCACCACCTCGCGCCCACGAAGCGTCTCAGTAATCGGCTGGACCTGCATCAGGTCGCTTTGAGCATCCAACTCATACACAAACTCCAGCAGGTCGTCATACATCGTTGGGCCGGCCTGGAAATTCGTGAGTTCACCTGGAGTTTGCAGCGCCTGGCCTAGCGCACCCACAGTCGCCGTCAAAAACAGCAGGGACAGGCTGGCAATCGTCCTTATCACTGTGTGTTTCATATTCTCTCCCGTTCGAAAGAACGTGTTCGTGTTCCAAAAGGCTCTCGGAATCTCGATGGCAGGCACAGCCGGCGCAACTTTCTCGATTACATTGATACGTCCAGCGAATGGCTAGTAGGTGATTATCCCAACCCGGAGGACTCAGAAAGTGTCCGACTCAAAACCGGCAATCCAGTTCCTCGTGCATGACGCGGCCGATACGGTCGGGGTTGCCACTGTCGATCTCGAGACAGGTCAGACCGCCAAAGGTCTATACATGGACTCACAACAGGCGCTCGAAATAGAAGTTCTGGAAGACATTCCTTTGGGCCATAAGATCGCACTCAAGGACCACAAGGTTGGTGACTCGGTCATCAAATACGAAGCTGACATCGGCAAGGTTGTGGAAGACATTGCCGCCGCTCACCACGTTCACATCCACAATCTCAAGACGAGGAGGTGGTAGTCATGCATGATGCCAAAGTCCTCGGTTACCGGCGAGAAAACGGCCGAGTGGGTGTCAGAAACTATGTGGCGATAATCCCGCTCGACGATCTATCAAATGCTGCCTGCGAGGCGGTCGCCAATAACATCTTTGGCACGATCGCGTTACCGCATGCATACGGCCGCCTTCAGTTCGGTGAAGATTTGGAGTTGTTCTTCAGGACAATGATCGGTACCGGGGCAAATCCAAATGTGGCGGCGGCAGTGGTGATCGGCATCGAACCCGACTGGACCAACAGAATCGTCGAGGGAATCGCGGCCACCGGCAAACCAGTAACAGGTTTTGCGATCGAACGCACAGGCGACATCGGCACGATTGCGGCCGCCTCCCGCCAGGCCAAGGAGTATGTACACTGTGCCTCGGAATTGACGCGCGAAGAGTGCAATCTGAGCGAGATCTGGGTGTCGACCAAATGTGGTGAGTCGGACACCACTTCAGGCCTCGCTTCAAACCCGACAGTTGGCAACACATTCGAGAAGTTGGAGGAGATTGGCGCTACCATCTCGTTCGGGGAAACGTCGGAACTGACAGGAGCCGAAGACGTCTGTGCAAAACGCGCTGCGACACCGGAAGTCGGCAAGCAGTTCTTGGACACGTTCAACGAGTACAACGACTTCATCAACGCCAACAAAACCGATGATCTCTCTGGATCACAACCCACGAAGGGCAACATTCGAGGCGGCTTGACGACGATAGAAGAGAAGGCGTTCGGCAATCTCCAGAAGATCGGAAAAAAGTGCAGGTATGTGGGTGTGTTAAAGCCCGCGGAGGAACCGCAAGGGCCTGGTCTCTGGTTCATGGACACGTCATCGGCTGCTGCGGAGGCGGTCACGTTATGGGGTGCCGCGGGGTTTGTTGTTCATCTGTTCCCAACGGGGCAGGGCAACATCATTGGCCATCCCATCGTACCCGTGATCAAGGTGTCGGCCAACCCTCTCACCTGCGAGACGATGAGTGAGCACATCGATTACGATTGCTCAGCGATTCTACGTGGGGAGATGACGCTGGATGAGTCCGGCGACAACCTATTGGAGATGATCAAACGCACGGCGAACGGTCGACTCACTGCCAATGAAGTGCTTGGTCACCGCGAGTTCGTGCTGACGAAATTGTATAGAAGTGCCTGATGTTCTCCCGCTTCTCCTTCTTCTCCCACCCCTCCCGCAGGGGAGGGACGAGCAGGAGGGGAGGGAGAACTGCAGCTCCCCTATCGCTCCCTTACACATCGGAACCCCTGAATTGGGTTCCGATTCTCGGGGAAACTGCTGTTTCGGTTGGCAGCCCTTTGAAAATATGCGCTGTCTACCCAGCCGCCTGCTCGGAGAATGCGGCTGGTTCCTATGTCTGGACCCCGGGGATCATTTACAGGTGATTCGGCGTAGTACGATCCGTCGTACCAGTCATACACCCACTCCCACACGTTTCCGATCATGCCATACGCGCCGTATGGTGAGACGTTTGCCTCAGTTGCGAATCCGTCATGCGTTTCGCCGTCATAAAAGCCAACCGGAGTGAGACCGGGCTCATATGGGCCGCCACTGTGTTCGTAGTTGGCGAACGCGCCGGTTATGTCCGCACCCCAGGCAAACCGTCGCTGGTCGGAGCCTCGAGCCGCTCGCTCCCACTCTGCTTCGGTCGGTAGCCGGTAGATTTCACCTGTCACACTCGACAACCACGCGCAGTAAGCCATCGCTTCAAACCAACTGACGCCAACGACTGGGAAGTTTTGATTTCCAGCGAGTCCACCGCCATGGAATCGCTCATTGGTCCAGTATCTCGGTTCGCTGCCGTATTCACCGAAGCCGCCAGCGCTCCACAGCGACTCGTTTGCATACCCGCTGGCGTTGACAAACTTTGCGTACTCGCCGTTGGTGATCTTCAACTTGCCGATGTAGAAGGATGCAACCCAAACGGCGTGCACAGGTACTTCGTCGGGATCGCCCTCGCTGAAGTTGTCGCCCATCAAAAAAGAGCCACCGGGCACTCTCACATAATCACCGTAGCCGTCATTGATCGTTGTCTGGGCATCGAGGCTACCTCTATTAAGAAAAATGAGGCACAAGAGCACGCATAGACTTGCTGCCAACTCTCTTTTCTTCATCTCAACTCCGTCGTGCGATCGCATACAAACTCGTTCAGAGCTCACGTACGCAACGAAAACCTACTTTGTAGCTCTTCAGATGAGCGCCCCGCTTATGTCGGCCTGTGGATCTCTGGTAATACCCACTGTCGACATATCCACCTCCGCGGAGCACACGGTTGGTTCCCGTGTCCGGCCCAGCGGGGCTAACGGTAGGCGAGCGCAAATAGTATGCACGATCGTACCAGTCCAAACACCACTCAGATGTATTGCCTGCCATGTCGAACACGCCGAACGGTGACGCGTTGCTGCTTGTCTGGATGCCGTCATGTGTTGTGCCGTCGTAAAAGCCACTTGGTGAGAGGGTCATGGCTCCTCGTGGCTGGCCCCAGTCGTAGCTCGCGTGGCTGCTGTCGATGTCATTGCCCCACGGGTACCTGGTCTGCCTCGATCCGCGAGCTGCCTTCTCCCACTCTGCTTCAGTTGGAAGGCGATAGCGTTCTCCAGTCTTCACAGAGAGCCAGCTTGCGTATGCCATTGCCTCATGCCAACTCACGCCCACCACAGGGTAGAGGTCGTTTCCCGCCCGCCCCCCGCCGCGGTATGCCGAATCGACCCAATGATCCGGTGACGCGCCGTATTCGCCGAACCCCCCGGCACTCCAGTATTGGGACTCAGCGTAGCCACCGTCTTCGATGAACCTGGAATATTCTCCATTAGTCACCTTGTACTTGGCGACGTAGAAGGCGTCGAGCATTACGGGGTGGACAGGAATCTCGTCGGAGTTTCCCTCGTCGAAATTGTCTCCCATCTGGAATTCGCCGGCTGGAATGAGGACATATTCTCCGTATCCGTCGTCAACGATTTCCGGCGGTCCCTGGCACCCCAAGTTCAGTGCAGCCGCTACCACAACGCATCTAGTGGCAGCTAGGACTCCTTTGTGCATCCTTCCTCCGTTGGTGGGCAGAAACTCGGCATTAAGATGCGCGGTGGTACGGCTCAGAACCAGCTGTCGTTATCGATCGATCGTTGAGCCGCGGAAAGACGCGGATGACGCGGAACTGGTTGAGACTGCCGTACGTATTAGAGTTTACGAACTGGCACGGCCAGCTGGATAAGCCTTGAAGGGGACAATTCCATTCACCACTTCACCAGCAAGAGGTACTAATTGATGTATTTAAAGCGAGCCTGCCTGGCACTACTCCTTCCCCTGGTCCTTGCGTGCGACAATGGCCGGATTCGCTCCGACGAATCTGTTGTTGACTACGCCGTGCGCCTAGCTGGCGAGAACGACGCCGAGTATCTGGCGGAACGGCTGACTCTGCTTGGGGAACGTGGACAGAAATATGCGATCCAGGAAGATGCTTTGATTTGGGCAGGATACCAGCAGTTGATGTCCGGCAGAATCGGAAGATCTCGCGTGCTTCAGGAGGCCGCGACCACCTTGTTTCCGCAGTCCGCGCGCGCGTGGGACAATTTGGGCGAGGTCGGTATCTATCTGGGTGACCGGGAGCTTGCAGAGTCTAGTTTCGAGCGCGCCCTGTCCATTGATTCGATGAGCGATGCGCGCTGGAGGGTAGGGCGTCTGGATCGGGAAATGCAAGAAGCAGCGGCCGAAACGGCCGTCACTAGCATGTTCGAGCCCGGATCACCCACCGGCTTGCACGGTCCGTACTTTGGTCAGACTCTGCCGGGCACGCTTCCGGAAGTGTTCGCTCCGGGCATTGTCTCTACAAAGGGCGGCCATGAGTTCAGCTGCACATTTACCCCCGACGGAAGGGCATTCTACTTCAACCGCGGTCCGAACATCTATGTCGCATATTGGAGGGAAGATGGGTGGACCGCACCCGCTTTCGCCCCGTTCAACTCCGATCAACTCGATCATGAGCCTTTCATTCCCGCAAACGGAACTCGGCTCTACTTCGGCAGCGGAAGGGCACGAGAAGGTGCTGAAGCGGATGAAGCCTACGGAATATGGTTCATGGAAAGGGTCGGGGAGGAGTGGGGCACACCTGAGTATCTCTTTCCGGGCATGTTTGTCACAACGGCAGTCGACGGAGATGCGTACGTAACCAGCCTCGATTTTGCGGCCGGCGGCGGGATATGTGTTTACCACATGGAGGATGGGTTTTCTCAAGAATGCCAAAGGCTGACTGGCGGCATAAACTCTGTACATGCGGCACACCCATTGATCGCACCTGATGAGAGTTTCCTGGTTTTCGACGCAAATGACGACTTGTACATCTCATTCCCACTTGGGGACGGCGGTTGGTCAACGGGAACCAGAATCGACGAGATCAGCTCCATTGGGTCGATCATGACGGCATCCCTGTCGCCGGACACGGCAGTTCTGTTCTTCTACGCAAACCACGATATCTACTGGGTGAGCACTGAGGTGCTTCGGCCGTATGTTGCCGCGTTCGTAGCAGGATCGGCAGCGCGGTGAGTGGTAAGTAGTTATTAGTGAGTAATTCTCACTCTCAGTCGCTGGCTCCACGCAATCGCTGTAGCACAGCAGCTCCGTTGGTGTTGTTGGGGTCGAGCTCCACAGATCTCTGGTAATTGACGATAGCGCGAGCTGTGTCGCCGGCCGCAAGGTAGGCCTCACCTAGGCTGTCGTACGGGTTGGGGGCGGCGGGGTATTCCGCAACGTTGAGCTCGAAGACAACAATTGCATGCTCCAACCTGTCGTTGCGCATCAATCCGTAACCCAGCGAATTGAGCAAGGCTTCGTCGAAAGCCTCCGCTGGGGCGGTTGTTTTCAAGTCGTGGTATTTGGCGATGGCTGAATCGATGCCATTTTCGGCGTACACCCGTTCCAACTCCTCGCGCACAGCACGTCCGGGCGAGTCGTACTGCTCGTATCCCAACCAGCGTGAAGCGGGGTGGTCTCCGCCAAAGATCAGACCGAGCATACCATCGAGGATCGCATGCCCATTCTCGCTGTTTGTGAACCAGACAACGCCCACACCTCTTTTCGGATAGGACAGCGTGTAGGCCTTGTATCCGGTGTTGTCGCCCCAATGCCAAAGACCTCTACCGTACTCGTTGTCTTGGAGACCTATGCCGAGGCCCCAAGTCACGTTCGTATCTACATCTATTTGGGGTAACAACATCGCGATCGCAGTGCTGTCGCTCAGTCGAGCCCCGATCATTACGGCCGACAAAAAGCGAGCGAAATCGGGCGCGGTGGTATGCAGGCTTGCGGCTGCATTGCCGTGACCGCTTTGCGGCCTGGACTTTCTTCTCACCTCCCCGTCCGATCCGTGAGGCAATGCAATGGTCTCATCGAATCCCTCGTGCCACAGGTAACTACTGCTTCGCATCTCGAGCGGTTCAAAGACGAGTCGTGATGCGAGTTGGTCGAGTGATTCACCGGTGACGTCCATGACTGCACGCTGTAAATACACAAACCCCTCGCCAGAGTAGCTGAACTTGCTCCCGGGCTCAAAGTCGATCGTGAGTTGTCCACCGCGAGGTCTCCAGTTTGGAAATCCGGGGCTGTGAGTGAGTACCATGCGAGGCGTGATCTCGCTACCCCGCTCGTCATAGGTGATGGCCTCATACTCGTAGTACTCGGCAATCGGTGTGTCGAGGTCAAACCGTCCCTCATCAACCAGTTGGAGGAAGGCGTACGCGAATACCGGCTTGGAAAGGGATGCAGCCTCGAACACGGTCGCGGTGTCGACGGCAGTGCCGGTCTCCGTACTACGGATCCCAAAGCCCCTGCTCCATACGATTCCTGTGTCTGCTGTGACGGCGACGGAAAGCCCTGTCACGCCACCATGCTCCATCAGAAGGGGAATCTCGGAGTAGAAGGCTGATGCCTCTGTGCTTGACAGTAACGCATCGATTCGGTCAGGATGGGCTTGCCTTTCCGTCAGACACGCTGAGAAAGAGCTAAAGAGTAAAGCTGTCGCTGTCGATACGAGTAATGAATGAACGCGATGCATGGTAAAGGTCCGTTGTTGGCATGGGCGTTACCAGATAGACGATTGAATAGCTCATGCGGTTTCAAGCATGGCCTGTTTCGTTTGCATCTTGTCTCTGTTACAGGAGGGTCGCGATGACTCCGCAAAAACAAGGGGCAAAGCGCCTGAAGAAGTCCGAGAAGCCAGTGGGTAAGTTAGCGCAACGGAGTTCAGATAGGCCCTCTGCGATCGCCATTGAACTCTCGAGAATCGCGGAACGTCTAGCCGATGTGGCAACGCGGATCGATGCCGAGATGAGCGCTAGTGGAAACGTGACGAGTCAGTTTTCCGAGTTGTCCCGTGAATTGACCGAACAACGAGACGCATATCTCAGAGTCGAGGTTCAGCTTGCTGACCTCAACCTGCAGCTCTCGGGCGAACAAAACCGGTGTAGACGGTTGGAGAACGAGTTGCTGCAGCTTCGGACGGCACTCGAACCATGCAACTCGGCGTGACAATAGCAAACCAGCATGGAATAATCATCTACGTAAATCCCGCGGACGCGAAGATGCACGGACATACACGGGACGAGCTATTGGGGAAGGACGTGGGCATATATGCGGTTGGCTTCCAGCACAGGCCTCTATCAGTGGAAAGACTACGCAAGCTCAAGAGCTACCGGCGTGAAACGTTCAATCGACGTAAGGACGGTAGCATATTTGAAGTACGACTTCTCTCCGACGTGGTTAGGAACTCAGACGGTGATCCTGTTGGCCTGGTGACCATGTGCGAGGAGCTACCAAGCAAGGATACTCGTGGTAGCACCTCGAAGAAGCCAGCAAGCCGCAAGCCGGCTTCACGCAAGACAAAGAAGAAGTGACCAGAAATTCCATACTTCCAATACCTTGCAGCGTGTGCACCCACCGTTACCTTTATTGAGATTTCTAGGTGCATGAGAACTCGTTTGCCGAGTTTCCAAAGAAGTGGTTGATGGAGACCTGAGGTGCGAATGGGTCTCCGTCTTACATTTAGGAGTATCTCGCCGGCTGCTACGTTGCCGGCAGCCCGGCGTGGGGGGGAGTACCCACGGAACGTGATGATCGATCGGTTGGTACGGCCCCGCCGGACTCCGACGCCATCAACAAATTCACACTGAGGGAGTATGGCAATGAGTTTCACTGGGACCGTGAAGTGGTTCAACGATCAGAAGGGGTTCGGGTTCATCACCCGCGAAGATGGTGAAAAGGATTGCTTCGTCCATTACACCGCGATCCAAGGCTCCGGCTTCAAATCCCTGAGGGAGGGTGAACGTGTGGAGTTCGACGTTGTGCAGGGCGACAAAGGTCCGGCGGCGGAGAACGTGAGGATCGTGGAAGAATAGACCATCCTCCGAAAGTTGGCGTAAGCGGGGCCGCCTCGAGGATTTCGAGGCGGCCTTTTGCGTTGTTAGCACCCAAGACCTTCCCAAAGTCGGACACACAGCTATTTTCCCCCTCGATTTGTTGATTCGTCCATAGCACCGCAAAGAATCCAACGGTCGCATATGGCTAATGATCTGGATCCGGGAGGCTGACCCGAATGCTGCGCCACGCGTATTTCACAGCACTAATCGTGATGTTCCTCATCTGCAACGCTTGCCAGTCGACCGGCTCAGAAGAGGCGAGCGGCAGCTCCTTGAGACGTAACGGCTCACCCAACATCATAGTGATCGTCGTCGATGACCTCAGATGGGATGAACTCGGAATAGCCGGCCATCCGTTTCTGGAGACCCCGAACATCGACGCGCTCGCACGCGACGGTGTTCAGTTTGCGAACGCATTTC
>JBDHHK010000145.1:0-11239 GCA_039589395.1 Gemmatimonadota bacterium
CGACTGGGAACAAGGTAGCTCAGCGCCGAGGGCATTGATCGAGGCCATACTGCTCCCCGACTCCCTCGTGTTCATAGCCCACGCCGATTCCCTCGGTGAGTTCCAGGTCAGGTATTTGCATCCTGGTTCCTACCTGGTAGTTGCCACCATCGATGGGAACAACAATCTCCAACGAGACTACAGAGAGGTCTTCGATTCGGTTACGGTTGGCCTCGATTCAGCCGTTTCTCGCGTGTTGTGGGCGTTTGCTCACGACACCGTAGGACCGCGGATCAGTGAGATATCGGAACTGGACAGCGTGACCATCAAGATCGACTTCGGACAGAAGCTGCTGCCTGTAGAGCCCATTGATAGCGTGGCCAGGGTCTACGCTTTGCCGGATACGACTTTACTGGAAACTGTCGCGCTATGGAACCAGATCACCTATGACTCGGTACGAACGATCGAGGCGGAGCAAGACTCAATTCGGCAGGCAGCGGTTGCGGATTCCATTGCGGCCTCGATCGCGGATTCCATTGTGGCCGCGGAAGCGGATTCCATTGCGGCGTTGGAAGTGGATAGTGCGGGTGTAGAGGTGGCGGATACGGCAGAGGTGGGAGAGGCGGGAGATACGACGGCGGGAGGAGAGGGAGAGGCGGGAGGGGCGGGAGTGGCAGACTCGATTGTGGAGGGGCTGTTGCAGGTTGTTGATTCGGCTGGCCAGGCAATGGAAGACAGTGCGGCGGCTGACACGAGCCACATAGAGCTGTTGCTAGCGGAAAGGCCGCAATTGAGTTCTTCATGGTATGTGCGTCTGGCAGCCGCCATGGTGCCTGGCGCTCGATATCTGATAACAGCTGTAGCCGAGAACATATCCGGCGCTGTTGCCGAATCACAGGGCCTCCTCATCCTCCCCGAGCCAGTCGACACGACTCAAGTTCCGGCAGACACCACATGACAGATCCGAGGCAGAGGCTGCCCGCGGTGAACACGCTGATCGACGAAGCAGAACGCGGCGGGTTATTGAACCGATTACCGCGTCAGGCTGTCGTGGACGCCGCGAGGGCGGTTCTTGCCGAAGCCCGTCAGGAGGGCGGCGCTCCTCCGGCATCTGGTTGGCTAGAAGCCGTTGCGCTCCGGGCGGAGAACTGGAACCGTTCTAGTCTGACCGGCGTGGTAAATGCCACAGGCGTTGTCTTACACACCAACATGGGGCGAGCACCGCTCGCTCGGGAAGCATACGAGGCGGCCGAGCAAGCACTGGGGTATTCGACTCTGGAGCTGGACCTCGAAACCGGTGAGCGCGGATCACGCCAAGATCATCTGCGCAGCTTGTTGCGCGAGGTAACCGGAGCTGATGATGGGCTCGTTGTTACAAATGCCGCCGCCGCGTTGTTTTTGCTGCTGAACACGCTGTCCGCGGATAGCGAGACGATAGTGTCCCGCGGCGAGCTAGTGGAGATCGGCGGCTCCTTCAGGATACCCGAGATTCTCGCGAAGAGTGGAAGTCTTCTCGTCGAAGTTGGAACGACAAACCGGACCAGGCTGAAGGACTACACGCTCGCACTGAGCCCACGGACACGCGCACTCCTGAAAGTCCACAGATCAAACTTCGAGGTTGTCGGATTCACTGAAGAGACGTCGTTGGCGGAGTTGGCCGACCTCGCACGGTCGCGCGGTCTGCCGGTTATTCACGACATCGGAAGCGGCCTTTTGGTCGATCTCTCCACGCACGGCCTCTCGGGCGAGCCACTGGTACGTGACAGCGTTTCAAGTGGTGCGGCCACCGTCTTTTCTGGTGACAAATTGGTGGGTGGACCGCAAGCGGGAATAATCGTTGGGCCAACCGAAATCGTCGAAAAGGCGAGAACGAATCCGCTGGCCAGAGCACTTCGCCCCGACAAATTCACAGTCGCGGCGCTGGAGGCGACACTGTCTCTGTATCGGTACCCGGACCTCGCGCTGACCGAAATTCCGGCCCTTTCGATGTTGACCATGGGCGCGGAAGAACTAGAACGTCGGGCCCAGATCCTCGCCTCGATATTACCCAACGCAACTACACAGCCTGGTGAATCGGCCGTGGGCGGAGGAGCGTTTCCAGGAGCGCACCTGGCAACGACTCTAGTGAGTATTAACACGGACTCACCTCAGGATATGCTGAACGCCCTCAGGCGTTTTGACCCGCCTGTAATCGCGCGCGTCGCGGACGGTTGTCTACTCTTTGATGTCCGAACGGTGCGTGATGAGCAGTTCCAGATAATCGAAAATGCAGTGAGTGCCGCGACGGAGCGCTGATGCTCAAGTCGGGATTGTGTCGAGGGCGGTTCCTCGCCAAATTCCGCGAGCGGAGAACTACAAAACGGTAGGATGCAGAAGGATTTGCGAGTGAAGCTGAGAACAATTGCTTTGGCCGCGGCAGCAGCCATCTCGATGACATTTGCTGCATCGGCACAAAACGGAGAGAATCAGGGAAGACCACTCCAGTCGCTCGGTTATGGCGATACTCTCTCGGCTTTCCTGACTGTTTCGGATGATTCTCTGCAGGACGGATCACGTTACAAGACGTTCACGTTTGACGGTGAAGCCGGTGATTCAGTCACTGTTTCGGTCAGTTCGCTCGATTTCAACGCACACCTCCTGCTAGCCGATTCGACGGACACGATCATCGCCGATGACAGCGATGGAGGGGGCTTGTGCAACGCACATATGACCTATGTCCTCCAAGCAACCGGTCGGTACATCGTGTATGCAACGACCTTTTACCCCCGCGATGTCGGCGAATTCGAGGTTGTTGTGAACAGAGGGAATACCACACCGGGAGGTACGCGTCCTTGCGGAGGATTCTTCGACACGAAGGGCACTCTCAGTGTGGGCGACTCCGCAATGGGCACTCTTGGACCACCCGATCCAAAACTCGGCCCGAGCTACTACCAGGTGTGGAGAGTTGAGGTTGCTGAAGGTCAGACCGTCACAATCGATCTTTTATCCGCCGTTTTCGATGCAAGGCTTACGCTTTACCGCGGCTTCGCCACCGCAATCGACGCGAATGACGACGGTGCCGGTGCATGCAACGCGCGGCTGGTTCTGACCGGCAACGGGCATCCCCACAGCGTCGTGATGACGGCCGGCAACAGAGACGAAACCGGTCCGTATGTTCTGCGAGTGCAGGAGGGTGCACTGCCAATCATCCAAGAATCTCAGTGTGA
This sequence comes from Gemmatimonadota bacterium, assembly GCA_039589395.1. Taxonomy (GTDB): domain Bacteria; phylum Gemmatimonadota; class Gemmatimonadetes; order Gemmatimonadales; family GWC2-71-9; genus JBDGYW01. The sequence continues at coordinate 3,186 of JBDHHK010000145.1, forward strand.
GGGCTGATGCCACATGCGGATAGCGGTATTCGTTTCGGGTAGCGGAACGAATCTGCAGGCATTGCTCGACGCGTGCGGGACCTCCAGTCCGGCTCGCGTCGTCTTGGTTCTGAGCAACAAAGTAGATGCAAAAGGGCTCGATCGCGCGCGTGCCGCCGGAGTCGACACCTTTTTCATCGAAGATCCGACTGACGGGGCCACGATCATTGCCGCTCTGAACGACTACCGCGTCGACCTGGTTGTTTTGGCGGGTTACCTCAAACTCGTTCCCGCAGACGTGGTTCTGGCTTTCGAAAACCGGATGATAAACATCCATCCCGCACTGCTGCCGTCTTTTGGAGGCCAAGGCATGTATGGACAGCGAGTGCACAAGGCTGTGCTGGAATCGGGTGCCACTCTATCGGGCCCGACAATACACATTGTGACGGCCGAGTACGATCGCGGCCCGATCGTCGCACAATGGCCGGTGCCGGTGCTGCCGAACGACACAGTTGATTCACTGCAACAACGAGTTCTCGCGGTCGAGCACAAACTTCTACCGGCCGTCGTTCTCGCAGCTGCAGCTGCAGGCAGCGTTTCCCAGATGTGCCCAAGGGGAGGTGCGTTCCGCGTAGATTCGGAAGCAACTCCAGTCGTGGAGATCTCGGAACCGCATTCATGACAAACGGATTCAATTGGGAGGCACCGTGCCGCGCGCACTGATCTCGGTATCGGACAAGCGAGGAGTAGTCGAGTTTGCCATCCAGCTCGTGGAGATGGGATGGGAGATCGTTTCAACGGGTGGAACCGCTCACGCCATCAGCCAGGGTGGAGTCGAGGTCACAAGCGTTGAAGAGATCACCGGTTTCCCCGAAATCCTCGACGGTCGCGTCAAGACGCTGCACCCGGTAGTGCATGCCGGATTATTGGCCCGACGCGATGTACCATCGCATATGGAGTCGCTGCAAGAACACGGCGTGACTGCCATCGACCTGGTGGCCGTGAACCTTTACCCGTTCCGAGAAACCGTAGCCAAGCCAGACGTCGATATCGAAGACGCCATTGAGCAAATAGACATCGGCGGACCTTCCATGTTGCGTTCGGCCGCGAAGAACTTCTCGCATGTTCTGCCGGTCGTAGATCCACGCGACTATGGACGTGTGGCCGCAGCTTTGGCCGAAGGATCGATCGACGACAACTTCAGACACGAATTGGCGGCCAAGGTGTTCAGTCACACCGCCGGTTACGACGCGGCGATAGCAGCCTTCCTGAGCCAGGGAGCAGAGCTGTTCCCACCGACATTGAGCCTGATACTCGAACGCATTCAAGGCCTCCGGTACGGAGAAAACCCGGTTCAGCAGGCGGCTTTGTATTCGACTCGCGAAGGACGCGGCGTGGATGTGCTCTTTCAGCTCCACGGCAAGGAACTGTCGTTCAACAATCTGCTCGATATCGAAGCCGCGAGCAGGACTGTGTCGCCGTGGCCAGACCGGCCAGCATGCGCGATCATCAAACACACGACCCCGTGTGGGCTCGCGATCGGTGAGTCGGCGGAAGAGGCTTATCGGCGGGCAGTCACTACCGATCCGAAATCGTCATTCGGCTCAGTGGTGGGCTTCAATACCGTCGTTGACGCGGCTACCGCTGAAGCTATGGCCGATCTCTTCGTAGAGGCGGTTGTGGCACCACGATTCCATGATGACGCCGTTGCGGAGTTCAAGAAAAAGAAGAACATCAGGGTCGTGGAGTTCCCGTTACCAGACAAACGCCGCTCATTCGATTTCAAGAGGGTACGCGGAGGTTTTCTGGTTCAAGAGCAGTTCGTGCATTCTGCCGACGAGTCTGCCTGGAAAGTCGCCACGAAAAGGGAACCGACCGATGATGAGCGCCGAGATCTTAGGTTTGCCTGGGCTGCAGTGGCTGCCGTCAAGTCAAATGCAATCTTCCTGGCCAAAAACGAGACGGCCATCGGAATCGGTGCCGGACAGATGAGTCGCGTCGACTCGGCGTTTATCGCCGTGCACAAGGCACGCGAAGAGGGTCACGATACGGCCGGCTGCGTGCTGGCATCAGATGCGTTCTTCCCATTCCCCGACAGCATAGAGCAAGCGGCCGATGCTGGGATTACCGCGATAATCCAACCTGGTGGATCCATTCGAGACGAGCAGGTGATCGAAGCAGCCGACGCGCATGGCATAGCAATGATTCTCACCGGCGCACGCCAGTTCCGGCACTAGGCGAAGAAAAACGATGATGTCAGAATCGCAAGAGGGGCGCGAGGGCCCGCCGTACCTCGTTGCCGCTGGGGTTTCGCTGGGCATACTTTGCCTGTACATCATCACGATTGCGCCAACGACCCAGTTCTGGGACACCTCAGAGTACATCGCCGCGGCCAAGGTATTGGGAATCCCCCATCCGCCCGGCAACCCACTGTTCGTTCTGCTCGGCCACGTATGGGCGCAACTGCCGCTCGTGGAACACTACGCATTGCGACTCAACCTTTTCGCAGCCGTCACCAGTGCAGTTTCCTCGGGGCTGCTATTCCTGTTCGCCGAGCGGTTTTTGCGATCGATGATGCCGGACGCCAAATTGCCCCGCTATGCAGCGGCTTTGGCCGGCATATTGGTGGGAGCAACCGCGTTCACCGTGTGGCATCAGTCTGTAGTCAACGAAAAGGTCTACACGCTGAGCCTCCTGTCGATCAGCGTGATACTTTGGCTGTCCACGCGCTGGGTCGACGCCGAACCCGGGCCCGCGCGCGACAAGCTGTTGCTGGTAATCCTCTTCCTGCTGACGCTCTCGTCCACCAACCACGCGATGGGCCTCCTAGGCGCACCGGCAATGGTTGTGTTCATGTTGTCTGCCTATTTGAAGGAAGGTGTGAACGCAGGTGAATGGGCCAAGTGGCTACTGTTCTGCACAATCGTCATCACATTGATATTCCTGCCGGAAATACTCAAACATGGAGCCAGCCGGTCGACTGTTTATGCGATTCCGATTGTGGCGGTGGGGGGAGTAGCTGTGTTTGCAGCTATGACTGGGCACTGGTTGCTTGCGGTCTTCGCTGTGATGATCACAGTGGTCGGACTTTCGGTAAACGGTTTTCTACCGATTCGAGCGGGGATGTTTCCACCGATCAACGAGGGCGAACCCACGAATTGGGAAGCGCTCAGAGCCGTACTATCTCGAGATCAGTACCAGAAGGGACCGCTCATTCCTCGTCAGGCGGACCTCTATTGGCAATACGCCAACTACCTCCAGTACTTCTCGTGGCAGTTTGGCCGCCACATGGAGCCCGGAATCCGCAACGGTTTGGCACTGTTGTTTGGAGGGCTGGGAATCGCCGGTGCAGTCTGGCACTGGATGAAAGACCGAGCCAACGCAGTTGCACTCACGGCCCTCATGTTGACAGTCTCCGTTTTGCTCGTGTTTTACCTGGATTTCAAGTTCGGGTTCTCGATTCGTCCGCAAGAGGATTTGCTCCGCGAGGTTCGCGAACGCGACTATTTCTTCGTTGCCTCATTTCAACTTTGGGGCGTGTGGGCCGCACTCGGCTTTGGGGCGATATTCTGCTGGGGAGCGCAGTTCTTCGGAGACCGCCTCGAGGGCAACCGCAAGTGGCTGGCGGGTTCACCTGCGCTGCTGCTGGTATTGATCCCCCTCGTGGGCAACTGGGAAAGTGCATCGCGAGCCCACGAGACCATGCCCAGGGATATCGCTGTCGACATCCTCCAATCTGTCGAGCCCTATAGCATTCTCGTCACAGCCGGAGACAACGACACCTTCCCTCTGTGGTACGTGCAGGAAGTGGAGGGTTTGCGGCAGGACGTGGTGATCGCCAATCTGTCGCTCATGAACACCGATTGGCACAATCGGCAGATCAAACGGCGAATATCGGCGCCGTTCGATTCCACAAGAGCGCCGGAGCTGTATTGGAACAAGACGTGGCAGTTGCCGACAGAAGAACCGTTGTCGCTGTCATTCGAGGAGCTCGACGCCCTGCCTCCGTTCCACCAAATTCAGGCGCGCAGCGCTTTCGTGAAGGGCAACCTCGAGGCAGTGCTCGAGCCGCAGGTTCTCGAACGCGCCGACCTCGTCATGCTTCAGCTAATCGAGGACAACCTCGGCGAGCGGCCAATCTACATATCGAGAACAACCGGGCGCTTTGGCGATTCCAAGGGACTCGGCCCGTATCTCCTGGGTCAGGGCCTCGTGCGAAAGTTGATGCCCGAACCCATCATCGAGACTGAAACAATCAAGTTGGTGAGCCAACTCGGCTGGCTGGACTTGGAAGCCAGCGAGACGCTGCTGTTCGACGTTTACCGACATGAGTCGGTCGCGCGCGAAAGACCGTACGGTTGGATCGATGAGCCGTCAGAGACAATTCTCACCCTCTATTTCATAATCTATCAGTCGTACGCTGAGACGCTCACCATTCTGGCATCCGACTCGACAGGATCGATTGTCGACTCGACTACCTTGGACCAAATCACGAATGCGTCCCAGATAGCGACGGGCGTGTATCGGAACACGAGTCTGTACCGGGAGGACAGTCGGTAGGGAACTTCCAACATTCAACAAGGAACATCCAACATCCAACGGGAACTTTCACTACCCTCAGTTCGATGTTGGACGTTCGATGTTGGACGTTCAGACTTCTCTCCTCCCCTCCCTCTTGACGTTCCCGCAGTAACAAGCAGATTCGCCAGTACTCAAGTATCGGCGCAAACACATGTCCACCATCCTCGAGCGTCTGAATAGAGCACTAGCCCCCGAGTTCCAGGTGGAGCGGGAAGTCGCGAGTGGTGGGATGGGGATAGTGTTCCTCGCCCGAGACACAGCTCTCGACCGACAGGTCGCGATCAAAGTCATCCGCCCAGAACAGGCAACAGCGAGGGCCACGGAGAAGTTCCTCCGTGAGGCCAGGATACTCGCGAACCTCAGGCACCCCAACGTGGTCCCGGTACACAAGGCCGGCGAGGCAGATGGGCTGTTCTACTACGTGATGGACTTCATCTCGGAAGGCACTTTCGCCGAACGGCTTACCAGGGGCCCGCTTTCGCCGGCGGATGCGCTGAAGCTCGGCAGAGATCTTCTCGACGCACTCGAGCCGGTGCACGACCAGGGTGTCGTGCACAGAGACATCAAACCCAGCAACATTTTTCTGATCGGCAATAGGGCCGTGCTCACCGATTTTGGGATTGCGCGACCCTCGAGAGATCCCTCAGACATAACTGAAACCGAACCTGCGGCACGCGGAACGATAGGGTACATGCCACCCGAACAGGCATACGGTCAGGCCGTAACGAACAGAACAGACCTTTACGCCGTTGCAATGGTGTTGTATGAGGCGTACACCGGGCGACGCTGGAGCGATACGCCGCCAGACGTCAAACCAAACTGGTCCGGTGTTCCCGGCAAAGTGATTCCCGTTCTCAGACAGGCGCTGGCATGGCGGCCGGAGAACCGCTGGCCAGACGCCCAGACTTTTCGCCGGGCTCTGTGGTCTACACGCACATACCGGTACAGGCGCTACAAATGGTATGCAACTGCAGTCGCAGCAACCACTCTCGTCTTGGGGATGATTCTCGGCCGTGTTGCGCTCTCGCCCAGAGCTCCGTCGTATGAACTCGCGATTTTGCCATTCGTTGCTGGCCCCGGAGTAGACACCGAGGTGGCGGAGAAGCTCACCACGCTAACGGGATACCACCTGGACGGTTTTCTGACTCTGGCGCCCACCAACTTCGACGTTTGGCTGCGCGCGAACGGAATTGCTCTCGACTCCGTAGGCGAGGAAGAGCTCAGAGGTTTTGGAGCACACTCAGCGGCGTACGGGATGGTGCGTCGCGAGGAAGAAAGCTTCTCGGTTGACATCAGGACGATCGACCTGAGTGGCGAGTGGATCGACGCAGGCACGACCACACTCGATACGAGCGACCTCGGCCAGGCCGCGTACGGGGTTGGCATGTACATAGCTGGTGAGGTGGACCCCAATCGTGTTCGTGATTATGCGGGATCGCAGGCGTTGGAAGATCACAACAACGCGGCGATTCGGGCTTTCGTCGACGGCGAGTTGGCGTTCGCTCGGAACGAGTGGACCACCGCGGTAGAGCATTATCGGACGGCTTCCCGACTGGACTCCACTTTCGCCCTCGCCCGCTGGCGGCTTTGGAACGCATGGCGCTGGGAGTTGACAGGCGAGCAATCTCCGGCGGAAGTGAACCTAGAAAGGCTGCACGACGAGGAAAGCGACAGACTCCCACATCGCGACAGCTTGATCCTCGCAGCAGTGCTGGCTCCGACAACGACCGAACGGTACGAGATATACAGGAGCGCAATCGACGAATACCCCGAGCACGCGGACGTGACTCACGCCTTTGCAGAAGAGCTTTTCAACCGCGGGCCCTTCACCGGTATACCACTCGATTCGGCGGCTGTTTGCCTTCGTGGAGCAGTGGGAAAGGACTCATTGTTCTCGCCCACGGTGCTGTCTCTCATTTGGGCGTCCATCCGGCTCGGGCATAAGGACGATGCGCAACGCTGGCTGCTTTGGTTCGAGGAGATCACAAGCTCCGTAGAGGCCGGAGGCGATCTTTTCGGCCTCATCCAATTCGCATTCAGCGAGCGATTTCCCACCGGGCAAGAACCAGCGCAGAGTCTCGAAGATATCATGTCGCCGGAGAGATTAACGGCTCTCGCAGGGTGGTTCCGGGTGGCACCGACATTTGGTATTCCTCAGACGCAGGTCTCGATAGGCCAGGCAATCGCTGCCGACCCACGCCGAGCGGCCATGGCTCATGAGGGTCAGGCACTGGGCCTGTTTGCGCTCGGTCGATTGGACGCCGCGTTTGCGCATTTCGACACTGCGGCAACTCTCTTCGCCACTTCCTCCGCTCGGTTAGAGGCTGCGGAATGGCGGGTAATCTCCAGTGCGTTGGGGCTACCCGGCGTGCGAGCTCGAAGCGTTGACCAGGCAGCTGAGGCCTTAGAGTCCATGACGGAAGATTCACTGTTTGGTGCCCGCGCGGCCTGGGCCCTCGGGATCAGTGCCGCTCTTACCGGCGAGGCTTCAGCCGCTGGGGGTTGGCTCGAACATGTCAGAACCGGACGCCCGGAGAACACGGCCCATCGGCTGAGCGTTTTGCTCAGCGCCGTGATTGAAGGTGAAGCGGGAAGGCTCGACTCCGCATTGTCGTTGTCAGAGACCGCCTTGGCCTGGGACTCAGCCGGTCAGGGTGGAGATCCATTTGCGGCGACTGTGTTGCACCTGCGGCGTGCAGCTTGGCTCGACGAGCTCGGCAACTACGAGAGCGCAGATGCAGCTCGCCTCTGGTACGAACACATCAACTTGGTGGCGAATCCAACCGGTGAAGCTCTTCCTGCGGAGATCGATTGGGCGTTCGGCAGCTATGCAATGTGGCTGAGAGGGCAGGCTGCGTTTGCACACGGTGACAACCAAGCTGCTTGCATTCACCTAGTGCGTGTCGCAGAGTTGTGGGCGGACTCGGACGAGGAGTTTTTGACCATCCGCGATAGCGCTGCAACCACCGCCTCAACCCTGGGTTGCCAATGATAACCTGCAAAGTTCTCGGCCCCCTCGAAGTGTATTCCGACAACACCGGCGACAAAGTGGATATCAAGGGTAACAAAAACCGCGCTCTACTCGTCTACCTTGCGCGCTCACCCAGGCTATCGCGTGGCCGCGAGCATCTGACAGGCTTGTTGTGGGGGGACAAACCGGAAGAAAAGGCTCGTCACTCGCTGCGCGAAGCTGCGCGTGTGCTCCGCAAACAGCTGGGTGAGAGTGTTCTAGATAGTGATTCGGACCAGATCAGAGTCGACGAAGATCAGGTGAGCTTGGACGTTGAAGAATTCGAGGAACTTGTCGCAGCCGGCGATTGGGAAGGAGCCGCGGCAATTGCGGCGGGTGAGTTCCTGGAGGGTCTCTCGATAAAGGGGGCATGGGCATTCGAGGAATGGCTCACTACCGAGAGGGCTTTCTGGCACGGTAAGTGTACGAAGGTACTGTCGAATCGGTGTGAGGAGTTGCTCGCCGCAGGGCGGAACACCGAAGC
>JBDHHK010000146.1:0-11237 GCA_039589395.1 Gemmatimonadota bacterium
GAGGATATTCGATATCCGTATTCGCCACTCCGATGACAGTGTAAGGCGCACCATCCAGCGTGATGCTCTGACCCAGAACTCCGCGGTCTGCGCCGAAGTGCAAAGCCCAGAACCCGTGCGAGAGTACGACGACACGCTCGTTCCCTGGTTGTTCTTCATCTTCTGCGAAGCCACGCCCCAGGGTCATGGGTAAACCCATCGTTGGGAAGTAGCCTGCCGACACCGCCCAACCCTGAAGCAAAGCTGGCTCCGAGCCGCCAGTCCACGTGAAGATGTTCAGTCGGTAGGAGGCGATTCTTTCGAACAACCTGCTGCGTTCCTGCCAATCGCGAACCGTGAGCGGCGCCGCCCAACCTCGCCGCCCGTTGGGACCAGGACTCCTCTCGTACAGCGAAGCAATTTCTTCGGCTTCGGGGTAGGGCAGGGGTGAGAGCAGCACCGGATACACGACGCAAAAAATCGTGGTGCACGCACCGATTCCGAGACCCAACGTGAGCACGGACGTGAGCGCGAAGCCCGGTGTGCGTCTCAAGCTCCGGGCGGCATGCCTCAGATGGCGACCGAGGTTGGATGCATGCTCAACGAGACCGATTCGTTCACTCGGCCTACGCGTAGTGCGAGTCGCCCAGTGTTTGCGCTTTCGGCGGTGCAGGTCCAGACGGCTTCCCAACCCGTTTACCAAGAGGAGCCAGTACGTACAAAACCAAAAGCGAGTTGTGCCTTTACCGCCGTCGTTACCGACGAACTCCTTGTAGCTCTCGCTAATAAACTGCCGCATCTCCTCTCTAAAGCGTTTCCGAATCGCTCGGGGATAGGTGAGCAACAGAAGCCGAAACAGAACTCGGGCCGGCAGCGCTTCCGGTCGCATCAGTGCGCCACCTTGGGTGTCTCGATTAGGCCGCTGTATGCAGCATGTTCCACCAGACCGGCGAGGCGCTGTGCCTCGGCGGATGCCAGCTCTCTCCCCGTGTCCGTGAGGGCGTAATACCGCCTGCGCGAGTCGGTTGTCTCAACCTCGGACTTCGGCTCCACCTCTTCGATCAAACCCTTGTCCAACAGATGCGCAATCGAGCGATACAGCGAACCCGCATCGAGTTTGATCGTGTTTTTCGAAAGGGCCTCCGCTCGCTTGCGTACTTCATATCCGTGAGCCGGCCCGCCCGCGAAGGCTAGCAGGATCAGAAAAACCCTCGGGTTTATTGGCGAGTTCGAGTCGTCTGTGCTATTCCTGGCCACGGTCGTTTCTCCGAAACGAGGCAAATGACATAGAGGCAATTCACATATATGATATCCGCCGCTACAGTGATGTCAAGGCCTTTTGAACGACGAAAGCCGTCAACAATCTGCTGGCGGCTTTACGATCGGATTCGAAGCTAGAGTCAAAAGTAGCGGTTATGGGCTATCTCCCCGCTCGTAGACAATCCGGCCGTCGACCACGGTCATCACGATCTCCATATCGAGCACTTCTGTTGGATCGATCTCGATAAGATTCAGATCGCAGACTGTAAGATCGGCAAGCTTGCCAGCCTTGATGGACCCACGCACATCCTCGTCGAACACGCTGTAAGCAGCGTCCAGCGTGTACATCTTGATTGCGTCGTGCATCGAGATCTTTTGCTCAGGCAACCAGCCTCCCACCGGTGATCCATCGTTTCTGGTCCGGTTCACGAGGGCGTTGAAGATGTTCTTTGGATGGTTCTTGAAGGTTGCGCCCTGTGCTCCGGGAATGTCCGATCCACCGACCGTGACCACGCCATGGTCGATGAAGCTTTTGAAGGAATGGGACAGCCTCTCCCGTTCCGGCCCCAGCCGCCGGACGATCCACCGCATGTCGTCCTCGAGCATGCTGGGGTTCACCTCGGCGATGGTGCCGAGGTCGGCGAATCGCTGATAGTGTTCCTCGCGCATCGTCTGTGCGTGAATGATTCGGGACCTCGCGACGGCATCGTGACCGTACTCCTCGATGAGCTGCTGGTACTGGTCCAGCACCAATGAGATTCCCAGGTCTCCGATGGCGTGTGTGTTGATGACGAACCCGTCTTCAATGCCCACGCGCATCATCTGAAAAATCTTGTCCAGGTTGGGTTCCATAAGATCGGGATCATCGCTCGAGTGGCGTCGATAATGGCCGCTCGTGCTCGGGTCGTCGGAGTAAGGCTCGTAGAGCAGGGCACCGTGAGATCCCATCAACCCGTCCATGTAGCCCTTGTACGCGCCGTAGCGCAGGTACCGATCGCGTTCGCCGGTGACGGGATGGGTGTTCATCTCAACACCGGCCTCGGCGATCTCACTGCTTCTACTCAAGTCTAAGCGCATCCAGACACGGGCAGTGAGCTCCCCGTTCTCCTGCAGAGTGGCGTAATAACGTGGGTAGGGCTCGTCAGTGATGTCGTGGATCTCCGTAATACCCTGCCGCGCCAATTCCCGGAGGCCCGCCCGAAGTTCGTTGAGTCGCCGTTCGTCCGACTTGGGTGCTATCACGGCGCGCATCGAGTCGATCGCCGGAGAACCTTCGCGAATGAGTCCCGTCGGACTACCGTCGTGCCTGCGCTGCATGCCGGGAAGCAAAACATTTTCGAGACCCGCAGCTCTGAGCGCGAGTGTGTTTGCCAGGTATAGTTCGCGGTCCCAACTGTTGACGAAGACGGGGTGATGCTGGGTGATGGAGTCGATCGTGCCCCGGTGTGGCATCCAGCGATTGATCTTGAGCCTCTCCCGTTCTCTCCAGTCAGCCTGCCACAGGCGGTGCCCGTCCCACGACCCACGCGTGATCCACTCGCCCTCTGGCAGTATGGCGGTTACCCTCTTCAGTTCCTCAATGAGCCCGTTGTCTTCAGTCACCGCCATGAGATCGGCGTCGTTCAGGATCGACCCGTAACCGTCGAAGTGAGTGTGGCTGTCGATGAAGCCCGGCATGACGAATGCACCGTCCACGTCAACAACTCGTGTTTCACTCCCCACATACGGTGCCGTTTCTTCGTCCGGTCCCAAGACCGCTGTGATCTCGTTCCCGGTAATGACAACGGTGCTGGCCCACGGCTGGTCTTCCACCATCGTGTAAACTGCTGCGTTGGTGAGAATGAGGTCCGCATGGCCTTGGCCGCACGCGTTCACGAGTAGTGGTGCGGCGACCAGCACCGGCAAAGCTGCTGAAACGGTTCTTCTCGACATCGTCACTCCAATTCGTTATCTGCTAAGTTCGGCGTTTTCATATACCACGCGGCCATCGACAATCGTGAACACAACATTGGTTTGTAGAATCTCCATCGGGTCGATCTCGAGTATGTCGCGATCGAACACAACAAGATCGGCATACTTTCCAACCTCGAGGGATCCCACTTTGTCTTCTAGGAACGCCGCGTACGCCGGTCCGATGGTGTAACCCTTCAGCGCTTCCTTTCTCGTGAGTGCCTGTTCTGGAAAGTAGCCCTCTTCGGGAGTGCCGTCTTCGTTCTTGCGTGTGATGGCTGCGTAGAAACCGGTCAGAGGATTGTGTGAGTAGATAGTATGGTCGGACCCGAATGCAAGCACGCTTCCAGACTGCACCATCGCGAGCCACGGGCTTGCGTACGACCGTGCGCGATTCGGCCCCAGTCTGTACGGGAGGAACTCCATATCTGAGGTGTGATGGATCGGCTGTACAGATGGGATCACACCCATTTCACCGAACCTTGGCACGTCTTCGGGAGTTACCAGCTCTGCATGCTCGACTCGAAAACGGACGTTCTCCGTGTCCCCGTCGTAGTCGGCGAATGCCCGTTCGTATATGTCGAGGTTCTCTCGTACTGCTCGAGAGCCGATCGAGTGAGGGCAGACCTGCATGCCGGTATTGAGGGCGGCAATCGAGACCTCATAGAGGTGTTCCGGCCGAACTTCGTAGATGCCGACGTTGCCCGGGTCATCGGAGTATGGCTCGAGAAGCGCAGCGCCACGGGAACCCAGTGCGCCGTCGAAGAACACTTTGACGCTGCGTACCTGGAAGAGATCGCGACCTCCGTAATTCACCACTCGATGCTGGCTGAAATACTCCTCCAGTCCGCCGCGCCTGGGATTTTGCAGCATGGCGTTCACGCGCACATTGAGTTCGCCCTCATCGACAAGAGCTTTGTACGCGGCGATCAGCGTCGGTCCTATCCCGGCATCGTGCCATCCGGTGAGGCCGACCTCGTTGGCTCTTTCTGAGGCGCGCTTGTAGACGTCCATGTACCATGAGAGCGGCCTGTCGGGTTCTGGGAAGTGATCCGAGACCAGGTTGTTCGCCATGTTGACGAGGAACCCTGACGGAGAGCCGTCGGCTTTGCGCCCGATCACCCCTCCATATGGGTCTGGAGTACCAGCATCGATGCCGGCGATCTCGAGTGCCTTTGCGTTCACGAATGCGGAGTTGCCGCCACGCCTGTAGAGAAACACGGGATTGTCGGGAGACACTGCGCTCAGTCCGTCGTGTTCAGGAATCGTGTTGTCTTCCCAGTCGTCCTGGTACCAACCGCCACCGATGAGCCATTCACCCGGCTCCAGCGTGGTTACCTCGGCGGCCACTCTCTCGACGACTTCATCCCAGCTTACTGAGCCGCGCACTGAGAAGGTTTCTGGTTCATCCAGATTGCCGAGATTGAATGGGTGACCGTGAGCGTCCACCATCCCGGGCGTTACCAGCATTCCCTCGAGTTCGATTACTCGCGTTCCTCGACTGATGAACGCCTTCACTCCTTCGTTGGAGCCGACGTATTCGATGCAGCCGTCCTTCACCGCTAACGCCTGGTGGATAGAGAAATCCGAATCAACAGAAGCGACTTTGCCACCGCGCAATACCAGGTCGGCGGCTCCCGAGTCAGCACACCCCGACAACAACAACGCTACCAGCATCATCCCCAACACCCTCGTTCTGAGACTGCGCAGCATCGAACCTCCATAACTCAGCATCAGGTACATGTCGCTATCGAAACGTACGGGGCCAAAGTCACTGCGAATAGAACTTTCAGTGAAAAGCCCGACCTGACGTTCCCACGATTCAACAACAGGGACGGACGGTTATACTAGATATCCACGTACTTCGCAACCAACGAGGAATCCAGAGTATGCTCCCGCAACAGGCTATTCTCGATCTAGTAACACTCGACGGTAAGGTCGGGGCAGTATCAGGTGGCGCTTCCGGTATCGGACTTGGTGTGGCGACGCGGCTCGCTGAAGCTGGTGCTGAAGTTGCACTGCTGGACATCGCTTTGGAGCCTGGGTACCAGGCGGAGAAAGACCTCGAACAACGCGGCTTAGGAGCGCGGTTCTACGACTGCGACGTGACCTCAGATGCTAGCTGTGCCGCGGCTGTGAACCGGATAATGTCCGACTTCGGCAAGATCGACATCCTCGTGAACAACGCGGGTGTCGCAGTAAGGAAGAATGCGGTGGATATAGCCGAAGAGGAGTGGGACCTGGCGGTGAATGTGACACTCAAAGGTGCGTACCTGCTCTCACATCATGTGTTGCCACACATGATCGCTGCAGGTAGCGGGAGCATCATCAACACGGGGTCGGGTTGGTCTCTGACGGGCGGAGAAAACGCAGTGTCATACTGCGCAGCAAAGGGCGGCGTACTCAACCTCACCCGCGCGATGGCAATCGACCACGGAAGACACAACATCAGAGTCAATTGTGTTTGCCCAGGCGACATTGACACCCCGATGCTCCGAAGCGAGTGCGAACAACTGGGAGAAGACCCAAAGGCGTTCATGCGCGAGGCGGCCGACCGGCCGATTAATAGGGTTGGCACTCCGGCTGACGTTGCGAACGCCGTTCTGTTTTTTGCGAGCGGCATGTCCACATGGGTGACGGGGGCGTTTCTGGTCGTGGACGGTGGGGGGATTGCGTGAATCGGTATGTTGGTCTGGAGCATGATATGGAATTGGCCGCGGAAAAACGCGGACAAACGCAGGAGTTTTTTGGGGTTGGGTGGGGTAACCAAATCCCGTTGTTCTCTGCGTTCTTCCGCGTTCATCAGCGGCCTGCTGTCTGAGAATCTCAAACTGGGAGAGACGAAGTATGGCAGGTGGCGAGAGGGTGCATCCCTACATCCCCAATTCGAATCCCGAAGTCAAAGCGGCCATGCTCGCCGAGCTCGGGCTTACCGATATCGATCAGCTGTACGACGACATTCCGGAAAAGCTGAGGTTCAAAGGGAAACTCAACATTCCGGATGGACTCACCTCGGAAATCGATCTAAAGCGTTTTGTCGAGCAGGTTCTAGCCGCGAACTCGTCATGCAGCGAGAACATCAGCTTCCTGGGTGGTGGTTGCTACACGCACTACGTCCCAGCCATCTGCGATGAGATCACCGGCCGTTCGGAGTTTCTCACAGCCTATGCAGGCGAGCCCTACGAGGATCACGGAAGGTTCCAGGCGCTGTTCGAATATGAGAGCCTCATGGCAGAGTTGCTGGACGTCGATGTCGTCAACGTGCCGACCTACGACTGGGGTCAGGCTGCCAGCACTTCGATCCGAATGGCCGGGAGGATCACGAACCGTAACGTGATATTGGTTGCCGACACGATTTCGCCAGACCGCCTGAAGGTCGTCAAGACCTACTGCGAACCGGTTATGAAGATCGTGATGGTTGGGCATGATGCTGACACGGCAACCCTAGACACGGATGATCTCAACAGCCGCATGAACGACTCTGTCGCCGGCCTCTACATCGAGAACCCTTCCTATTTTGGGACAGTCGAGGAGAACGGCCAGGCTATCGCAGAAACGCTCCACGACAACGGTAGCCTTCTCATCGTTGGCGTAGACCCCATCTCCCTCGGTGTGCTTACCCCGCCGAGTCAATACGGCGCGGACATATCTTGCGGCGATATCCAGAGCTTGGGCAACCATCCGTACTTCGGCGGCGCGCTTGGAGGCTTCATTGCGACCCGCGACGAAGAGAGGTTCGTCATGGAGTATCCATCGCGGCTCTTCGGAATCTGCAGGACTGAGAAGGAGGGCGAGTGGGGGTTCGGCGATGTGGCGTACGAGCGTACGTCGTTCGCGGTGAGAGAGCAGGGCAAGGAGTTCATCGGCACTGCGGCAGCACTCTACGGCATCTCGACCGCGGTGTATCTGTCGCTTCTTGGACCGGAAGGTCTGAAGGAGCTGGACCAGAGCATCATACAGAAGTGCCTGTACGCGAAGAAACGACTTGGTGACATCGAAGGTGTGAAGCTCCGGTTCGACGCCTTCAACTTCAAGGAATTTGTCGTGGACTTTGCGGGGACTGGAAAAACGGTAGCCGATATCAATGAGGCTTTGTTGGCGGAGCGGATCTTCGGCGGCAAGGATCTCGGTGAGTCCTTCGGAGAATTGAAGAACTGCGCGCTCTATGCAGTTACGGAAGTGACGGCAAGGGAAGACATCGATCACCTGGTGGGCGCCCTTCGGGCGATCCTGGGATAGGGGGAGGAGACATGGACATTCAGAAAGGCACCAGACTCAGGAATTTCCACCAGGCTAAGTGGGACGAAGAAGTGATATTCGAACTCTCCATCCCCGGGGCGCGCGGCATTCACTTTCCTCAGGTGGACAAAGAGATTTCGGGCTCAGTTGGGGACGGGCTGTCAGCGATTCCCTCGATCATGCGCAGGGCGGCGCCACCCGCTTTGCCCGAGGTGAATCAAATGCGAGTCCTGAAACACTTCCTCCGCCTCTCCCAGCAGAACCTGGGTGCGGACTTCAACATCGACATCGGTCAGGGTACCTGCACGATCAAATACAACCCAAAGATCAACGAGCAGATTGCCTCGTCACCGAAGGCTAGGAATCTGCATCCGGATCAGGACGAGAGCACCGTGCAAGGTGCTCTGCGAGTGATGTACGAACTGGAACAGTTCTTCAAGGAGATCTCGGGCCTCGACCGCTTCTCGCTGCAACCGAGTTCGGGTTCGCATGCAATCCTCGCGATGGCTGCCATGATGTTCAAGTATCATGAGGTGCGAGGTCAGGCGGAACAGCGGGACGAACTCATCACCACCATCTTTTCTCACCCCTCTGACGCAGCAGCTGCAGCAACCAAAGGATACAAGATCATCACGCTCTATCCCGACGCTCAGGGCTTGCCCGACCTCGATGCGCTGAAGGCCGCGACTACGGAACGCACGGCGGGCCTCTTCATAACCAACCCTGAAGACATCGGCATATTCAATCCACGGATCGCCGAGTTCACGCGGATCGTTCATGAGGCGGGTGGTATCTGTGGGTACGACCAGGCCAACGCGAATGGGATCATGGGGATCACCAGGGCGAGAGAAGCGGATTTCGATCTCTGCTTCTTCAATCTGCACAAGACGTTCGGCACACCACACGGATGTGGCGGTCCGGCAGGCGGCGCGGTGGGTGCCACAAAAGAGATGGCCGATTACCTGCCTGTTCCGCTCGTGAGCTTCGACGGCGATAAGTACTCGTTCGATTACGATGTTCCGCATTCGATAGGGAAGGCTCGCAGTTTCCACGGCGCATTCCCTGTGATTTTGAAGGCTTACTCGTGGGTGCTCAGCATGGGTGCGGCGGGGCTCCTGGAGGCCGCAAAGATCGCGGTGCTGAACAACAACTACATGTACAAGAAGATCCTCGAGATCGAAGGCGCGTCTTCACCTTATCCGGGTGGAAAGCGAAGGATCGAGCAGGTGCGTTACTCGTGGGAGAAGCTGTTTAGGGAAACCGGCGTCGATACTCATGAAGTCACGCTTCGCCTGGCTGACTTCGGGTTCCACCTGTGGCAAAGCCACCATCCGTTCGTCGTTCCTCAGCCATTCACGATCGAGCCGACCGAGTCGTACTCGAAGGACGAACTCGACGAGTACCTGGACGCGTTGCGCCACGTCGCTCAAGAAGCTAGGACTGAGCCCAATACGGTGAAGAGCGCTCCGCACCGCAGTGTTGTGCACAAGAACGATGAGAGCAGTATGGACGATCCCACCAAGTGGGCGGTGACGTGGCGGGCGTTCATCAAGAAGCACGGCGAGGACGCCGCAAGAATACGCGCATGAAAAAGCTCGGCCTGATCGTCAATCCCGTGGCCGGCATGGGGGGAGCGGTCGGGCTGAAGGGAACAGATGGTCCCGAGCTCCTAGAGCGGGCCAGACAGCTCGGTGCTGTTCCCAGGGCGGAGGATCGCACTCGAGCGGCACTCGCTCAGTTGGCTCCACATGGCGAAGATCTGGAGGTCCTCACCTACTCTGGCTCCATGGGTGAATCGGCCGTGGTAGCTCCCGGTCTGCACCCAACGAAAATCGGGTCCGCGGTTTCGTCCGTGACTACGCCGTCCGATACGAAAGACGCTGCCCGCGGAATGGCGGCGGAAGGTGTAGATCTGCTGCTGTTTGCCGGCGGTGACGGAACGGCGCGAGACATCCACGATGCCGTCGGCTCTACGCTTATCTGCCTGGGGATCCCGGCGGGGGTGAAGATTCAGTCCGCGGTGTACGCTGCAAGCCCAGCTGTAGCTGGTCACATTGCCGATGCCTGGCTCACTGGTGGGATAAACCGCACAAAGCAGGCTGAGGTGATGGACATCGACGAGGAGAATTACCGCCGCGAGATCCTCTCATCGCGGTTGTATGGTTACCTGGAGATTCCAGACGCTGGCAATCGTCTGCAGAGTCGCAAAGCGGCATCAGCCCCAACTGAGCGAACTGCACAACAAGCAATTGCCGCCGACGTCGTCGAGAAGATGACTGACGACTGCTACTACATCATCGGCCCCGGCACGACATGTATGGCTCTGATGGAGCAGCTGGACCTCGAATGCAGCCTGCTCGGCGTTGACGTCATCCGCGCCCGGCGTTTGGTCGGCAGGGACATGAGTGAGCGCCAGATCCTGGAAACGGTTACCGAAGGTGATACCCAACTCATCCTCACGCCCGTTGGAGGCCAGGGGTTTTTGCTTGGCAGGGGCAACCAGCAGATATCACCCGAGGTGATTCGCAGGGTCGGGAAGGGGAACATCTTGGTGCTCGCCACGCCGGGAAAGATCTCTTCGCTCACGGGCAGGCCGCTGCTCGTCGACACTGGCGACCCCACGTGCGACTCGTATCTATGTGGCTACTACAGAGTTTTGACGGGTTACCGTGAGGCGATAGTATATAGGGTGTCGGACGCTACCTGAAGCGATAAGTTGGCGAAACCGAACACAACCTTCGCACCGTAGGGCGTTTTGGCTCATGTTTTGAAACGTCCAAACTGAGGAATGGTCATGGAACTTCTAGAGACTCTGGTTACACACCTCACTGCGGCGGCGGTGGGCGCCGCGGTAATTTGGTTCCCCAACCGCACCATCAAGAGGCAGTTCAACGCAATGCTCGAGGCGATCGACCAGGGAAAAGAGAAAGACAGGGATTGGCGGTTCGTGCGCGACGACACGGGCAATCCGGTTGGTTTTAGAGTGATGTTGGGTGCATCGGGATCGAAGGACGATCCTCGGGCTGTCTGAATGATTCGCCGCTATTTGCCTGTGATCCAGTTGGGTGGCCCGATACGTATCTTCTTCGGGCTACGTTCTTCACTCAACCATCCGCCGTGATCTTGGCAATCAACTCCCGCAGTACCGAATCTTTCTGATCGTTCTCGATCTGACAAGTTCCAGCCGCTGCGTGGCCACCACCCCCATAGCTCAACGCCAACTCGCCGATGTTCGTGTTTGAGGTACGATTGAAGATCGACTTACCCATGGCGAAGACTGTGTTTTGTCTGTTCAGACCCCACATGATGTGAAGCGAGATGTTGCACTCGGGATTCTGCGCGTAGACGACAAAACGATTACCGACGTAGATGGTCTCTTCCTCGGTCAGGTCGATCACACAGAGATTGCCGTGGACGGTGGTGCACCGTTGCAGCTGCTCCTTGAACAGATCCTCGTGAGACCGGTACAGCACAACTCTCTCGAGTACGTCCGGCAAGCCGAATATTTCTTCAACGTCGAGTTCTCTGCACTCGTCTATCAGTTCCATCATCAACTCGTAGTTGGATTTGGAAAACGTCTTGAAGCGGCCTAATCCGGTGCGGGAGTCCATTAAGAAGTTGAGTAGCACCCAGTCCTGCGGATCTAGCACCTCCTCCATGGTGAAGTCAGCGGAATCTGCCGTGTCGACGGCCTCCATCATCTGCTTCGACACGTTCGGGAATGCGTCCTCTCCACCAAAATGATTGTACACCACCCGAGCCGCGGACTTCGCCTCTGGCTCCAACACCAGGTTGTCTGGGGTTCCCTC
>JBDHHK010000147.1:0-11212 GCA_039589395.1 Gemmatimonadota bacterium
GGTTCGAACGCGCGTGTACCCTCCCGACGGCCGCCAACCGACAACCGCAACTCCGACTGTCACACGCGAGCCCCTACACGGCGGTAAACACCGGCTCGCGATCGCCTGCGGAACCGACGGTGCGTCCATTGGATATCGTGTGAAGCAGAACGATCGGACGAACGCCGGTCGGCGCCCATGGACGATCTACGCAGGTCCAACAGAGTTGGAAGTGAGTGGCACGATAGAAGTTCATGCGCACCGAATCGGATTCAAACCAAGCCCGACCGTGGAGGTTGTTGCTTCGGGAGCGTGAGCCCGAGCTACCGCCGCCCTCTGTCCAGCCAATCAGCCACAGCCTCTATCCACGATTCAGCCAGTCGCGTGTGTAGCACGTCGAACCGGCCACCAGTTGGCAGATTCTGTTGATATGTGTTTCGAGTCTCTTCGACGGACACCGGCTCACCCCATTGATCGATCGCGTTGAGCAGGAGGAGTCCGCGCGGCGCCAAGGTGGCCGCGAGGTCCGGGAGGTCGTACTCACGCAGCGCACCAGGAACGACGGCGTGCACGAGTTCGGGTCTGTAGTAGCGGTTCAACACAAAGCTCTCATATGTGGTCGGCGACTGAACTAGCACCACATCGGATATCGACCGATCGAACGCGGTGGCGTGCAGCAGCACCGGTCCGAGTTCGCCTATCCCAATGGCGCTCAGACGATCTTGATTCACGTCGCTCCGCGATCGAAGGAACTGCACCGTCCGAATGATGTCCCCCGCATTGATTCCCACCAGGCTCCGCCCGGCCTGGTTGGCCGTCCACCAGATGTTGTACGCGCCTACTCCAACACCGTAATCGTAGGCATCACCTCGAAAATCACTATTGCCCAATTCGCCGAAGCCAAGGAGGTCTGGTGCCAGCACCACATATCCGCGTCTCACGAGTGATTCCATCACCCCACCACCAGCGGCGTCACTTGCTTTGCCCTCGGGCTGCAGGTAGATCACTGCCGGGTGCGGCCCATCTCCGTCGGGAATCAACAACAGCATCGGGAGCACGTAGTCTCCCTCTCCCGGCACAAAATACTTCTCGATAACGTAACCGTCACGCCTCAGGCGACCGCGGAACACTGCTTCGCCACCGTGGGAGGGTGCCTCGTAACCAGAGAGGTTCCTGGCCGCCGCCACCACGGCGTCGGTACCGAACTCGCTTTGGCGGCGTCCCGCCAGCCGTTCAACCATTTCCGCTGCGCGACGCCGGTTGAGCGTAAACAGGTCCTCCGTGTTCGGCATCGTTGCCACCTGGCCTGTTTCGGACGTGTAAAGCTCGGTCGGCTCAAACACCTGCACTTCGACCTCGCGCGTCTCACCAGGCAAGTCCAGAGCTTCCTGGAAGAAGGCGTACATCGCCTCTCGATTCCTTCGGGTCGACGCATGAGGCGCATCGTCTTCAACCAAGCGCAGGTTGTCCGCTTGTCCCATCGCTGCATATGCGGACCGTGCCTCTCTTACCGTCTCGCGTACCCCTTGGATCGAGAACATGTCACGCGTCGTAGCGATCACTAGATACGGTTTGGGCGCGTGGGCGATGATCAAATCGGCGTGGTCGATGCCCTGAGCTATGCCGTGGAAGAAGTTCTGCTCCGCGTCCTGCAACCCGATTGACTCCAAGAGTCGCCGGAAGCTCGTTAGGTAGTTCTCTGGTGCGACTGCCCGCACACGGTCGTCGAACGCAGCGAAATAGGACGACTGCGTCCCGCCGCCCGAGCGTCCTGTTGCGCCGATGCGTTCCGTGTCTACGTCCGGTCGTGAGTGCAGATAGTCGATGGCACGGACACCGTCCCAGATGAAATACAACGCAGGCGAGTCACCCGTGATAAATATCTGTGCGCCAGGATACGAGTGCTCTCTGGTCGGGCCGCCTATGCGAGACGTACCGGTTTCGGGATCGTTGTATTGGCGGCGTTCTCCCTGGCCGACCGGATCGAAAGCAAGAACGATGAAACCCTTCTTGACCAGGTTCAATATCGCCGTTTGATACGGGGCGGCTCGGAACCCGTCCGCCGAATGCCCGCTTGCGTAAACGATGGCCGGCCGGCGGGCATCGATTCCCTCGGGAACGAACACGGCTGCGGTTACGAAAAACCCTGGCATCGATTCGTAGAGAAGCTTCTCGACTCTGAACCCATCACCTTCCAACACGCCCGTCACCCGCGCGTTGAGTGGTGACCGTTCGGGAAACTGCCCGGCGAGATCTCGCAGCGTTCGCCGCACATATCTGCGGCGCGCCTCCCAGTCCACGTCGCTCCGCAGCTCGGCCACCAAAGCCTCTCGATCGTCGAGCTTCTCGAAGGCCAGGTTCGAGAGGTGGGTGTAAAGGGCGTTCTTGGCATCGGTGAAAAACATCTGACCGGAGAGTACCGACAGATCTCCTTGGGCAGCAGAACTAATCGGGTTTACAACGTCGATCAGTGCTGCAACTAACACGACAGCAAATAGTGGGCGTGACATAATAGCAAAGATAGGAGACACACGGCGTTTGCCAACGCCGACACGCCTGACTGAACGTCGTGACCTGTGCGGCTTATGATCGCGTCGTACCTTTAGTACTTCGCGGAGTCGTTCCTTTGGTCGGAACCTGGTTGGCGATGGGGATATACGCGCTGATGTTGGCGTGGGTAGTGACCCGACGTGGGAGTGCGGTCTACCGCGGAGGGAGCGATTACTCCGGGTGGCGCGATCTGAGATTGTGGGCGGCCCCGGTGTTACTGCTCCAGATATGGCTGTATTGGCTCATGCGGTGACGGATGGTTACTTCAGTCACTCCTTTCAGGATCGCAACAAGGGGCTTCGGTGATTAGAAACGAGAGCCAGAATAGTTACCTGTTCCGTGCGGTTGCCCTTCTCTCGGTCGCGACAATCGTGACCGCGGCGTGTGGATCGGCGGATGGTGGCATCGTCGATGAGCGTGACATTCGCATAGTCGTTGTCACCCACGGGCAGTCGTCGGACCCATTCTGGTCGGTTGTGTCAAATGGAGCGCACGACGCCGCTGAAGACCTCGGTGTCCGAGTGGAGTACCAAGCGCCAAATAGTTTCGACATGGTTGAGATGAACAACCTCATCGATGCGGCGGTCGCGTCGCGGCCAAACGGTCTCGTTGTCTCCATTCCAGATGGAGATGCCCTGGGATCAGCGATACGTGCCACTACCGATGCAGGCCTGCCCGTTATCTCTATCAACTCCGGTGGCGATGTGTACCGCGATTTGGGTGTTTTGGCGCACATCGGCCAGCCGGAGTATGAAGCCGGCTTCGTCTGTGGAGAACATCTGGCAGCGGCGGGCGTGTCGAATGCGTTGTGTGTGAACCACGAAGTCGGCAACATTTCGCTGGACATCAGATGCACGGGAATGGCTGATGCACTGAACGCCACCGGTGGAACCTCCACTGTACTGGCCGTGGACCTGGCAGATCCAGACGACACGCAGCAGCGGGTTGCGGGGGCGCTTTCGGCAGATCCACGGACAGACGGCATACTCACACTCGGCCCAAATGGTGCAGGGCCGACTCTCGCCGCACTGCGTGAGACGGGGAAGATGGGAGAGGTAGAGTTCGGCACGTTTGACCTGTCACCAGCGGTGCTCGCGGCCGTGCGGGACGGTGAGATGCTATTCGCGATCGACCAACATCAGTACTTGCAGGGTTATCTAGCGGTGACTCTGATGGTGAAGTTCCTCGAAACCCGGGCACTACCCGGGGGCGGCAACGTGATTCCCACAGGGCCGGGTGTCGTCACGGCGGAGACCGCAGCCGACGTGATCGCGCTGTCCGAGCAGGGTGTGCGATAGTGGAAGGGCACGTTAGCGGAACTTCCTCACTACGAAGGCTGCTTGGCAGACCGGAGCTGGGCGCGTTGGCCGGCACCATCCTCATCTGGGTCTTTTTTGCGTTTGTTGCAGGTGAACCGTTTCGAAGTCTTGCAGGGACCGCGACCTACCTCAACGCTGCCGCTCCCTTGGGGATCCTCGCCGTCGCTGTCGCGATGCTCATGATTGGCGGTGAGTTCGATCTCTCCGTGGGTTCGATTATCGGAGCGGCAAGCATGACACTGTTGCTTCTCACGAGCCATTTCGGGTGGCCGCTATGGCCGGCAATTGCTGTCACCTTCGCTCTGAGTCTCGCGATCGGGTTCGGCAACGGCTACCTCGTGGTGCGGACAGGCCTCCCTTCGTTCATTGTGACACTTGGGACGCTCTTCTTCGTCAGAGGGTTGACGATTGGCATCACACGGCAACTCACGGGACGTACGCAGCTTGGCAGCCTGGACGAAGCTAGCGGTTTCGAACTCGCGCGGATCTTCTTCGGAAGCAGTCCCGTCGGCCCGTTTCGCGTGTCGATCGTATGGTGGGTCGCTCTCGCCGCTCTGGCCACTTGGGTGCTGCTGCGCACACGCTTTGGCAACTGGGTGTTCGGCGCGGGAGGTTCGGCGACAGCCGCACGGAGCATGGGAGTACCGGTCGAACGCGTGAAGATTTCCCTATTCATGACCACCGCAGCCGCCGCTTGTCTCGTTGCGGTATTGCAGGCTGTCCGATATGCCGGTGCCGATGCGTTGCGCGGAGAGATGCAGGAGTTCAGGGCAATCATAGCTGTCGTTATCGGTGGCACGTTGCTCACCGGTGGTTACGGCTCGGCTATCGGCGCGGTTCTGGGAGCCCTCATATTCGGAATGGTTCGGCAAGGCATCGTCATGGCCGGGGTCGACGCAGATTGGTTTCAGGTATTCCTGGGAGCCACTCTCGTGGTTGCCGTCGTGTTCAACAACTACGTTCGCATGAAAGCATCGGAGGCGCGTTGAACTCGGCCACTCGCCCCCTGCTTGCTGTCCGCAATGTGTCGAAGCGATTCGGCCACGTGATCGCGCTGGAAGATGTGTCGATGTCGGTGCACGCCCACAGGGTGACATGCCTCCTGGGTGACAACGGAGCCGGCAAGTCGACGCTGATCAAAGTGCTCTGCGGAGTGCACAAACCATCGAGCGGGCGTTACGAGGTGGGTGGCGAGATCGTTGATTTCGACTCGCCCCAGAACGCTCGCGTACGAGGAATCGCAACCGTCTATCAAGATCTTGCGATGATTCCCCTCATGAGCGTGTGGCGCAACTTCTTCCTCGGCTCGGAACCGACCGTTGGAAGGAGACCGTTCAAGCGTATAGATGTGGAGTACTGCGAACGGACGGCGCGTGACGAACTCGAGAAGATGGGGATCGATATCCGAGATTCCGCTCAAGCCGTAGGTACGCTCTCGGGCGGCGAGCGGCAATCGGTTGCTATCGCGCGAGCCATGTACTTTGGCGCCAAGGTACTCATTCTCGACGAACCGACCGCCGCCCTCGGTGTCAAGCAAGCTGAGATCGTGCTGCGCCTTCTGACTCAGGTCAAAGCAACCGGCGTGGGCGTGGTTCTCGTGACCCACAATCCGAATCACGCCTACCCCGTCGGTGACCATTTTGTGGTGTTGCGGCGGGGGAAGGTCATCGCGGACGTCACCAAGGACGAGGTGTCGCTGGAGGAGCTCGCACGGCTCATGGCTGGCGATGAAGGCCTCAGAGCTGGGAGTGGGCATTGACGGTATCGAAGTGCACGCAGGGGACTCGGGTCGGCCATGCGTTGGCGTGTCTAACGTTGCTTCTCCAAGTACAGTCCTGCACGCCCCACGACTCCGACATCGTAGATCGCTTCCGGCAAATGACAGCAGAGACTCAGTGGTTACCCGTGGGAACCATTCCAATACGGTTCGATACGTATCACCCGCAGGGTATGACATTCGTGGGTGACCACATCTTCTTCTCATCGGTGGAGGTCACGGTAAAGACCGAGAGGTACCAGCGGCCAGTTGACGGATACGATCGGACCGCGGGAGAGGGTGTGGGTCATCTCTTCAAAGTCGATCGAGACGGCAATCTTGTAGCTAGCATCACGCTCGGCGAAGGCGACGCTTATCATCCGGGTGGCATAGACTTCGACGGCAGATTCATCTGGATTCCGGTTGCGGAGTACCGGCCTAACAGCAACTCAATCGTGTATCGCGTCGATCCGGCCACTCTTGAGGCCACGGAGGTGTTCCGGTTCAATGACCATCTCGGAGGATTGGTTGTTGACACGGTGGATGCCACTCTACACGGCGTGAGCTGGGGGTCGAGGTTCTTCTACAGTTGGAAGCTGAACGGAGAGTTCGAACTCACAGAATACCAGTCAAATGCAGCAGAGCAACGAGTACCGAACGGGAGTTATTATGTCGACTACCAGGATTGTCAGTATTCGGCTGTTCACTACATGCTCTGTGGAGGCGTGAAGACGCATGCAGCTCAGCAGATCGGCGATGCTGCGTCACTCGAACTCACGATTGGTGGGATTGAACTCATTGACCTGCGGTCGCAACGGGCGGTCCATCAAGTTCCCGTCAATTGGCTAGCGAAAGGTGGAAGGGCCATGACCACCAACGCGTTCTTCATCGAGCCGTGGGACGATTACCTGCGGCTCTACTTTTTGCCTGAAGACAACGAGTCCGCTATCTACATCTTCGACGCGATCCCATGAGAGGTCTGCTAGAGAACGTGGACGCACTGCACCGACTCAGGTGAGTGGTGTGCACTAATGAGCGGGAGCCTTTTGGGAACATGAAACGCCGCGAATTCCTGACGCGCGCAGGCGGTGGTACTGCCGGCCTGCTTCTATCCCATGCAACCGCGGGTTGCACGCGGCGGAGCGAGAGGCCGAACATTCTGCTCGCCATCTCCGACGACCAATCCTGGCCGCATGCCAGTGCCTACGGATGCGATTTCGTCAACACTCCGGCGTTCGACAGGATTGCACGCGAAGGCGCCCTGTTCGCAAACGGATTCTGTCCCGCACCACAGTGCAGCCCTTGTCGAGCGGCATTGCTCACGGGCCGGAACATCTGGCAAAACGAAGAAGCGGGAACTCACCAGAGTTACTTCCCGACCAAGTTCGCCGTGTTCACAGACCGGCTCGAGGACGCGGGGTATCTGATCGGCAGCACCGGCAAATCTTGGGGACCGGGCAATTGGGAGGATTCGGGCTGGCCGCAGAACCCCGCAGGCCGAGTGTACAACGCGCGTAAGAACGAAACGCCGTTCGACGAGATGAACGACACCGATTACGCAGGCAACTTCGTGGACTTCCTGGGTGGACGCAGCCCGGGCCAGCCGTTCTGCTTCTGGTACGGCTCCGGCGAACCACACCGCGATTACGAGAGCGGTATTGGCTCGAGATCCGGCAAGAGTATCGACCAGGTAACCGTCCCGGAGTTTCTTCCGGATAACGAGGTGGTTCGATCCGACATCCTCGGCTACGCGGTCGAGATCGAGTGGTTCGACAGCCATCTCGGTCGGATGATCACCAAGCTGGCACAGATCGGTGAACTCGATAACACGTTGATAGTGGTAACCGGCGACAACGGCATGCCGTTTCCACGTGCCAAGGCCAACCTGTATGAATACGGCACTCATATGCCGCTCGCCATGCGGTGGGGGAATGTCATTAGCTCGGGCCGACAGATCGACGACCCGGTCAGCTTCATAGACTTCGCACCGACATTTCTGGCGGCGGCGGGTGTTTCCATTCCGCAGGAGATGACAGGCAGGAGTCTATTGCCCGTCCTGCAATCACCCCTATCCGGTTACGTTGACGAGAGTAGGACATTTGTGCTTACCGGACGGGAACGCCACACACACGCCCGCGCCGACAACGTCGGCTACCCGGCGAGAGCCATTCGGACCAGAACTTTTCTCTACATCTGGAACATGAAGCCGGATCGTTGGCCGGCCGGAGATCCGGACGGCTACTTCGACATCGACGCCTCGCCTTCGAAGGACTGGTTGCTCGCGCATCAGACGGATCCTGGAGAGAGCAGGTATTTCGAGTTGGCCTGTGGCCTTCGCCCTGAAGAGGAGTTGTACGACATCAGCGTAGATCCAGCATGTCTGCAAAACATCGCAGTATCTCCGGAGCACGCTACACTGAAGCAAGACCTCAGAACACAGCTCGAGGAAGAACTACGGCGGCAGGGGGATCCGCGCATCCTTGGCTACGGCGACATCTTCGATAGCTATCCCCGCTTCGCCAACATGCGACCGGAGCTCCTACCGGGATTCGCGGAACGCGGTCAGTATCATCCCGAATACGCGGAACGAGCGTGGGCCGCGTTGGAGCGACTCAGAGAGTAGGCGGCACCGAATCGGCGGCATCTGGATCAGCCGTACATCTCTTCCACTAGGCCCTGATACTTGGTCGCGATGTTGTTGCGCTTCACCTTGAGCGTGGGTGTAATCTCGCCGCCGGCCAGGGTGAAATCTTCGGGCAGCAGTCGAAACTCTTTGATGCGCTCGTAGTTGGCCAGTTCTATGGATTGCGCATCGATTCGTTCACGGAAGAACTTCACCACCTCAGGCATACGAATCAGGTCGAGCCTCGATTCGAATTGCCACTTCTTGCGTTGCGCGAATTCTTCCAGAGCGCTGAAGAACGGCACGATCAGCGCGCTCACGAACCGTCGGCCTTCGCCAACCACGGCAATCTGCTCGATGTAATGGTCTTTTCCGACCGCGGTCTCGATCCGCTGCGGCGCGACGTTCTTTCCTCCCGACGTGATGATCAGGTCTTTCTTTCGGTCGGTGATCGTGAGATATCCGTCGTCCGACAACTCCCCGATGTCACCAGTGTACAACCACCCGTCACGCAGGACTTCCTTGGTGGCTTCGGGGTTGTTGTAGTAGCCCTTCATGACGTTGGGCCCTTTTGCCAAGATCTCACCGTCTTCCGCGATCTTGATTTCACAGTCGATCACCGGCCGGCCCACAGTTCCGAACCTGAATGCGTCAGGGCAATTGGCGGTCAACATCGGCGACGTCTCGGTCAATCCATACCCTCTGCAGACTAGTATGCCGGCTGCGAAGAAGAGATCTTCGATTTCCGCAGCCATAGGCGCACCACCGGCCGAGAAGAAGTTCTTTGGCCCACCGACAATGTCGCGGATTTTGCGCAGCACCAACTTGTCTGCCAGCGTGTGTTTGAGTTTGAGGATAGGTCCGCTCCGCCCGCCACCGTGCTTAACACTCGCGTAAGTTCTGCCAGTAGCGACAGCCCAGTGAAACAGTTTCTGACGTAGCGGAGACGCTTGGCTCAGTTTGTCATGGACTGCTGAGTAAATCTTCTCGTAGAGTCGAGGTGCACTGACCATTACTGTCGGGCGCACCTCGGCCAAGTAGCTGATCACCTGCTTTGGATCGCGAACGTACCAATTCTGAGCACCGCTGTTGAAGACATGATAGGACCAAGATCGCTCATACACATGGCTGAGCGGCAAGAAACTGAGCGAACGATCCTCGGTGGTTACCGAGAACCATTCGGCGACCGCACGAAACTGATGGAAGAAATTCCCGTGGGTGAGCATGACCCCTTTTGGCTCACCGGTGGTGCCGGACGTGTAGATGATGGAGGCGATGTCATCCGTCGAGATTCCCGCCAGTAATCCTTCGATCTCTCCAGCACGTTGAGATTCGCGGCCTTTCTCCAGGAGATCCAGGTAAGAGAGAGTGAAGTCGTCCTGCTCGTTCAGAGTGCCGTCCAACACGACGATTTGTCGAATGGACGATCTTTCGGCGAACTCGACGACCTTTTGGTGCTCGTCAGATCCACCGACAAACATCACTTCCAGCCCCGCATCTCCGGTTATGTACTCGGCCTGGCCCGACGTGTTCGTGGCGTAGATCGGTACCGTAATCGCGCCGACACTCTGAATCGCGAAGTCGGCAATTGCCCACTCGGGGCTGTTCGGAGCCATTATGCCTACTCGATCGCCGGTCTTTACGCCCAGCTCCAAGAGGCCTTTGGCAAGATCTTCAATGGACCCTCCCAGCTCGCGATACGTGATTTTCATCCACACGCCGTCTGCCTTGTAGCTCATTGCCACGAGCTCTCCATACTCCGCACTCTTAGCGCGAATCATCGATGCGAGGTTCTCTTTGCTCACGGGAATTCCTGGTTCAGGGTATACCGGGAGATTGGCTGTCACGCGCAGGCGTTAAGAAAGGTAGGCAAATCCTGACTGGATGCTAATATCTTTCATCAATGAATGAGCCAGCGCCTGAGCACAAACCGGGTTCCCGACCGCATCTTCTCCGAGGCATGTTTGCCGCCGTGGCGGTTGCAGCAGCCGTGGTCTGGATTGTCATTTCACCATTTGGCGCTCCTTCGGAAGATGCAATTAATGAGCAGCCGATGTTTCCTGAAATCCTCGGGAGGCAGGCGGTGGTACTCGACGACGATGCCAACCGTGCATACTGGGCGGATGGTGCTGCTGAATCCCCACCTCGGGTGCTACGTTGGGTTGAGGCGCTGTCCAGAATCGGAATACGTGCCAATACTATCGCGTCGATCGGTGAGTGGCAGGATGAGCTGCTGGTACTTCCTCACTCCTACTGCCTCTCCGTCGAGGATGTCGAACTGATTCTCGAGGGGATGGAAACCGGGAATGGAGTGCTTTTCGTGGGGCCGGTGGGTGTTCGCGACTCAGATGCGAACTGGATTGGCTGGAACCGATTCCACGCGATAGTCGGCAGCACCAATCTGCGCGAGTATTCCGGGCTCGAGACGATGTTCCTCGTGGTGTCGGGTGCCGGTCCAATCGGAAGCGCCTCAATGGCGGGGCATCGGATCTCGCTTCTCCAACGCGAGGGGCAGTGGGGAATAGCTGGACTGCCGGGTGCGGCATACTGGGCAGACTACGATCGCAAGGCTTTTCCAAGCGACGATGAGTTCCATGCGGCCGCTGTCGGCACCCGCGGTTCCGGCCGTTTCGTTTGGGTTGGCTTCGATCCCGACCTTGCTGCGGGTAGTTATGAGAGTCAAGATGCGTTCGACGAGCATCTCGCCGACCTTGTCGGCTGGGGCCTGTCCGCACCTGCGGCTGAAGTTGCTCTCTATCCGGGCGGTAGACAAAACGCCCTCATCGTAGCCATGGATACGGAATGGCAATTCGAGAACGCCGTTTACCTAGGCGATCTCCTTCGATCTCGGGGTCTGCGCGGTGGTTTCATGTGCGTGAACGAATGGGCGGCTGAGAACGCGACTCTCGTTCGCAGTCTCGCCGAGTATCACGACATCGGATCGCACAGCGAGGACCACACGGTCTTTGTCGGACAGCCACGTCG
>JBDHHK010000148.1:0-11182 GCA_039589395.1 Gemmatimonadota bacterium
CCACCCGCGGTGGCTGTTCCTGTAAATCGAACCGCTGCAGCTTCCTATCTTGATCCGGAGTCTGCGCGGTCCACAGTCGGGTGCTTGACTAGCGCTTCCACTACTTCAACGACACCTTCTGCCCCATATGAACAACGACGCCCCATTGGTGACGAGGCTCGAGAGTCAGTCCACGTCCGGTCGACGAACTTCGGCGGCAGGATTGCCGGATGACCTACTGCGTGACTCAGCGCGGCGACTGCGGTTCATAGCAATCATCTATGCTGCCGGATTCCTCCTTGGCGAGGGCGCATACGCACTTTTCGACCCGATCGGACGTGAGCAGATCACCCATTTCTATGGGTGGGGGCCGGCTTTTTTATCGATCAGCGTCGCTATAGCCGTGGCTGTACTTGCCAGCATTAAATCCATCCGCCTGGCGACAATCATGAACATCGGGCTAGTGTTTGAGGTGGTGGCTGCATACGGCATGGCGTTCTCTGCGTATTGGGGTGTCTATCAGGGGCTCGATCACCAGCCGGAACACCTGTCGATCTTTGGCCTGTCGTACGTTGCGCCTTGGATAATGTTCTTCACGATCGTGTCGCCGAACCTGCCAAGGAGATCCCTACTCGCGGCAATCGGAGCAGGTAGCGCGGTGCCTGTCACCCTTCTTCTTACCATCAGGTACGGTGGGACGTCCATCGTACCGAATCCGAGCCTCGTCGTCAACGCCATGATCGTGCCCTATTTGATGGTCGCGGTGACCGCCTGGTTTGGCGCTAGAGTTATCTACAAGCTCGGCACTGCAGTTACCAAGGCTCGCCAGTTGGGAAGCTACAGACTCACGGAACGCCTCGGGGGTGGTGGCATGGGTGAAGTGTGGCGAGCCAAACACCGAATGCTTGCTCGGCCGGCCGCGATCAAGCTGATACGACCCGACAGACTCGGCGGTGCGGGCCTCGAGAGCCAACAGACACTGCAGCAACGCTTCGAACGCGAGGCTCAGGCGACGGCGCTGATGCGCTCATCGCACACGATCGATGTGTACGACTTCGGTGTTACGGAGGACGGTACCTTCTACTACGTAATGGAGCTACTGGAGGGATTCGATTTGGAAACGCTCGTTGAGCGATTCGGACCTGTGCCGCCGGAGCGCGCGGTGTACCTGCTCCGTCAGGTATGCGAGTCTCTATCCGAAGCGCACGAGCAAAACCTCATCCACCGCGACATCAAACCGGCTAACATCCAACTTTGCCGCCAGGGGCGCCCCGTCGACTTCGCGAAGGTACTCGACTTTGGATTGGTCAGACCGCGCTTGGATGCCGGATCCGGCGATGCCAAACTCACCGCTGAGCACCAGGCAAGCGGAACGCCCGCGTATATGGCGCCAGAGCAGGCGTTGGGTGATCCGGTGGACGGCCGTACGGACATTTACTCGGTCGGTTGTGTCGCTTACTGGCTGGTCACCGGACGGTTGGTGTTCGAGTGTGACTCGCCAATGACGATGATGGCGCATCACCTGAACAAGGAGCCCCTACCGCCGTCTTCATGTTCTGAGGTCCCAATTCCGAAAGCACTCGACGCGGTGATCCTCTCGTGTCTCGCAAAGGACCCAACTCAGCGGCCGCAGACCGCCGATCAGCTAGATGCTGCATTGACCAGGTGCGAGTCAGAAACACCGTGGACGCCTGAACGCGCCCGCAATTGGTGGGCGATGCACGAGCCTACGGCTGTCGCGGCACACGAGACGGCTGGCAAGCAGATTCAGGTTGTTTAGACGCTAGTACCCAAAGTCTTTGAAACTCACCCTGAACAGCAACGAGTACATCACCGGGACGAAGCCGAGCGTCAGCACGGTAGCAAACAGTAGCCCGAAGATTATTGCGATTCCCATCGTAGACCACATCGGCCCGCCGAACCACCAGAGCGGCAGCAGTCCACCGACGGTAGTTGCAGTCGTGAGCAGGATTGGCCTCAGCCGCCTCTGGCAGGCCTCGACCACGGCTCGTGCCGGTTCCAGGCCATGCTCATCGATCTCGATTCGTATTCGATCCAGTAGTACGATCGCATTGTTGATCACGATCCCTGCCAGTGCGAATACACCCAACATCGTCATGAACCCGAAATACGACCGAGCCAACAGCAACCCGAACACGACACCAATGAGTCCCAGCGGGATCGTCATCAAGATGATCAGTGGTCGTCTGAACGAGTTGAATTGACCCACCAACAACAGCACCATGATGAGCGCCATGATGGGCATCTTGGCGTTGATCGACGCTTGCGACTCGCGCGACTCTTCAGCCTCACCCCCGATCTCGTAGCGGTAGCCAAGGTCCCACTGCGCGCTCTGCTCCTCGAGCCACGGGACGACCACCGCGTTCACCTCAAACGCGGTTACACCGGGAAATACATCGGCCTTAACAGTTACTGTCTTCAAACGATCGCGCCGCAGGATCTTTGACGGCTGCCACACTACCTCGACATCCGCAACTTGCCTCAGCGGAACCGTTTCGCCCGTTGCCTGAGCGTACACGTTGAGTCCCTCTATCTTGCTCAGGTCTCCGCGATCGGCCTCAACGGACCTCATCGTTACAGGAATGATCTTGTCACCCTCGCGGTACTGCGTAGTCATAAACCCCGAGAACGCTGTTTGCAGCGAGACCGCTATGTCACGGTTGGAAACTCCCGCCCGTTGAGCGCGCGGCTCGTTTATGTTGATCAAGATCTTCTTGGTCCGCCGTCCCCAGTCATCGTCAATGTTCCGCGTGCCCGGAATAGAATCGAGCTTGGCCCTGACTTGTTCGACGAGCGTGAACAGCACGTCGGGCTCCCTGCCGGAAAGACGAACTTCGATCGCGGCCTGAACCGGAGGGCCCAGCGGCGGAGACGCGAATTTCGTCATCGCGTCCGGCAGGTTTCCGGCCGCGAACTGCTCCAGCCTCGAAACGATGCTGCCGATCAGCTTGTAGGACGTCAGGTTGAGAAGCATGTAAGCGTACTCCGGCTTGTCCTGCTCTCGAGCGTACACGAGCGAATACTGCGGTGCGCCCTCCCCAATGAAAGTCCCCCAGTTAGTCACTCCGTCAGTTCTCTCGCCATTCACGAGCAAAGAGTCGCGTACGAAGTTCTCGAGCTCGATTGCGACTCTCTCTGTGTGGTCTATCGCAGTGCCAACAGGGAGCTCGATCTCGGCAGAAACCAGTGGACGATCCGACGGTGGGAAGAAGATGTTGGGCACGAAGCCGAACGCAAACATCGCCACCATAAACAATGCCACGGTACCGGCAACGCCGATCAATCTGTGCTGCAGCACCCAGACAAGTGCGTGTCTATATCGTCGATAGCTTGGCGTATCGAATCCTTCTTCTTGGCTTGCGGTCTTCACCTGAAGAAATCGGTAGCAGAGTGCAGGTATCATTGTGAGGGACAACAGCCACGAGCAGAGCAACGCGATCGTCACTACCACGAATATCGACCCGACGTACTCCCCAACGTCTGATTCAGCCAGGAAGAAGGGTAGAAAGGCGGCCGAGGTTGTGAGTGATGCCGTCAACAGAGGGACTCGGAGTTCCGCCGCGGATTCGACCACGGCATCGAGCCTGGCCTTACCGTGGGCGAGTCGCACCATGATCGATTCGGACATCACAATCGCGTTGTCCACCAACATGCCCAGCGCGATAATCAGCGCCGCGAGCGACATCTGGTGCAGCCCGACGTCGAAGAACGACATCACCAGAAACGTCGCGATGATTGTTGTGGGAATGAGCGTCGAGACAACGAGCCCGGTTTGGAAACCGAGCGTGGCCATCATCACCACCACCACGACCGTTATCGCGAGGTAAAGGCTTCTTAGAAAATCATTGATCTTTCGGTCGACCACCTCTGGATGGTACGTGATCAGGTCAAACTCGATTCCAATCGGGTAGGAGGCCTTGAGACGCTCGTAGACGGGCATAAACTGCTTGCCCAACTCAATGATGTTACCGCCCTCCCGCATCGAGATCGCGAGTGCGAGACCGGAAACTCCGGAAGAGCGGACCTTCGTGAGAGGGGGATCCACGTATCCTCGCTCCACGACTGCCACATCTTCCAACCGGACCACGTCGCCCCTGCCCGGGAGTGCGATGAGACTTCGCCTCAAATCGTCCACATTCTCGAAGTTACCTGTAGGCTCCAGGATGATTCGCTCTGACCCGACCGTAATCTCCCCACCGGGGATGATGATGTTGCGCGAACCGAGTATCGATTGCAGCTGGAACGGTGAGAGGCCAATCTCTGCCAATCGTGCATTGTTGTATTCCACGAAGATGTGTTCTTCCTGCGCTCCATGGATGTCTACCTTCGCAACTTCATCGATGCGGAGCAGCTCGTCGCGCACCTCGTCTGCGACGGCCTTTAGTTCGCCGTACGAGTAACCCTCGCCGGTGAGCGTGACGATTGTGCCGAACACATCGCCGAACTCGTCGTTGACGATCGGTCCGATTATGCCATCGGGCAGCTCAGGGACGGTTGTTTCGACCTTTCGGCGCAAGTCATCCCAGATGGGGCGCATGTCCTTGTAGCGGCTCTGGATGTTTGCGAACACCAGAGAGACGCCAGTGGTCGATTGGCTGTTCACGAAATCCAGCTCGGGCATCTCGCGAATTGCCTTCTCCATCTTGTCGGTAACGAGCAGCTCCACGCGTTCCGGACCAGCACCCGGGAAATACGTGATCACGACGGCGGTACGTATTGTGAAGCCCGGATCCTCTGCGCGCGGCATGTTGAGGTATGCGGAGATGCCGCCTGCCAGAACCACGACCAAAACTGCACCCGTGATGCGGTTCTTCTGGACGGAGAGGCGCGTGATACTCATGACCCGGCCTGCGCAATGCCGGGGATCCGCACGCGAAGGCTGTCGCGTATCCTGCTTACACCGGCGGTTATTACCAGCTCTTCATCGAACAGCCCATCGAGCACCTCGAAGCCATCACCAGTCAGCTCACCCACCGTCACGGGTCGTCGCAGAGCCATGCCGATGCCCTCCTCCAGACGGTGCAGAACGAACACGAATCGGCCGTCCCGGTCCTCTCCGACAGCCGACGCAGGCACGAGGATTCTGTCACGCGAATCCGTAGATTCGAACTGGAAGGTCACCTCAGCGGTCATCCCCGATCGGAGCCCTTCGACAGGACGACCGAGCCTCACCGCGACGGGGAAGGTGGTTGCGAGTCCGCCTGCCACAACGCCAACCTCGGTTACCCGCGCGAAGATCGAGCTGCCAGGTAGAGCGTCGAACGTGACGGTCACGTCAGAACCTTCGCGAACACGCGAGATCAAGACCTCTGGTACCGCAACCTCGACCTCCAACTCTGACGCGGATGTGAGCAGCACCACGGGCTGTCCTGCCGTGACGTTTTCGTTCACCTCAACGTCGACCTCCGCGACCTGCCCTGCCGATGGGGCTGTGAGTCGAGTATAGCTGAGTTGCAGTCGAGCTGCGTCACGACGGTTTTCAGCCGATCTCACTTGCGCGTCTGCGGACTCCGATCCGGCACGTGCTTGATCGAGCTGGTTCGGCGATGCGTTGTTGCTCTCGTAGAGCTGACGCACCCGGTCGAAGTTGGCCGCCGCGTTCCGCGCCTCCGCGCGGGCGCGGGAAAGTGCGGCCTCTGCCTGCTCGAGCTGGAGCCTGTAATCCTCCGGGTCGAGGTCGGCGAGAAGCTGGCCGACTCGCACCTGGTCCCCAACCTCGACAGGTACGCGTTGGATTGAGCCGGAGACGCGGAAACTCATCCGCGATTCCACTCTTGCTCGAGCGACTCCCGAGAACGCTCGCGCGCGGCCGCCGCCGGTCGAAAACACCTGCGTGTAACGTACAGGACGAAGTGTCTCAGCCGGTGTGTCGTTGCCCCCACATGCAAAGAGTAGCGACAAACCGAGCAGGATTACGCTCGATCGGGAGAAGTCTTTGAGCTTCATCATCGGCTTACTCGACTGTTTGAATTCTCAGGCGCTAGCGTGAAGCGGTGTTGGCGGCTACAAAAGCTTCGAGCCGGTCGAAGAAGCCTTCACGCTCTGCTTCGGTCAAGAAAAACGAAAAACGTGCTCCGGCGCGTTCTACTTCCATGATGTCGAGGAGAAACGTGTACACTGCTGTGGCAGCTGCCAGGTCCGCCACCAACGCGGCATTCTGTGCGTCCAAAAGTTCGACAACTGACACGACGCCGCGTGCATATGAGTCGGTAACCAGGTCGAGGTTGTTGCGCGCCGCATCAGCTCCGTCTTGGGCAAGCCCTATTCCGGCGAAACTCGAACCGGCGCGATGGAGGGCGGAGCGTATTCGCTGTTCGATCCGTTCCGCTAGAGCATCGCGCTGGGCCGTCAGGCCCTCGAGCTCCTCACGCGCTTGCGACCGCTGCACGAAACGCGATCCCCCTGAGAAGACCGGCAACGAGACGCTCAGCCCAAGGCTCAAGTTCAGCTCGTTGACCTGTGGAAACAGTCCCGAGAGGTCGGGAATCCCTGGTGGAAACTGTGGCGTGAAATCGGTGCCTGCTCCGCCCTCGGCGAACCTGTTGCTGACGCCGGCGCTGAGGGCAACTGTGGGCGACCAGAAAGAGTTGCTGGCTGACCGATAGGCGCGCCGCTGAGCGGCGATGGCCGCATCCACCTGCTCTAGTTCCGGGGCGTTCTCGACGGCCTCCTGAACTAGAAACGAGCGGAACGAACGAAATACCGATCGGTTCCGGAAATACTCCAGATAGCGCGGATCGCCTGTAACGAGGGATTCGTCGTCGAGGCCTGTCTCTACTGTCACAAACGATTCCTCAAGCGGGCGATGCATGACCCTGTTGAGCTCCATTTCCGCAATGTTGCGCTGAGCGTTCGCATCGATCGCCGCCCGTCTTCCGCTCGCTATCTGACTTTCCCAGCGGTAGACCTCGCTGGGGTTAGACACACCTATGAGTCGACGAACCCGAGCGCGCTGCAGGTTCGCACGGGTCAGCTGGACGTTCTCACGTTGTATCCGCTCAAACGTTTGAGCCCCAAGCACGTTCAGGTATGCAGCGGCCGCGCTCAAAATGACATCGAGCCGCAACCGTTCTCTGTCGACTTCACGCGCCTGCTGGAGGTGACCCTGTATCGAGACGTTGGACCACGCAGGCTCGGAAAAGATCAACTGCGTGGCGTTCGCGCTTCCCACTAGCGTTCGTTGCGGTTGGCTCCCGAAACTCGCCTCGGCGCGGTCGGCATCGATCGTTGTTCCCAGTGCGGAAACATCAATATGAGGCAGCAAGTTTGAACGCGCCGCCCGCACATCTTGGGCACCGGCAGCGACTGCGAAGTCCGCAACCGCGAGGTCGAGATTCGCATTGACTGCTATTCGAACTGCGTCGGCCAGCGAAAGACGTTGACTGGGCTCCGCCGCAGGCGGGCTCAGAAGCTCAGCCTCGGTGACCACACTCCAGGGTGGCGACACGCCGATTGCGCGCGCCGTAGCGTCGTTAATGGTGAGTTGTTCCCCGTACGCGATAGCGACCGAAATGGAGCCGGGTTCTTCACCGAGTAGGACGCGTTGTGTGTTCAGTGCCACACGGCGGGCCAGACGGAGCCAGAACTCCTCGGGGTTCACCCCAACGAGCAATCCGCGCCTCACCTCCTCGACCCCAAGAAACGAGAAACTCGGTAGCCGCCGCGCGATCAGGCCGTTAACCAGAATGTCGAACTCATTCAGCGGAAGCTGCGTAAGCGGCATGACGTACACTGCGTCAATGTCCTCAGAGAGCGCCTCTAGCACCATCATGGTCGACTCGCCGACCGGTACAGCGACGACATCGACACCCATTGAGTCCGCGACAGCCCTCAAGCCCGCCCACAGTTCCGGTGCACCTGTCATGTAGGCCTCAGTTAACAACACGGCCAGCCGATCGAAAGGCGCCACATCCTGAAATAGGCGAATGTCACGGCCGAACGATGCCGGGTGGGCGAGATAGTTGAGGTTCGGTACACCGCTGGTGCCGTCTGGCGTATGAGGAAGATCCTGCAAACTGGGGTCGAAGACGAACGGAGCGATCACTGGTACAGGAAGATCTGTCCGTCTTGCCACTTCGGCCGACGTTAAGACTCCCATTGCCAAGACGATGTCGACACTCGAATCGCTGAAAACCTGATCGAGTCCGGCTTGGACTCCGCTTAGCGTCCACCCACCATCAAAGACGGCGTTAGCCGGGAATTCCACAGCAAATTCCCTCGACAAGAGCGCTCTTATTTCACGGCTGAACAGCGCTTCGATATCGTCACTGCGTTCCCAGGTTCCGTCCCGCACTATCCCGATTCGAACCGGTTGCGGGTCTTGCGCGTGCAAAGGCACCGGTCGTACCAGCGAGGAGACCAACATCAGACATAAAGAAATACGGATCCAACATCGATTCATGTTTGATTCCTCGTGGCTAAAAACGCTAGG
Source organism: Gemmatimonadota bacterium (assembly GCA_039589395.1). Classification (GTDB taxonomy): domain Bacteria; phylum Gemmatimonadota; class Gemmatimonadetes; order Gemmatimonadales; family GWC2-71-9; genus JBDGYW01. Next base: position 8,432 of record JBDHHK010000148.1, read on the forward strand.
GTTTGGGAGGATCAGAGCCACATGTATCTAATCTGAAAAAGTGCTACACATTTGGGTAATCGGCAACATCGCGAACTCATTCGGCGCACTCACCTGCCGTCAAGTTGCGAGAGCCTCAGTCAGACCGCTGCCGCCCTCGCTCTGTCCGGCGTTTGGCCGGTCCACGTGCGGAACGCACGGTGGAAGGAGTTGGGATCCTCGTAGCCGAGTAAGAAAGAGATCTCTCCTGCCGACATGCTGGAGTTGAACAGGTAGTTTTGCGCCAATGACTCGCGAGTCTCACAAAGCAGGCTCTGAAATGTCGTGCCTTGTTCGCTTCGATCATCGAAACGTCCTCTCGCTTCGTTTTTCACCTTGCCGGCGATCAATCCAATCGACTTGGAGTGGCGTGTGGCGCACTAGCAAAACGCGCCACCGTTCAAGCGAAACACGCCAACGATTTTGTGGGTTATCTCAGTTGCGGAAGCTCAGCTCTCAGGTGTAGACTCTGCTGCACATTGAACTCTCGCCGAGGTGCCGACTGATGTCAGGAAAAAGGGCGTGGAAATGTGAAGTCTGCGGGTACGTTCACGAAGGCGACGGCCCACCGGACCAGTGCCCGGTCTGCGGTGTTGGATCCGCTCTCTTCGCAGAAATAGAATTACAAATTCAGCCTACTCAAGCCAGTTCCCTCAGTGCCTGGAGGTGTGGCATCTGCGACTATGTACATGAAGGACCCAACCCGCCGGAGGAGTGTCCCGTGTGCGGAGCAGGACGGGAACATTTCGAACCGGTCGAAACCGGTCCCACCGATGCCGCAGCGGAAGACATCGGTTCCATCGTGATCGTCGGCGCTGGAGTCGCCGGTCTCACCGCCGCCGAGAGAGCTCGCGCCACCTCTCTGAGTGCCAAGATCACTGTAATCAGCAAGGAGCAGGGCCCTCCATACTATCGGCTGAACCTGACGAGGCTGCTGGCGGGCGAGGTAAACGAGCCGTCATTAGTCATGCAGTCCGAGGATTGGTTCCGCGATAAGGCGATTGAACTGATTCACGGAGAGGTCACAGACATCGTTCTCGGCAAGCAGCAGGTTGTGCTGAAGGGCGGTAAGGCAGTTGCGTATGATCGACTGATCGTTGCCAACGGATCACATCCCTTCGTTCCGCCATTCGAAGGCGCCTCCCGGGCCGGCGTGCACGTCCTGCGGACGCTCGAGGACGCCAGACGGATATTGGACGATGCCAGTAACGCGACGAGGTGCGTCTGCATTGGCGGGGGACTGCTCGGTCTCGAAGCGGCGGGAGCGCTTCGCAATTGCGGGAACGAAGTCGCCATAGTTGAGGGATTCGGCTGGCTGCTGCCCAGACAATTGCCAGAAGCGGCCGGAAAGATGCTTGCCGAACACATCAAGGCGCTGGGGATCGAAATATTCTCCAAGGTCCGGGTGAAGGCTCTCACGGGTGATGAATCGGTCAGAGGTGTGCTATTCGACGACGGCACCGAGGTGCCGGCTGACATGGTGTTGATCTCCACGGGAGTGCGCCCCAACAGCTACCTGGCTCGGCGGTCGGACTTGAGCGTCTCCGGAGGCATCGTGGTAGACGACAAGATGCGGACCTCAAACGCGGCGATCTACGCGGCCGGAGATATGGCAGAACACCGCGGCGCGTCGTATGGGATATGGCCGGTTGCATACGCTCAGGGAGTCACGGCGGGCATCAACGCCGCAGGGGGCGATGTCGAGTACGTACCTGTACCTCCGTCCAACCGTCTCAAGGTCATGGACGTAGATGTCTTCAGCATTGGCGTGTTCGAGCAGACCGACGCGAGTTTCGAGGTGTTCGAAGAGAGCGACTCCAAGACGTTCAAGCGATTGATGACGCGCGACGGTCGGTTGCTCGGAGCGGTTTTGTATGGAGACACCTCCGCAGCGGGTCCGTTAAAGGATGCGGTTGAGCGAGGGACACAACTGTTGGAGGCAACGGTACTGCTCGAGAGCCTCCCGGCGTTCGCTCGGTTCATTGGCGCGGGATGATCGAACCAAGAATCAACCTGAGTGAGCGCGTACTTTGACCGTTGGAGCGCTCATGCTTTCTCGCCTAGGTCTGCTCGTTACATATGCGTTACGTGGTGTTCACGACCAAGGATAAACGCTGAATCACGCGGACAACAACAAATGGTGTGCGGTGTGGGAATCCGCGTCCATACGCGTATCTCAGTGGTAAATTCTGCGAAGCCAACGCCCCCCTAGTATTTTCCTCATTCATAAGTACTCACTTCAACATGGTAAATCATGACAGTATTGCGCATCCAACACCTCGGCATAGTCGTCAATGACCTTGCAGACGCATGCAGCCGCTTTGAACGTATCTTCGGATTGAAAGCAAGAGACTTCCGCGATGACCAGGCCGGAGGGCGGCAGCTCGACGCCCGCATCCTTCTCGGCAACGAGTGTTGGCTACACCTGGTCCAGAACTGGAAACCAGGTTCTCGCGTGCTCCAGTTTCTGGAGGAACGCGGTGAGGGCCTCGAACACATCGCCATCGAGACAGACGACATCGAAGGCGACGTTGCCCGGTTGCGAGAGAAGGGAATCCCAATATTCGAAGACACGATCTTCGATCGTTTGGATGGTTACGAGGCGTTCGTCTACCCCGACCAGCTTCCCGGTACGACAATCGAGTTCATTCAATCTCACGACCGAAGCTGGGTGTATCCCGAAGAGGAGGTGGGCAGACCGGTGAGTTCTGTGATGAACCTGATAAGGCTGCA
>JBDHHK010000149.1:0-11440 GCA_039589395.1 Gemmatimonadota bacterium
CCCTGGCACTCGCGACGCGTGGAGTCGGGGGGAGGTTTCGGTTACGATGCTCTTCCAGTTTCAACGATGCGAATGACCGTGCGAGCTCTCTCTGCATTACGGTCATGATCTCGTGCCAGGTGTAGGGGACGAGATGCACGTTCTTCAGATACCAATCGTAATTGTCGACCCCAACTCCTGACGGTCCAGTCTTGGAGGGCGCCTCCTGTTCAAGCCAGTTCTTGAACTCGTCTGTCGCAGCGCGAGCGGCCTCGATGGCAGATTCCAGACCTGAATGCGTACCTGCCACGCGGTCTGCAAACACTGCAAGGTCGGCGGCCTGCGCTTCCATGCTACGGATCCCTCCCATCCAGAGATCACGCGCGTTCTCAACTAGGTTATCTCTCGCGTGTTCTAGCAATGCCGGAATGGTGCCAATCCGAGAGGCGAGTTCCGCAGCGTCTTCGTCTGAAAGCGGGTACTGGTAGGTCCAGGTGTCGATCCATCCGTGCACCACAGGGCCCTCGTGGGCCGGAACATCGCTCTGGGAGAGGAACACCATGTTGTAGAAGCCGGGCATACGCGACCAGGGACGCAGTACTCGGTGATCGAAGTCCAACCCGTTCATCTCTGCGCGGACAACGTGGTAGTCCACCTGCTCGGCAACCGACCAACCTGTCGTGTCGAATGCGGCAAGTCGAGCTTGAATATTGGCCAGCTCGCGATGTTGGGTGGCCATCGCCGCGACGGAGTAATCCGGCACGCCGTCTACAAATTCAGGCGCCTGGAATTCCCGCCATTCCTCGAAAAACGAAACGAGATCTTCGTAACTGCTTCCGGCTTCGCCTCCAGGAACACCAGCGGGAGTGCAATTCGTCAACAGGAAGAAAACCGTGATCAGGCTAGCAGCAATACGACGAACAACTGGACTCTGCATGGCACGACCTCCAAATCCTCGCGCAGCGGACTCGATGACTGGATTATCCAATAACCCAAGGTTCGTGGCATGTCAAACGGGGACCGCTGAGAGCTGGTGAGTTGGCGAACAACCACTGCTGATCCACATTCACCATCGTCCTACCCCAAGATCGCAACTCGCGAGATCGTCAACGCGGAGGTGGGTTAATCTGCTCCTAACCGCATAGAGATGGTTAACCCTCGGCGGACCGCAATTCCTACCTTGAGGTTAAACAACGAGAGGGTCCGCCTTCGTCGAGAGGGCCTGCCACACGTGACAAAGAGGAATTACTGACATCACGATGTCTGCTACTTGACATCATGATGCTAACACCCTAAGCTCACGGCATGCGGACCACATTGACGCTCGACGATGATGTCGTGGTAAAAGTGAAGGCAGAAATGAGACGCACGGGCGAAGGCTTCAAGCAAACGGTGAACAATTTGTTGAGACTCGGCCTGAACGCCAGGAGAGGAACGTTGCCGAAGAGGAAGTTTGTAGTGGATGCAAGAGACCTAGGAGACACTCTACCCGGGATCAGCCTCGACAACGTGGGTGAACTGCTTGACCGCCTCGAACAGCCTCGAGCCAGATGATCTTGATCGACGCCAACATCCTACTCCACGCCTACCACCCGCGCGCAACACAGCACGAATTATGTAAGCGGTGGCTCGAGAAGGCGTTTTCCGGACCGGCGCCCGTTCACCTAGCCTGGATCACGATCCTCGCTTTCCTGCGGATCAGCACGAGCGCGCGCATATTCGATCGGCCATTGAGCATGCCCGAGGCCAAGAATGTGGTCGCTCAATGGTTGGCGGCTCCTGCTGTTTCAATCCTAGAGCCGAGTGAGCGTTACTGGGAAATCTTCGGCGACCTTCTGGACAAGGCCCAAATCTCGGGACCGTTAGTCACTGACGCCGCGCTGGCCGCGCTGGCACTCGAGCACGGAGTCGCGGTGTGCACAATGGACCAGGACTTCACGCGTTTCCACGAGTTGAAGGTGCAGAACCCAACCGAAGCTTGACGAGCAGGCGACCCTATCGCCCTACCTCCCCCGCAACCTCACCTCCTCACGACTGACGCCACCCTTCTCAGAGCGAACTTCGATGGACACCGACGGTGAACGCCCCGTAACGCGCACCACATAGTCGACCGTGCTCCTGGCATCCGCCGTTCCAGTCCTGCGTTGGGTGTCACGCGTACCCAGAAGGTGCCCGATGTCGGTTCGTGTCTTACCCGACACGAGTTCCGCGTCCGTCAAGCTCACGATTGCGCGTACCGGAACAGCTACCTCTACGTCGAGTGCCCGCTGTGTGATGTTCGTTGGAAGGTAGCCCTCGTTCTCAACGATTACCGAGACCTTGAAGACGTCGTCGCCTTCTATCGGCATCACAGACAAATCGTCTATGACTACCTTGGGGCTCACCTCGGCCAACCACAGCATCCACGGCACGTACTGCTCGATCTCCGTGAGCAACAGATGCGGCGGCGGGTTTTGGCGGGTAAACCTCGACCGCCATCCACCGATCTCGACCGCTCCGAGTTCCGGATGCTCGTATGCTGTCCAGTTGCTGAACCCCTCTCCGTTCAGCTCCTCTTCGTTCCAGCGGAACCGCTCCGACTCACTCACTCGACCATCACCGTTGTAATCCTGCCCAAATCCACCCCAGAACTCGGGCACCGTTCCGACGACACCAAAATCCCAATACGCCCAGCTGATGAGCGTGCCGTGCCTATGCAGTCGCGGGTTGGTATAACTCGGTCTGACTGGCTGACCGGTGGTCGTGTTGTACATCTCAGCGAGTTCGACAATGAGATTCTGATCGGCCATACCGTAGTTGTCCCACGACGTGGTCGATGGCAGCCGAAACAGAAACCCACCGGATGTGTGGCCGTGAAAAATGCCGGTGATGTTGCGATGTGAATGCAAAAACTCAATCGTCGCGCGCGTCTCAGGTTCGGAAAGAGGATATGGACCAGCACCACTTTGCTCGGCTTCGAGCCCCCAATTTCGCGGGAAATTGCGGTTCATGTCGATGCCGCCGACGTCGTCTTCGTTGAATGCACCATCCTCGTCGTCATCGATCCCCTCCGAGTACACGTCAAAGAACTCACCGTCCAGTTCGTCGATCATGCGCCTCACGATGATGCGTTCATCTTCGGCGCTCCTCTTCCACATGCCGGTGGGGTTTCTCACAAGCATCTGCGTGATGAAGCCATCGCCGTCGAGATCGTTGGGCGGGTCTTCGTCCAGCAGACCGTCTGCATCCTCGTCGTAAGGACGTGGAGTGCTTCTCGGACTGTGCAGTGTATTGAGCGCCACATCAGCACCATCTGGATTGAACTTGGGGCGAACGTAGAGCGCGCGCGTGTCGAGCAGCCTAGTTACACGCGGATCGCTTCCGTAGTTCTCGAGCACGTACCAGGCAAAGTGAAGCGCAACCTCAGCGGCGGTGAGTTCGCCGGCGTGGATGTTGCCGTCGTAGTAGTACGCAGGCTTGTCCATAGCGTCACCGGTTTCCTCGTTTGTTATCTCGAGTACGAGCAGCGGTGTGCCCTCGAGCGTTTCCCCAATTGAATAGAGGTTTGTGAAATTGGGGAACTCTCCTGCCCAACTCTCGAGTAACGCGTGCGCCTCGGCGGTGTTGTGGTAGGCATCCCATCTCGGTTGCCTGGGGTTTTCACGCTGCGCGCTGGTAGCAATAGTTGAAACCAACATCAGCGACAGGCAACACCAAATGATATTTCTTGACGAGTTCATCGTTTCTCCCTTACCGAAAAGTCCGGTCGGATAGCGATCCGATCGGGCCATTGCTCGAGGTCGGTTTCTCTCAAATCTGTCACAAACATATGCCCGGGAGCATGAGTAATCATCAGCTCGGCTTTCACCTGTCGTATGGCCACCTGTGGTGTGGTACCACACGCCCAGAACACCGGGATTTCGTCCGGACCAACGGTTACCGCGTCACCGAACTCCGGCCGAGTGAGATCTGCGATTCCTATCTCCACGGGATCACCGACATGCACCGGTGAGCCGTGAGCGAGCGGCATATCGCGGCTGATCTGGGTGACGAGGGCTAACTGGTCAGCCCTTGCCGGTCTCATTGATACCACTAGCGGTCCAGAGAAAGGCCCCGCTCGTTTGCAGGCGAGGTTCGTTACGTACATGGGGACGTTCTTACCTTCGTGAATATGCCTAACTTCGACCCCGGCGCGCTGAAGTGCAGCATCGAACGTGAAGCTGCATCCCAACAGGAAGCTCACTAAATCGTCCCGCCAGAAACCGCGCAGATCGGTCGGCTCGGTTTCGATCTCTCCGTGCCTGTAAACGCGATACTTCGGAATGTCGGTTCGAAGATCAGCGTCCGGAGCGAGTGCAAGCTGATCGAACTGCCCAGCAAGTGTCACCTCGAGGAGCGGACACGGTTTCGGATTGATCCGACAGAATTCCAAGAACTCCGCGGCCAGCTGTTGAATCACGATCACCAAATTCGCTTGCACGTATCCGCCACAACACGAGGCTGTGGGACCTTGCCACTCTCCCGTGCGGGCCTGCCTGCGAAGCTCAGACGGAGTCATGCATCGCTTCGGGTTTCGGATTCCAGAACCTCCGCCGCCGCGTCTCCCAAAGCGCTCGTAGCCGAGTATACTGGCACCGTCAGGATCTCTCGAGCCCGTGACCGCATATTCTCGGTGTACCCGATACAATCCATGACAGCGATGTCGACACCCTCATCGCGCAGTGCGGCGGCGGCCTCCTCGATGCGCGTGCCTCCAAGATACGGAGAGGCAGATGCTACTCTGATTCCCTTCGATGCGTATCCCCGCCAGCGGATGCGTTGTGCGGCTACCTGGTCCTCTGATGGAGTGAACACTCCGAGTCGGTGAACCTCCGACCTCTCAACAATACGCTCGAGTGCAGCAGCAGGACGGAGAAGAGATGCCCTTGAATCGAGTCCTTCAAATTTGTGGGTGCAAAGCAGCAATATGAGTTGTATCCCCTGCTCTTCGAGAAGGCGTATCTGATCTTGAAGACGAGGTACGATGAATCCCTTGTCGACCGCGACCTCGGTTCCGGCAGTTAGGCGGCTTACCAAGGTAGTCTCCCCCGAGGCAGGCGGGTTTGCTCGAATCAGGTCCAAACTGACTCCGTCGAGCGCGCCCCGCTGAACAATCTCAACATTTCTGCCTAGGCGCCTCGACAGCTCCGGCACGACATCATCCCTCGGGGCCTGACCGATCGTGACCGCTCCGATGCGCACCGACCTCACGGCTTACTTCACCCTCCTCGGAGCCTGCAGGTAACTCATGGTCCCATACAGTCGCACCAGACGATCGAACTCCTCCTGATCGTAGAGCTTCGCCTTTCCTGCAGTGTACGCCTTCGCCGCCTCAACGACGAAGCGGGCGGCGAGCTCGATGTCGACTTCGTGGCTTGCACCAGTGGCGCAGCCCGGCACCGCTGTCTCCGCCGTTATAGCAACACCCACAACGGGAACGTCTGTAACGGTTGCAGGCTGAAGTATGCTGTTGAGGTGATACAGTTCGTTGGCGTATGGCGTGATGTCCTGTGTGGTGATAGGGAATACTGCTGGCCTCCGACCGGTCACCCACTCCTGAAGCGACAGCAACGCTTCGCTGACCCTGAGTATGTACCCCTCTTTCACCACAGGCGAAATCGCAAAGCCACGGTTGTTGATGACCCGGTTGCCCTTCGTCGTATCGATCGACAGGATTGCGTCCATTCGAGGATCAACCAGCCGCTCGCACATTTCCTCCATGCCCACCGGCGAGCCCATGAACGGGACCGGTTCGTGCGGCCGCACGGGAGCATCTGGACTCAGATGTGTTGTGAGTAGCACGTCCCCCTTCAGCCGGTCGCCAAGCTGATACATGTGGGCGAGTTTCAGTCCGGCCGACAACGCCGTTACCGCTCCGTCGCCGTCGGAGACAAGTCCCACCACCTCCGGCCTCGCACCTATCCCTCCCAAAAACCCGATGACGCCCATGGTAGGTGCAGCCCCTCCACCACTGCGCCCCTCAGTGCCCGGTAAAAGGAGCTTCAAGAACACCGTTGAGCCAAGCTCGGTATCTACTGGATTCACTTCCATGCCGCCGAGCCCACAATCGGCGAACAACTCGGCGACTTCCGCACCGCTGACGTCAGGCCGGTCCAGCAATTCTATGATGTCTAGAACCTGTTTGAGTGCCATTGTTACTCCGGTTTGCTCCCCTGTTGTTGCAGCAGTCCTAGTTCTGCGAAGCTCCGCGAGTCCGCCGGAACGACAACTGCTCTGCCCGAATTATTGATCAGCCGCGGAGTGACGCGGACAAACGCGGAGGTGTTTGCGAGCGTTGGCGAACACCAACCGCTTGAACGTTGGCCTCCGCCCAAAGTTGAGCAGAAGTCCCACTTCAATGTTGGTCGCTCGCAGCGCATTGAGCAACTGCGCCTCGTGTGAAGTTGCCAGATTCCGAACGGCCTTCAGCTCCACGATCACGGCAGCCTCCACTACGAGATCTGCCTTGAAAACTCCAACGCGCCTTCCTCGGTACCAAACATCGACAGATAACTGACGCTGCACACCCAGCCCGACGTCACTGATCGTGTGGTACAGCGCGTTCTCATATACGGACTCGAGGAAACCATGGCCAAGTTCTTTGTGGACAGTGAAAAACGCACCGATGATCTTCTCGGTTAGCCGCCCGTGGAGTAAACCGGTCACACCTGGATCTGTTAACGTCATGCGCGCTCGGACTTGAATGAGCACGGACATTACGTCTCAGCAATCCTACGGCATCATCGTTTTCTGGCGGACATAATCAAACAACCGCAAACAAGACGCGGGCTATAAGTCAGCATGCTGGTAATCTGCCGCGGTAGAACGCGGAAATACGCTGATGTTTTCTGGGAGTTGGGTGGGGTAATCAAGTGCCGCTGTTTACCGCGTCCGTCCGCGTACATCAGCGGCTGAACAAATACACAGACGCCAGTCTTGGCCGCGGAGGGAGGCAGAATGGCGCGGATGGCTTTGTTGGGTTGGGTGGGGTATTCAAGTGCTGCTGTTTTCCGCGTTTGTCCGCGTACATCAGCGGCTACACCAATACACAGACATCAGTCTTGGCCGCGGAGGGACGCAGAATGGCGCGGATGGCTTTGTTGGGTTGGGCGGGGCATTCAAGTCCTGTTGTTTCCGCGTTCGTCCGCGTGAATCCGCGGCAAATCCGCCAGGACATCGGCGAGTCTGGCCGCGGACCCCTAGTTCACGGCCGAAAAATCGCCGATCCAAACGACCACACCGCATCTCCTGCTATCAAACCGGCGGCCATGATGGTCAATGGCGAACCCTCGACAGTCTTTCCCCTCGCTACAAGCAGGCGAATGCAGATGGCAATTAGCACCGCCCATCCCGCCGCCGCGTTCAGAATCAGAAGCCCAGTCGAGAACAGGATTCCGATCTGGCGTTTGGGGCCTCCGATCAACTGGATGAGAGCGCCGGGGACAGCCCACAAGAGGAGCTTCCAGGCTTGGGATCCATCTATGCCGGCGGTGATTGTAGCCGCATAAACCCGCACGACCGGCGGAAAAAGATCTCTTTCGAAATAGAAGTTGTGAAAGAGAGTGACCACAACGAGCGCGGTAAGCAGGCCCAGAAGCGCCGCAAAGATCTGTTGCTTCCGCCCCTCGCGTTCGAATTCCGGATCACGCCCGTATCCTCTCAGTTGCCACCCCGCCTTCAGGTCGTATCCGGCATCGGCAAAGGCAGGGCCTCCAGAAACCACGAAACCAACCAGCAGACCGGCCGCAGCTATCGGGAATCCCAAAGCAAGGCTTATGATGAGAAAGATCAGTGCCGTCGCAAACGCAGGAAACCACCCGGCATGCATGGCGGAGAATCCGACAATGAACTCGGCGGCAACACACGACACCGCCGCAAAAACAGCCCAGACCGCAGTCTGGCCTATCGACATCTCAGTCAACAGACCGCCGACCAACGCAAGAACGATAGCGGCTACCACGTAGAGGCCTGTTCCGCCGAAGAGGGCAGCTCTTGTTTCTGCTGCCGACCGCGTGTAGCTGTTCATGTTGAAATCGCTCGGCGACTTCTCACCAGGGTCCAGGTGTTGTGCTTTGTCGCCGTTCGACGTCCGCCTCTCTCGCGTCACGACGAATATCACCGCCTGCACCAGGGCCACCAGCCCAGCGCCCAGCATCATTCCGTGTGGAATCAGCTGCGCGTTTATGTCGATACCGGTGGGCCCTGGTAAATAAGCGCGAGTGAGAAGCCCCAGCCCGAGCATAGTGAGAGCCCACGGATTGCCCAAAAACGCTATACCGAACGCCGCCATCGGCAAAGCGCTCACGCCGACGATCGGAGTCAATAGGCCGAACACGTTAGATGATCCGATGACGCCTGCTGCCGCGCTTCCAACCAATAATGCACCTCGGGTTCCTGCCTCGTCTCCCGCTATGATCGCTTCCGCCGCCGCAATCCCTATCGGCCACGGTGCGCTACCCGGAAAAAGCCGCGAATCGAAGAACCAGTATAGCATTGCGAGGTCGATGAGCATGCCCATGCAGGCTCCGAACAACATCGGTCCTACGAGGTGCGGAAGCCCAATTAGTATCGGAATCCCCACGGGCACGAGCAGCGAGTTGGCCGCACCGAATGTCGCGCTCGAGATATTTGTCTGTACTAGATTCTGGCGATGAATGGACCGAAAACGCCTGAAGAATGAGAGCGGGATCCGCGACAACAGTATCGCAATCAGCACTCCGATGATCGATGTGTTCGGCGTCACCCCGACCGTTGTGAGTATCTGCAGGCCTATGATGGCCCCCACAACGGACAAGCCGAGTGTTACAAAAAGCGTCGCCGGCTCTGTCGCGCGTGGATGTGCGTTCTTGCTCTGAGCCCCTCCGTTATTCCTCAGTTCAACAATCTCCCTTCCGCCGTTTGATACTGGGGCACGGGCGGACAGGCGGACGGGCGGACGGGCGGACGGGCCCGACACACATTCCCTCCCGCTCCTCCTGCCAATCCCGCGTATGCCGCCCATGCAGCGCATCCCGCCGACTCCCGCTTCTCCCACTCCTACCGCCCTACCGCCCTACCGCCGTACCGCCGTACCACGCGTACCGCCGCCCCCAAAATGCCCCTTCTCCCCGCCCGGCGCGACCCCTATCTTGGCATGTACGAGTTATTACCTCTCGTGCTTCTATTCTTCTCCCGAGACATTGCCATGACGGAGGCCACGATGCCTGTTAGACGAATCCTCACTCTCGTTCTCATGCTGTGCGCAACAACCACCACTGCCGCGCTCGCGCAGACGACACCAACCGAGCGAGCTGCCGCCCGTGACATCATCCGTCGAATCGATGAACTACAGGAGCGGTTGAACCCGACGGAGATGGGCCAGCGCCTGGCAAACAGGTCTAGTGGTGATCGCGACGGCATTCTCGATCGGGTAGAGGAGCTATGGATCACGGAGATGCAGGATCTCAGTGATTTCATCGGCCGAAATCCCGAGGTTGGGTTCGAGGAGTTTATGGCAGTAGATACAATCACAAAAGTTCTCGAATCCCGTGGGTTTGCCACCGAGACCGGGCTCGCAGACCTTGCCACGGCATTTAAAGGCACTTGGGAATCGCCTGCAGGTGTGAATGGGCCGACGTTAGGAGTGATCCTCGAGTATGACGCTTTGCGATCGACACATGAGCCATTTCACGGTTGCCAACACAACGGGCAGAGTCCCGTAGGCCTCGCCGCCGCTTTCGCACTCGCGGAGTACATGGAGGCGGAGGGAATTCAGGGTCGGGTGATAACCTATGGCACCCCCGCCGAAGAAATGGGTCCGCCGGCGAAGGAGATCATGTGGCGGGCCGGAGTATTCGAGGGCGCCGATATCCTGATACGCAGCCACGGCGCAAGTGAGACCGCGCGTGGCCAGGCAGGTTTCGGCATCTGCTGTCTGAACATCAACATGGTGCGTTACACGTTCACCGGTCGGCCCGCTCACCAGCGAGCGTCATGGTTTGGGCGCAACGCTCTGACCGCCGCTGTGCGGTTCTACACCGCAGTAGACGGCTTGCGCCCCACGTTTCGTCCAGAGGCTTCAATACAGGGCGTGATCCCCGAAGGTGGAATCGCGCCCAACGTGGTGCCGGATCGGACAGTTGTGGACTACTACATACGCTATCCCGATGGAGTGTACTTGGACCATATCACGGCAATGATCGCTGACGCGGCGCGCGGAGCAGCGATGGCTACCGGCACGGAAGTCGAGATCGAGCCCTACGGAAGGCTTCGAGACGGCATCACATCCGGCACGCTCGAGGAGCTCACGTTTGCCTACGCGGAGGCGCTCGGCGCTCCGGAGATCAATCCGGACCCGCAAAGACCGGCGGGATATGAAGAGACTGGATTTGTGTCCCACGACATACCGGGCGTAGGCGTAAGCGTCTTCAGCTCACCCGCTCCAGGTCATTCATACGAGCGGTTCGAGGATTCTATGAAACCGGTGGGGCACCAGGGGTTCCTTTTGGATGCCAAAATTATGTCGGGCGTATTGTTTCACTTTCTCACCGACGAGGACTTTCGCAATGCAGTGAACGAGGAGCATCGCACCCTGTCGGCACTATACAGCGAATACCTCGAGAGATTGCGCGAAGCGTATGGCAGCGAAGTAACCACAATCAGCACTCAGCAGTGAGTAAACGCTACCGGTCCGAACTTGGGACCGGTATGCTACGTTGCGGGGTAACAGACAGCAGTCGGTATTTTTCTCGGACCGCGTGGCCAGGAGGCAACAGAGAGATGAAAGCCATGGTAGGAGTGGCTCTCCTGGCGTGCGTATCTGTCTATGTCACTGGATGCGGGCGGTTGGGCGGTGGCTCAGAAGAAGCCTTCGTGCCTATGCGCGATAATGAGCTCGCCTTGCACGTCATCAACCAGAATTATTACGACGCGAGATTGTTCGCAAGATGGAGGAACGGGCGGCGCGTGAGCATAGGTCATGTCACAGGGTTCGACGAAGAGACTCTCATCTTCCGGTGGGTAGACTTTGACCTCCAGGTCGAGATCAACCTGCTGTCGGTAGGCGTTCATTTCACACCATGGATGAATGTCGAAAGGGGTGACGAGCTGGAGTTGGTTATCGACCCATCGCTGGACAGGCGAATCAGGATCAAGAGGCCGTAGAGGTGCGTTTGACTCCATCGACACGGTTTACGGTTTTATATGAAGTCTACGCACTTACTCTCCAACTCGACCTTCTTGTCTTTTCGTTCCTCCGCTCGGAACACCCTATTGCAGACCTCGATGTCGGTCAGGATCGGCTCGAGCAATTTCGGGATTTCTTCGTGGTGATATTCATGCTCGGCAGCTGTGGCCGTAGAAAATAGCATTGTCCTCTTGAGAGGTCATATCGGCTCGTTGAGCGAGTTCAGGGTTGCTCTTGGTCCACTCACCGAATTTGTGACTTTTGCGGATGTGTAGGGGT
>JBDHHK010000150.1:0-14751 GCA_039589395.1 Gemmatimonadota bacterium
TGCGCGGATTTGCCATGGAACGTGTATTTCATCTGGCGTATGTGTCGGGCCGCGAATCCCCCTGGATAACGCAACGTCTCACTCGCCGTTCCGTGGGAGCGAAACATGAAGTCGATTCCATCCAGATAGCCTGAGTTTGCCATGGCGGCCTTAGCGGGCGGTCCGATCTCCTCGGCGGGCGTTCCGATAACCCAGATGCTGCCGGGCAGGTTCTCTTCGTCCATCACTTTGGCGAGCGCAATAGCGGCGCCGATGCCCGTGGGACCCTGCATGTTGTGCTGGCAGCCGTGAAACGGCGGATTCCCACGAAGCGCATCGTACTCGACGGCAATTCCGATGATCGGAGACTCTTCCTTGCCCTTGTACTTGGCCTTGAAGGCGGTGGGCATTCCGGGTGGGCCGTCATAGTCCTCCGGCACACCGCCGACGATCTTGTACCGATCGAAGCTCGAGTCGAGGCCGGGAACGCCCATCTCCACTTCGAATCCATGCGCTTCTAACTCTTCCGTGAGTCTCCTCGCGGCTTCGAACTCGAGATATCCCGGTTCCGGATTGTGGTACATCCAATCGTTGAGTTCAAAGAGGCGTGAAGCGAGCGCGTCAATCTCCGTATCGACGGTCTCTCTGAGTTGGGTGGTCCTATTCGATTCCTCCGGAATAACCCGCTCAGCGTTTTCCGATTGTGCGAGCGCAGGGCAAACGGCGAACAGAACAAAAGTGAGAATCACGGAAACGGTCTTTCTGCCTAGCATTTTCATCTCCCAGCTCTCCGAGCCGGCTTCGGGAAACACTTCACTCAACACCCCTCTCGACGCAACCAATTATGCGGCCGCGCAATGCAACTGTCTAGGCGTACGAAGTGGGGCAAATGGAACTTCAACGGTTACCGAGCTCGCGTTGAGCATTCGGTGTTGACAATCTGGTAATACGGTACGTGTTTTCTGTGTAACCTGCCGGTTTCGAATGGGCTTCAGATCTTGTGTCTGCACATACGGCCAAAGCCGGTATGAAGGAAAATGGTGAGCAAAGAAGGGAGTACTCCACATGTACGTGATAGCAGGAGCGACTGGAAATGTTGGGTCAGTGGCCGCAAGCGAGCTTCTCGGGAGTGGCAAGCCCGTTCGCGTGATAGTGCGCGACTCCGCAAAGGGCGAACTCTTCGAACAGCAAGGCGCAGAAGTGGCTGTTGGCACGCTGGACGACGTTGTTTTTCTCACCGGCGTTTTGAGGGGTGCAGATGCGGCGTTTCTTCTAGTGCCGCCCAACTACGCGACCGGTGACTATCCCGCCTACCAGCGTGCTACCGCGGACGCTATCTGTAAGGCGGTTCAAGATTCCGCGATCCCACACGTAGTGGCGCTGTCCTCCATGGGCGCTGATCAAGAGGCTGGCCTCGGACCCATTGTGGGCCTCAATTACTTCGAACGAAAGCTCGTGGAGACGGGCACGAAACTAACCGCGCTGCGTCCGGGCTTTTTCATGGAAAACCTGGCTGAATCCATCGAGCCGGCGAAACAACAAGGGATGTATGCGAGCTTCATGCCGCAGGATCTTGCGATGCCGATGATCGCGACCCGAGACATCGGCGCCGAGGTGGCACGTTCGATGTTGACGGCGCCGGCCAACAACCAGGTGATCGATATCGTGGGACCGGCTTACAGCGCAGTCGACGTTGCGAAGCAAATCGGTGAGCGGCTCGGCAAGGAACTTCAGATCGTAACGGTACCGCCGGAGGGATGGGTGGAGGCGCTGTCTCAGGGTGGGGTCCCGCAGCATTTTGCCGAACTCTATGCTGAGATGTACACGGGCCTCAGCAAGGGTTTGGCACAGCCCGTTGGTGACAAGCTGGTGGAAGGCAAGACGACGCTCGATGCCGTACTAGACGTGATGCTCGAAGGATCCACACATGGCTGATCCAGAGAAAGCTCTCGCCACTCAGTTGTCTAACATCGAGAAGCGCACGGGCAAGTCGCTCGAAGAACTGACCAAGATCGTTAGCGAGAGCGGTCTCTCGAAGCACGGACAGCTGGTTGCCATGTTAAAAAGCGATCTTGGCATGGGGCATGGTGACGCGAACACGCTGGTTCACACGGTGCGAGAGTCTGCAGGGGAGGCCGCGGCTCCCAGTGGCTTGGATGGGCTTTACGTTGGGCCAAAGGCGGCACTCCGGCCGATCCACGACAAGCTGCTCGAAGAAATCAACAAGCTCGGCGACTGCGACGAGGCACCGAAGAAAGCCTACGTGAGCTATCGGCGCATGAAGCAGTTCGCCACGGTCGGCCCCGCTACGAAAACTCTGGTCGAGGTCGGTCTCAATATGAAGGGGGTCAAAGCCACCGACCGCCTCGAAGAGCTTCCCGCCGGACGGATGTGCAACTACAGGATCCGATTATCTGAGGCAGGAGAGGTGGATGCGGAACTGATCTCCTGGATCAGGACTGCTTACGACGCCGCGGGCTGAGCTGGCGTAGGTCGATTACCTGGCAGCTGAAACGTTCCATCGCCCTCCGATGGAACGTGGTCGGCGTTCCATGAAACTCTCCGCTAATTCCGCGACCCTAATCTTGGTCTCGTAAGTAGTTGTAAATATTCCACTTAACAATACGCCCCCCAATCCAAGGCGGCTGGCACCGCCGTTGCGTTTGCTGGCCCCA
This sequence comes from Gemmatimonadota bacterium, assembly GCA_039589395.1. GTDB lineage: Bacteria > Gemmatimonadota > Gemmatimonadetes > Gemmatimonadales > GWC2-71-9 > JBDGYW01. Next base: position 2,655 of record JBDHHK010000150.1, read on the forward strand.
TCAGCCGAAAACGACACTTGGAACAGTTGAACAGAAGGGGGCGACCCAAATGAACAAACAACGAAAGGTGTTGAAAGTGACAACCGCTCTGTGCGCGGCAGTAGTGATGGGAGCGTGCGGCGACGACGAGGAACTGGGGCCAGACACTGGCGAAACGACATTTGAGGTAACAATCGAGAACGTGAGTGCGGCGTTCGATTTCACCTCCACCGGAGTCTTCAATACGCCGGTTGGCGCGGCCGCGCCCGGGCCGTTGGCGTCTGGAGAGTCTTACGAGTTTTCGTTTCACGCGGGTCCGGGATCGAGGGTGTCATTCGCAACAATGTTCGTGCAGTCTAATGACTTCTTTTACGCACCTGACGGAGACGGCATAGAAGTGTACGATGCGGCCGGGATGCCGATTACGGCGGACATCACCGATCAAGTCTACCTATGGGATGCCGGTACCGAGATTGATCAAGAGCCAGGCTTGGGCGCCGATCAGGCGCCGCGCCAGGGTGGAGCAAACACTGGTGCAGACGACACCGACGCTATGGTTCGTCGAGCCGCGGACACGTTCGGAAACCTTCCCGCTATCGCGGATGTCATTGAGGTTTCGTTGACCCACATCGACGGCACCATGTTCCGAATTCGCTTCGCCAACATCGCCGCCGCGGACGCGATACAAACGTCCACAGGTGGCAACGAGCCGCATCTTCTGGCTCCCGGAGTGTGGACCATTGGTGCAGGAATGGATGCACTGTTCACCGAGGGTTCGATGGACCGTGGCCTCGGCCTCGAGGCGCTCGCAGAGGATGGCGGGGTTGCGGACTACAGCGCGGAGCTGGAGGATCTGACAGGTCTCACGAGCCCGATCGCCCCTGGCGTGTACGCGGTACACTCCGAGTCGTCCGTTCTGTTCGCCGCAGGAGCAGCCGATCGCGGTGAAGGGCTCGAGGCCCTCGCCGAAGACGGTGACCCTAGTGGTCTCGGCACCGCTGTGGCGAGCAAGTCAAGCGTGATGGCCAGCGACGTTTTCAATACGCCTACTGGTGCAGCCGGGCCGGCTCCCGCCTTCCCGGGTGAAGACTACACGTTCACCTTCACCGCAATGCCCGGAGATCGTCTATCTGTCGCCACGATGCTGGTGCAGAGCAACGATCTGTTTTTCGCACCCGCGGAATCCGGGCTGGCGCTGTTCGATGCGACCGGAACGGCGGTGAGTGGAAACATGACCGGGATGTTCCTGCTCTGGGACGCTGGTACCGAGACAAACGAGTTCCCGGGCGTAGGCCCAAACCAGGCGCCGCGTCAGGCTGGCACCGATACTGGTGACACCGAGAACGGCATCGTAGCACAGGTGAACGACCGGTATGTCTATCCGAACATCGGCGACGTCATCCGTGTGACCATCACACCGATGTCGAGCGGTTCCTGATTCTAAACCGACTCACGCGCTCGAGGGGGGAGCTGCAGCTCCTCCCCTCGGCCTTCTAGCATGCCCTTGATTTCCGTTTGGTCAAGAGGATCTTCCGACAATGCCCTTAAAGCGCGCACTGGTACTTCTCTTCGCACTTGTCCTGTCAGTGGGGACGATACCCGCTGGTTTTTTTGCCAGTAACCGGCTGGGCCGCGCTCTCCGACAGGAGGTTACTGCCAGCCTCGAGATGGCGCCGGAACTGCTGCGAACGCGATGGGCCTCGACCGTGGATGTGAGGATGATGCACGCTCGGGATGTCGCCCGTACGCCAGGATTGGCAGAGGCTCTCGTGGATGGTGAGAGTTCGGCGGCAGCGAGGATTGTGGAGCAGGCTGGAGCCGAGTTTCCCGAGTCGCCTCTGCTGGTCGGTGCCAACGGCCAACCGATAATCGCACCCGACACCGTCCCAGCCGAACTGCTGGAAGCGACGCGCCGTGGGGAGATGCCGGTGGGTGTAGTTTCGGGCAGCGGGCGCGTACGTGTGGTGTCGCTTGCACCGGTAGAGTCGAACGGTGAGTGGGTCGGAGCAGCGGGGGGGACGTCCAACCTGGACCAAGCGGAGGCGGCCACCCTCGCGGTTCTGAGCAGAAGCCAGGTTCTGATTCTGGATGCCGATGGCAACGTTGTAGGCAGCTCTGTACCGGAGGAGGAAGCGGCCGAATTGGCGACTGCCGTAAATGCGGCAGGCATCACCGGTGCGCCGGTTCCGGAGGCTGCGCCAGCAATCCGCGAGATCACCGTTGGGCAGACGCCCTACCTCGTAACTCGAACACAGATCACAGACGCGTCGTCTGTAGTATTCCTCAAGAACCTCGAGAACGAGCTGGCTGTACTGCCTCGGCTCAGACGGATAGCTCTCTTGAGCGCGGCCTTCACACTCACCCTTGCGTTGGTGCTCGGCAGCCTATTTGGAGCGCGACTCGCGCGACCGGTAGGCAGCCTCGCCAATGCAGCCGACCGCCTATCGAGTGGAGATTTCGAAGCCCCGCTGGAACCGTCCGGGATCAGTGAAGTAACACGGGTCTCGGTTGCTTTTGACGAGATGCGCAAGGCGTTGAAAGCACGTTTGGCCGAGTTGGAGCACGTCAACAAAGAACTCGAGGACCGACAGGAACGACTGATGGTGCTGCAGGCGGAACTGGTACAGCGAGATCGGCTTGCCAGCGCGGGGCGGCTGCTGTCGCAACTCGCGCACGAGATCCGCAATCCCATAGCTGGCATTCGGAACTGTCTCGAGGTCGTGCGCAGGAGGGCCGAGGACGACGTGGAGGCACAGAGGTTCGCCGACATGGCAATAGATGAGCTGCTCAGAATGCACGAACTCACCGAGCAGATGTTGGACGTGCACAGACCGAGAGATCCGAAGGGTTCCGCTTGCGCCGTGAATGAGATTGCGCGTGAGGTGGCGACATTGCTCAGGGCAGGGACCGATCCAGGAAAGCAGCTCAGTGTATCCGTCGTGAGCCGCGACGGCGCGACGGCTCGGGTCGCACCGGATTCCCTCAAGCAGGTCTTGCTCAATCTAGGCCTCAACGCGTGCGAGGCGATGCACGACGAAGGCCCAATTGAAATCGTCATCTCTTCGGGAGACGGGCAGGTCACCATCGAAGTTCTAGACCGTGGGCCGGGCATAGACGAGGACATCATTTCACGGATATTCGATCCATTTTTCACAACGAAAGAACAGGTACATGGTGTGGGACTCGGTCTGTTCACCGCCGAAGCAATCGTCCGTACATATGGTGGGCGCATCGCCGCATCCAACCGGACCGATGGTCCCGGGGCGCGGTTTACCGTGCAGCTACCAGAGGCCGAGGTAAGGACGTCAGAGACAGACACGGATGGTCAGAGTGGCTGAGCGAAGCATAGCCGCATCTGCGCGCATCTTGCTTGTCGACGACGACAAGGCGTTTCGCGAATCCACCGGCACGCTTCTGCGGGAGGAAGGCTACACCGTTGTGGAAGCTGCCGCAGGGGGCCAGGCGGGTGACCTGCTTAGCGAGAGTGAATTCGACCTGATATTGCTGGACCTTCGGATGCCCGGCATAGACGGCATCGCGTTGGTCGAGGTGTTGAGACGGTGGGGTGAAGGGATTCCAATCCTGATGATAAGCGGGTACGGAACCGTTGAAACCGCAGTGAAGGCCTTGCACACGGGTGCCGACGACTTTCTGACCAAACCGGTTGAGCCAGACGTGCTCACAGGTAAGGTAGCGGATCTTCTCGAGCGACGGCCGTCGGTAGACAGCAGCTCGATATCTGCGCAATCCGGACTCGTCGGCCGTTCCGTGACGATGCTAGAGGTCTTCGACTCAATGCAGAAGGTCGCCGGCTCCGACGCAACGGTCTTGATCCAAGGAGAGACAGGCACCGGGAAGGAGCTCGTAGCCAAGGGCATTCATAGAGCCTCCGCGAGAAGCAGCGGACCATTCGTACCTGTGAACTGCGCGTCGCTTGCGGAAGGGTTATTGGAGTCAGAACTCTTCGGCCACGTGAAGGGCGCGTTCACTGGGGCAGTCCGTGACAAGCCTGGGCTCTTCGGTGCTGCAGAAGGCGGTACCCTGTTCCTAGATGAGATCGGTGACATATCGGCGGCGCTTCAGCATCGCCTGCTTCGTGTTCTTCAAGAGAGAGAGTTCATACCTGTCGGAGACGTGAAGCCGGTTGCTGCCGACGTTCGCGTGATCGCCGCAACCCATCGTGACCTTGGCGCCGAGGTTCGCGCCGGCCGGTTCCGGGAGGACCTCTACTACCGTCTCAACGTGTTCCGACTCGAATTACCTACGCTACGATCTCGCAAAAGTGACATCCCACTTCTAGTGGAGCACTTCTTTAGGCAGAAAGGTGCGTCCGGGATGGGTGGCGCCAGCAGTCCGGAGGATGGCGCGCCAGAAACAGCTCCGCGCGGCGTATCCCCGTTGGTCATGCGGCTGCTGCAATCTTACGCCTGGCCCGGCAACGTGCGCGAACTCTTCAGTGTGCTGGAGAGTGCGTTCATCAGGGTCGAGCCGGGGCGCCCGCTCGAGGCTCAGCACCTGCCTGCCGAGATTCGTGAGCGCACAACTTGGAGCGGCGAAGACGACGGCGATTCATTCACACGCTACGCGCAACCAAGCTCCGGAACCGACGAGCGGCAGGAAATACTCTCCGCCCTCGAGCGGGCAAATGGTGTGAGGGCGCAAGCGGCTCGGTTACTCGGCATGGGCAGGACCACTTTGTGGCGGAAGATGAAGGAGTACGGGATCGAGGTGGAGGAGGGATGAGGGTTGCCGTGCCAGACTGTTTCGCTTCGCGAGTATGATTTCTGGCAGGAGCTGATGCGGCCGAAGGGGTAGGCCTCTCACAGCGTAGCGTCTCGTTGTTCTATCGGTTGAACTTCACGAATCGGGAGGAACGGTTGTTGTGCGACCATTAGAAAACAAAGTCGCGTTCGTAACGGGTGCGGCGCGCGGGCTTGGCTGGGGCATCGCGCGGGCGCTCGGCGAATCTGGTGCGGCCGTTTGTATAACCGACATCAACCGCGACGAAATGGGGCGGGCCGAATCCGACCTCCTTGCCGATGGAACGGCTGTGATAAGCCGACTTTTGGACTGCGCCGATGGAACTGCATTTGATGCGGTTGTCGATGAGGTGGTAAGCCAATGGGGGCGCCTCGACATCATGGTGCACAACGCCATCTTCATGCCCCTCGTTCGGTTTGACGATATGACACCCGATGTGTGGCAACGCCAGATAGATGTGAGTCTGGGCGGCCTCTACAACGCAACCCACGCAGTATGGAACGTGATGAAGACTCAGGGGGGCGGTCACATCCTGGGGGTTGCCAGCGGCTCCAGTTTACGTGGCTACATCGATGAGGTCGCATATTGTGCCAACAAACACGCACAGGAGGGATTTCTAAAGGCACTTGCACTGGAGGCCGTGCCCTTCCGCATTGCAATAAACAGCATCGGCCCCGGCCGACCGGTCAAGCCAACACGGATTACATGGGCAGAATTGGATGCCTTGCCGGAGGCACAGAAGGCGGGGTGGGCCGATCCGGTCGAACTTGGTCAGGCGTGGGCGTGGCTGGCCTCGCAGCCGCCAGACCGGTTCAGCGGTTTGCGTTTTGACGCCGGCCCCATCGTCGATGCAATTCAGGCTGAGGGTTGGGATTTCCCGTTTGAGCCGGAGAAGGTCACCATGTACGTCGATGATTTTGTCGCACGTCAGAAATGGCACCAGGACAACAAGCTTGCATGCTAGTAAGGCAAATAAAGCACGAGGAGCTTGGTTTCGCGGCTGAGTGCGCTCGTGCTGAAGGATGGTGCGGCGAAACCGAGCAAGTTTTTCGCACCTTCTTCGAACTGGATCCAGAAGGCTGCTCGATTGCTGAAGTCGACGGTTCTCCGGTGGGGCTGTGCGTTGCTGTCAGCTACGGCATGTGCGGCTTCTTGGGAGAGTTGATCGTGCTAAAGGAGTTCCGTGGCCGCGGGTTGGGTAGAAAACTAATGGAGCACGGCATGCGTTATCTCAGGAACAAGGGCTGCATCAGCATTTGCCTGGATGGCGATGAGCCGGCTACGGCGTTGTACGAGAAGTTGGGGTTCGAACATTTCTGCAAATCGCTGCGTTTTGTCGGCTCGATTGAAGGCAGAGAGTCGTCTCGAGTACGGTCGATGACCCGTGATGATCTGCAAGAGATCGCCGCGATTGACCTCGAGGCATTTGGCGCGGACCGTTTGCGTTATCTCGTGCGCAGGTTTGAACTGTTCCCGCAACTGTGCAAAACCATTGCACTCGGCAACCGGGCAGCCGGTTACATCATGGCCCAGCCCGGTATCGGCGTGACTTCGGTCGGTCCCTGGGTTATGACAGTGTCGGCGGAATCTTCTGAGGAGCTGCTGGAAAGCATTGCGTCGGCGGCCGGCGACAGTTGGCTCAGGATCGGGGTGCTCGAGTCAAATGCGAGTGCAGTTACGCTGCTCCGCTCGATAGGAAACCTCGAGGAGACAACCCCTTCATTCCGCATGATCTTTGGCCAGAAGACTCGGGTTGGTATCTCGAGCCAACTCTATGCTATCGGGTCGGCCGCCAAAGGGTAATCCTCACCGCAGCTGGTGGACCTCGCTGAACGGTTGGATTTTGCCGAGCATGTAATCACCCAACAACGACCAGTCGCCGCATCGAGCCGCGCAACGAGAATGAAGTAGCCACGCCCGTGTGAGCTGGTAAATGTTTACCGCTGCCCTGGCACAATTCTTCGTTTGACCACACTTTGAAAGCTAGCTTACGAAGATGGCCGGCGTCTTCGTTATGGGAGTGGCGGGTGGATTATTGGTGAGTAACGACATGGCAAAGCCTGCAGGGAATTAAAACAGCGACCACTTTGGAGCGTCCGGTTACCGGGCCTCCGGAGGCAATGCATGCCACTCGATTACCGTTACGATTCCTCACTCAAAGCCGTTGTCACCACCGTGACCGGCACACTCCAGGAAGAGGAAGTACTTACGCACCTCAGAAAACTCCGCGATGATGAAGAGGTGCCGGCAGGCATCATTGAGATAGTCGATTTCAGCTCGGCCGATGATTTCGCGATCAGGGTTTCGGCTGCCGGTAGGATCGCGTTTGTTGTTCCGGAACTGCGGGAACGCAAGAACTACAGAGGCACCGTTTTTTTTGCCCCGAGCGACCTCGCGTTTGGCATGGCTCGAGTGTTTCAAACGTTGCTCGAGCAGCTGAGCATAGAAAACGAGATCTATCGAGAGTGGGATGAGCTGCAGGCGTTTGTAACTAGGCGTTTGGAAGAGGAACAGGCCTAATGACGGTCCTTTCGGTTGACCTGGCTATCGAGCAATACAGCGATGTTGGTGTTGTCGCCCTTCGAAAAACGAATTCCAGCATCGGAGTTGCGCCGATCGGTCTTCGGTCGGCGGGCCTGACGGGCAAACCGGAGGTAAGCGAGCTGGGAGCATTTCTAGTCTCGCTAGCCGACGAGTTGAAAGCCAACTTCATCGTCGTAAACGGTCCTCAAGGTTGGAAGGCGCCCGACGATGGTCTCGATTATTCGCGCCGCTGCGAGCATGAGTTGTCCACGCCAACACGGACCGGCCTCCCGGGAGAAACGAAGCCCGCCGATCACCTGGACTTCACCCAGTTCAGCGTTTCGCTTTTTGATGAACTCGCCACGCTGTTGTATCCGAGACTTTCGACGACGGGTGATTGGCCCGCCCATGTGGCAGTCGAGTCCTACCCGACCGCTGCATGGCAATCGCTGGGTATCGCTGCTCCGTCGGCAAAGGAAAACACGACGTCTGCCGCATTGGTGGAGCGGCGTAAGGCTCTCGAGAACTGCTTCCCCATGGATGTGCGAGGGGAGCTGTCGTACGCCGACCTGCAAGCCACGGTGGCGGGTATGGCAGGCGTGGCTTTAGAAAGTCGGAACCTGGCCGGATTGGCGTTCGCCGGCGTTGAGCCGTTGTTCGTAGGCGGCACCTGGCGCGAGGGGTATATCCTCAACCCCACACGCGATGCGGCTAATCTACCAGAGTGATCCCGCCCGGTTTGGCCCTATTACCTAACCAGATGGAACTCCGTCTGCTGTGCCAGAATCCAGTGCATCGTTCCGTCGGCCGTGAGTTCTGCATCCTCTTCCATTGCCATGCGAACAGGTTGATTCTCCCACTCCGGAACTGGTGTGGTCGCCTGTAGCTCGATGGCATACCAGCTAGGTCCTCTGAGCGGCACGTCGCCACGTCCGGGGACACCATTCTGATTGTCCCAGCGTCCGATCAACGGCCCAGCCGCATGGCCGTTGTCGCCTACCGGATGGGTGTAGATCGTACCGTTGATTCCCTCCTCGCGCATCTGTGCGAGTGCAGCCAGCAGAGCTTCTGTGCCGGTGCGTCCGGGGTGCATCTCTGCCAAGAGGATGTCCTGCAAGCGGTTTCCGTTTCTCAAGGCAGCTTTGAGACCTTCCGGCGCGTCGGTCTCGTAGTCGTGAAGCACGTACCCCAGGTGTTGCGTGTCGGTGTTCAGGCCCAGTGCGGTAATTCCGATATCACCTCGCTGGATGACTGTTGGCCCATCTGACTCCACGCCACCAAAACGCTGTACGTCAACCGACGGGTGAAACCACGTTTGTAACCCCATGTCGTTTATCCGCTGGCGCATCCACCACGCTACATCGTCGGTGGTAGTGACGCGCGGCATCACCACTTCGTTGGAGAACGCCGTGCCTATGAGATCCCAGACCAGTTCCTGCATCTTCCTGAACACCGGATACATACCGGGCACGCGCAGGTATAGCAGGTTGAGGGGCAACAACTCGGCGCGAACGACCCTGTTCGTTAGATCCGGCCCGAGGGCCTCCCTCATCTGCTCCCATTCCGCAGCAGTCAGGCCGTCGGAGAACGCGTGAATGTTGGACATGTTGACGGCGATGTTGCGGGGATTCCGCTCTCGAACCAATGCGGCCAGGGCGTTCCACTGGTTCTCGCCCGTCAGCTCCTCGGGGCGACCGTCCCCTGTCACCAATGCTCCTCGCATTGCTTCGTAGAGGCCGCCTTGAGAGGAGCCTCCAAGCGCTATACGATCCACGCCTGCATCGGGGCCGCGGTCGTGGAAGATGTAGATGGTGCGCCGCCGAGCGGCGAAAGTCGTGGCCGATACGAGAGCGGGAAATACCGGGTCCTCATTGTACTCCCGCATCGAGACAACCCACATCTCGATGTTCTGCTCGCGCATTAGCTGCGGCAACACGGTCTCCAGCCGCTGTTGTAACCAGAGCTGTTGTAGCTGCGCCTGTTCGTGCAGTGTGCCGAGCGGGCGAACGGGTGCTTGCGATTGGGACCGAAGAGGAGTTGTCGCTATCAACAAGGCCACGCTTGCGAGAAGGACTTTTCGAGACATGAGATCTTTCCTGTTAAACGTCGGGTGATAAAAGCAGCTGCGGATGGAAGATTAGCACGTGGTACGGGAGTGGACTAGCGTGACGAGTCTGTGTGAGACTACGAGCTGAACGCTCGCGACCTGTCCCCTACGTGGTGCCGAGCGGCACCAGTGTGGTAACTTCTCTCACTGAGTTTCACAGATAACGCAGAATCGGTTTTCGTCCGCGCGGCCGAATCGATAATTTTCCCGGAGAGAACACATTGATAAGCACAGACGTTGACCGCCGTATTCGTGGATTGAAGTGCCTCGTGGGTAATACGCCGCTACTCGCCATCGATCTTTTGTTTCGTGGGGAGGCCCGCGTCATCTATGCGAAGGCCGAACACCTCAACATGACCGGCAGCATCAAAGACCGTATGGCCCTCCACATCATTCAGGAGGGCTACGCTTCGGGGGCGCTCGAACCGTCGGATCACATCTACGAGGCAACGAGCGGAAACACCGGCATATCAATAGCGGCAGCCGGCAGGGCAATGGGCCACCCGGTTACGATCTTCATGCCCGATTGGATGAGCGCCGAGCGGATGAACCTAATCAGCAGTCTAGGTGCCGAAATCGTTCTCGTCTCGAAGAAAGACGGTGGCTTTCTGCACTGCATCGCCCGCGCGGAAGAAATGGCCTCCGAGTCAAATCACTCGTTCCTACCGCGTCAGTTCTCGAACGCGGACAACGTTGAGGCGCATGCGCGTACGACAGGGCCCGAGATCTGGTGGCAACTCAAGTTTCGCGGACTCGCTCCAGATGCGTTCGTTGCCGGGGTGGGAACCGGTGGGACCGTCATGGGCACAGGGCGTTTCCTTAGAGAGCGCCACCCTAATATTCGTCTTCATCCTCTGGAGCCCTCAAACTCGCCCACCTTGTCCACTGGATGCAAAGTAGGCAAACACCGGATTCAGGGAATATCAGACGATTTTATTCCGGCAATAGTCAATTTGGATGTGCTAGATGAGGTCATTTCGGCTGACGACGGTGACGCCATACTCATGGCGCAGATGTTGGCGAATAGACTGGGTCTCGGTGTTGGCATTTCTTCGGGTGCCAACCTCCTAGGCGCTTTGGAAGTTTCGAATCAACTCGGGCCGGATGCGACCGTCGTAACCGTGTTCGCCGATGACAACAAGAAGTATCTGAGTACAGATCTGCTGCGGAACGAACCCGTGAAAGATGGATTCCTCACACCAGATGTTGAATTGCTTGGCTTCCGCGCACTGAAACGGGTATGTCACACCTGTTGTGATCCGCGGGAATGCGCGGACAATGTTCCCATCGACTTTGCCAGTGCCGAGGCGGCTCTCCCAGCGTGCGCTCGAAGGGTCGCTGCGCCGGTTTGAAGCTGACTGTGAGCTGAAGTAGCACAGTCTCTGAAAACCCCAGTACAACCTTTTGGGTCACTGAAGTGTCCAATAGACTAGCAACTATAGTGGACGACTGAAAACGGTGGGAATCAATGACCAGAACTGCACTTGGTGACCTCGAGCATCAGGCTCTGATCGCCACCTTGCGCTTGGAAGGTGAGGCCTACTCGGTCTCTGTGGTACAGGAGATTGAAGCTCGAACAGGGCGAGATGTCGCGCAGTCGGCCGTATTCATCGCCATGCGGCGGTTAGAGGAGAAGGGCCTTCTTCAATCCAGGGTAGAAGGTCAGTTCGAGGAGAAGGGCCGAGTCCGAAGGTACTTCGACCTGACCCCGGCGGGAATGGAGAGGCTACGGGAGATGCGCGCGGCGTTGATGAACCTCTGGGACGGATTTCAGGCCGAATTGGAGAGCCCGCGATGACCCGGATCGTACGGCTACTTCTGCAGCTTAATTTGGGAAAGTTGGATGCCCGCATCTTTCTGAGTGAACTAGAGGAAGGATATCGTCGAAGGAGAGCAGCCGAGGGCACGCAGGCGGCAGACCGCTGGCGGCGGAAGGAAATCCTCCGTGCTGTCGTTCTAGCGGGCCTAACTCGAAAGAAGCAACAAACAGGCAAACGCAGACTCACCGCACGGAGAACGTGGATCCGGTGGAGGCGTTGAGAAAGGAGTGAAACACCTTTTGGCTAGTCGCCCCATGCGCTCGCGCCCAAAGCGATTAGCCGCTCCAGAATTTCCTCGCCGCCCTCCCCAGGGCTGTCGTAGTTGAAGAACAGCATTACGCCAACCGAATCGGCTTGTCTGAATCCCATATATGTGGCAATCCCAGGGTCACCACCGCCGTGACCCCACACGAGATCTCCATTGCGGAGTTCGCGTGTGCTCCAACAAAGGCCTCGGCCGAAATGCTCGTTCGAGAGCATTAGGTCCACCGTGGTGGGTTCGAGGATCTTCGCGCCGTAAAGGGATCCACCGTTCATGTATGCGCGCAGGAACGCCGACAGCTCGTTGACGCTCGTGCGCACCAATCCGTCCGGATAGTTGTAAAAGCTGTACAAACAGTGCGGAAAACACGATCCTGGAGCCAGCATCTCTTCAGTTGCGTTTTCGCCGGGGAGGAGTTCCTCTATCGTGCTTCCTTCGGGGATCTCGAAGTCGTCTGCTAGTAGTGAGTGCGGAACTGCGTGGTTCGCTGTGTTGATCTCGGTAAGCATCCAACCCGTTTGATCCATGCCGAGTGGCGAGAAGATGTGTTCTTTGCAGTACTCGTTGAATGGTACGTCAGCCGTGTGCTCGAGCAAGCTCCCGAGCAACCCGAAGCCGACGTTCGTGTACGCGCGCGGGCTGGCA
>JBDHHK010000151.1:0-11038 GCA_039589395.1 Gemmatimonadota bacterium
TGCTTTTGGACAAACTCCTCCCAAGCCTTCTGGCGCGCTGCTTCGTCCGCCGCGCCAAGCAGCTGGCATAATTCGGTGGGTGGTTCAGTGGCCATCGCCCAGCGGGTCCTGAGAGACTCACTTGTTGAGTTATCCCTACCCGAAGCCACTACCGCAAGGGAGAAGGTACGACTGGAGTGCAGGGTTTGCAAACCGCTGTGGAGGGTTTGTGAAAGCGGTCGAAGGCTAGGTGATCGCTCATTGAGGCGTTCACGGAGCGGGGCCATTCCGGGTAAGGGGGGCTCCGATGTTCACCTCGGTCATCCGAACTCACCTCACCTTGCCTGGCGCCGCTGCCTATCCACCTCTCGCCGGCTCAGTTCACCACCGATCTCCACGCGGGCATCCGGTTTTCGCAGAGTTGGTTTGCCACCACCACTTGCTCCCGAGTGGTCAGGTTGACCACGTGCAAGTCACTCGTGTACTTCCCCTCACATCTCTCTCCGCCGGGCGGGATCCAGAACTCATACATCAGGCTGTGTCCATCCGGCGACCAGCCAGCCATGCCGGCGCTACCGCAAGTCCCGCCATCTTGTAACGTTTCTGCAATGAGCTGCATGTCTGAGCCATTACCTTTCACAGTCCACAGCTCCACTCCTCGGCAGCCAAACACGCCGAGGTTTTCCCGAGTGAACACCAACCTCGCACCATCTGGTGACCAGCGAGGAGTGTACGACAACTGTGTCGATTCGGTAAGCTGGCGTTCGTTTGTCCCGTCTGCGTTGACAACGAGCAACTCCCAATCTCGCGCGAAGGCAATCTCATTCCCGTTGGGAGACCATGCAGGGAGTCGCTGCAATTCCCAGATCTTCGAGCTCAGCGCCATCCGCTGTAATGGTGAAAAGTTGATCGTTACGGCTGAATAGGATTCGCTCACCATCGGGAGACTAACTGAGCCCGCCCCACTCCCAAAAGACATCCTCATACTGGATGATCTGCACTTCCGACATGGCTTCGAAATCGATGACTGATACACCACCACGAACGAATGCAAGCTTCATCCCGTCGGGCGACCATTCAGGAAATGTCTCGTTCTGATATGACGTTTCGGTGAGCTTGACCGTGTTACCGCCATCGGAACCCATCTGATACAGATCGCAGCGCAGGCCAGGATTGGCGGAAAATGCTATATCGCGAGGTCCCTCAACCGCTCGTGCCTGAAAGAACTGGCTCGTTGCTGAACCACAGCTGACAAGGACACGCTGAATGCCTTCCTCAGGCCCGAGCGTCCAGGCTGTGGACGCAAGTCCTGAATTGTCAGTGGTGGCAGACTGAGCGACGGTACCTTCACCGGCTTGGACACTCCACACCACCGTGGCACCGGAAACAGGATCCCCACCCTCGTCAAACGCCTGCACGATTATCGGGTCTGCGAGTGCAACTCCGGGAATCTGTAACTGGTCGTCGCCAGAGACCAGGCGCAGCGTGGCAGCGACCGGTTCATCAGGTGGGCCGCTGCCGTCGCCACAGGCCATTATGAACACCGCCGACATTAGGACAGCTCGAAGTACTCTCAATCTCTCAGATCCGCCGACCGGAACACCTCGATCTTGAGTGGCATCACGAAACGGCCAATTTCCTCGAAGGATAAGTTCCATCTGTCGGTCTCGCGGCAGAGCCTCATGTGGTGAGGCTCTTTCGACGTGACGGTCCATTTGTCGATGCTGCCATCGCCGTTTAAGTCAGCTGCAGCGATGTTTACCCGTGTATTCTGATCGTCTGGGAAGCCTATACCATCATAGAATTCACATTCAGCTCCCCAGCGCAGCCGATACTCGAGGCCGGTAGGATCGTTCCACTTGATTATGAGCCAAGAGGTTATGACTTCATCCAGGTCCATCGCCTGCATACCCTTCGGAGTACCGACCGAATCCTCTGGGTAGTTTGTGGCACCAAAAGCGTTTTCCACGTTGATTGAGTCTCCGAAAGGCGGTCGTTCGGGGTAACCGGGAGCTGTATCGCCAAACACTATGACCTGAGAACGCTCTGGAGTGTCCTTTCTCTTCAGGTTATGGCTCACCCACCAGCGGAAAATGCCGGTGCCCCAAAAATGGACTGCTACCTTCTGCTCCCCGTCGACATAATCGTCGGGATAAGGATCGGTTCCCTCACCGTCGCTACGTATGCCATACGAGTTGTCGTTCGAAGCGGGAAACCGGAGCATATGAGGACCTTCGGCGACACCAGTGTCTCCAGGTGGACCCTTTCCGCCACCCTTCGCGAGTCGGGGACCGCCGATATCTTCTTGCGGAACGGTAGGCCCATCCGCGCAGGCGACTGCCATGATTGAGGCGACTGCCATGATTGCGACTGCGGTTGTCACAGTTGTAATAGAGAGGAACCTCATCGTCCTGTCCTCCGTTTTCGGAAGTGGCTGTGCATATGGCTCACGCGGATGCGGAGTTGGGCGGGTGAGCGCAACAGCCACAACGGCGCGTTCGAGGGAACCAGTCTAATCAGCGAGCGTTCCCTGAACGTTCCAGGAGCGTTCCAGGAGCGTTCCAGCTGTTATTTGCCGCAGGTCTTGCATCTATTCAGGCGCGTTCTTCCTTGACCTCCACCATGAATTGGAGATACTGTTGAAGTGACGGAGGATCAGTATGCCAGATGACGGCTTGATCCGTTTGAGTGTTCTGGGCCCACCGGTAATCGATGGAGCCGCGCGGGATGTTTCCGAGTCGCTTCTGGCCCGGCCCAAACTGGTGGGGCTGCTCACCTATCTGTCTATGCCCACACCGGGCACACTTCACCAACGAGACACCGTGCTGGGGCGGTTTTGGCCTGAAATGGATCAGGTGAAGGCACAAGCTTCGTTGCGTAAGGCACTGTATCGGATCCGGAAGGCGATGAACGGAGACCTCGACAACGGAGCGGAGGCGCAGGCGAACGGTGTTACAGATGAAATCGGTGGCAATGGAGCGATTCTCAAGCACGGCGACGGCCTCGTCGGGGTTAATCCCGAGATGGTGTGGTGTGATGTCGCCGCCTTCGGACACGAGGTGAACGCGGGTCACCACGAAACCGCTATCAAACTCTATCGCGGCGATCTCCTGGAAGGTTTGTTCTTGCCTGGATTGGTGGAATTCGAGCGATGGCTCGAGGCCGAGCGTGCCCGCATCAGGCATGAGGCTGTGTTATCAGCGTGGTCACTGGTGGAAAACGAAGAATCGGCCGGCAACTGGGAGGAGGCAGCGTTTTGGGCCAAACGTGCGTTTGGACTTGCGCCGGACGACGAGACAGTGTTCCAGCGCATGATTGGATTCCTCGACCATATTGGTGACCGTGCGGGTGCACTAAGGGAATACGACAAGTTTTTCCGATATCTCGAACAAGAGTTCGACGCGGAACCGTCGGCCGAGACCCAAGAACTTTTGGAGGCAGTCCGCAGTAGGGCCGATGCCAACCGGGGCTCAGCGAGCAGCTCTGAAGTGGCAGTGAATCTCGAATCAGAGGCGGCAGAGTCAATGATCTCGCCGCTGCAGTCAGCCGATACCGAGACCGTGGAGCGAGGCACTTGGTGGAGACCGCCTCGGAAAATCGGGTTCGCGATAGCCGGGGCTGTTCTGGTTTTGATAGCAGCCTGGCTGGTGCCTCCCTGGTTCTCACACATGGCCTCGGCCTCTGGCGGCGGAGAAGAAGGTGCACCTATGTTGGGTGCGCAGACGCTGAGCCTCACCGCAGAGGAATGCGTGGAAGCGGTGAGACAAATTCACCTCGGAGGACATGATCGGGCGCAGATACCGGAGCTCCTCGAGAGAGCACTGGAACTCAATCCGCAACTGTCCCGCGCTCATGCCTTCCGCTCCGTCTGGTTTACCAACCTTGCCATGTCGGGCCCCCCCCTTGAAATCCTGGACTCGGCGGTGTCAGAGGCGGAGCTCGCGATAGCACTTGATTCGTCCGACTACCACGCGCATGCGGCGCTAGGATACGCACGAAGGTTTTCCAACGACCGTTACGGGCAACTACAACCGCTCGTGCGAGCCCTCGATTTGGCTCCGGACTCAATAACGCCACGTCGGATGCTTGGCCTGTACTATAACGGAATTGGACAGGTGAGTCTCGGATCATCATGGTGGGCGCTCGCCGTTCAGAATCCAGCCCCCAGTGGATTCAGAGCTATACAGTATTGGTACGTTGGCGACCATGAGCGCGCTGAGCGTATGCAAGAGAAAGTGGTCGCGGCAACCCGGGACGGACGTCTGTGGCTGGCCAGCTTCTACCTCACCCAGGGCAAGCTGCTAGAAGCCCGAGAACAAATCGAGCGTGCATTGGCTGAAGCTGACCCACGCACGGCTGCGTTACTAACCACCGGAGCACTCGTGGAGATCTTCGCTGGGAACTGGGACGCGGCACGGCGTTATCTCGAAGCAGCCTTGAATCTCGAGCCTCCGGCGCTCCTGGTTGCACAGAACGGAGTCGTGACAACGACGTTGCTGGCGTACGTTCTGCTGAAAGAGGGCAACACCGAACAAGCACAAGAGATGTTGCAGCGCAGCTCTGAACTGGATCAGGAGTCTCTCGGCCAACGCGTCACTTTCGCCAATCATCACTATTACGATTTAGTGAGGGTGCACGCGATACAAGGGGACATCGCTGAGGCAATTAGATGGCTCCGGGAAGCGCTCGACCACGGCTGGTTTTTTGCATACACATACATGGGATTGCGTGACCCAATGCTCGAGACACTGCGAGGAAGTGTTGAGTTCGAGACGATGATGGCGGATGCACGGGCCGATCTGGATCGCCAGCGAGAGTGGATGATTGAAGCGGAGACTCGTTCAGAGGAGGATTTGCTGGCAGAGCTGATTGCCCAGGCGCATGCGGATTTGGAGGAGTTGCGAATAGCGCGTACTCCCTAACCCCTTGCCATGCTTCCCACAAGAACACACGTTAGCCCGCATCATTAGCTACGGAACGCGGACAAGCAACAGTTGAACAAACACATGGCATTTGCGAACAGCTCCGATCCAACCGACACCATCCTCCCGTTAGACCGAACACCCGCGTCCGAAAAAGTCCTGCCGAGCAAAGGCCTACAGCTCACCAAAGGCCTGCTCCATCTAATCCGCAATCGAGTTCGGCTGATAGCACTGTTATCAATCGGTCTGTGTACGTTCGGAGCTGTGACGTCTCTCGCGCTCATGTTGAGCGGAAGAGTGGACGTATTCGGATCCGCCTTCAACGTAGTTGCGCAACTGATAAACCTGGTGGCAGCGATCTTTGTGTGGTTGGCCGCTCGTGGGCGCCGACTCAGCGACACCGCCGTGCTGTACTTGGGTTTGGCACTCGAAGTGCTGCTATGCCTCGTAGCAGCATCAGCAGGTCAGCTGTGGTTTTATCGTGATACCGGTGCACCCATGTTCATTTCATGGTGCGTTCCGATCGTCATCCTTTTCCCGGTGCTGATTCCCTGTCCTCCTCGGACAATGTTGATTGCCTCGGTTGCAGCTGCGAGTATGGAACCGCTCGCAGCGGTCGGTCTGTGGTCCCAGGGCGTGTATCCGTTGGAGACGCTAAGGAGCACCCTCCCAGGCACAATCATCAGCCCCACGCTGGCGGTAATCATTGCCTATGTCGCGTCGCGGATCATCTACGGCTTGAACGTCGACGTGGCCAAGGCAAAGCAGATGGGTGCTTACCATCTGGAAACCCTGCTGGGCCGCGGTGGAATGGGAGAGGTGTGGCGAGCCAAGCACCAGATGTTGGCTCGCCCCGCGGCAATCAAGTTGATCAGGCCAGATGCTGTGGGGGCTGACGAAGCATCGGGGCACACCCTGCTCCAGCGTTTCGAACGTGAGGCACAAGCAACCGCCAGTTTGAGGTCGCCGCACACAGTGGAGATCTACGACTTCGGTCTCTCAAAGGACGGGACATTCTTTTACGTAATGGAGCTGCTCGAAGGCATTGACTTAGACACACTCGTGAAACAGTACGGTCCAATTCCGGCCGAGCGTGTGGTCCACATTCTCAGACAGGTATGCCATTCCCTGGACGAAGCGCACGAAGCCGGCTTGATGCACCGGGATATCAAACCGGCAAATTTGTTCATTTGCCGATACGGTCGTGATAGAGATTTCGTGAAGGTCCTGGATTTCGGCCTGGTCAAAAAGCGGCATACCACCGAGGATGACCAAGGCGACCTCACTCAGCACGGTACTGCGGTGGGTACGCCAAGCTTCATGGCACCTGAGATGCTTTCGGATGGAGGCCTGGTTGACGGACGGGCAGACATCTATGCTGTGGGCTGTGTCGCGTATTGGCTTCTGACGGGCCTGTTGGTGTTCGAGGGGTCGTCAGCCATGGCCGTAATCGTGAAGCATGCCCGCGACATCCCCGACTCGCCGTCCGCTCGCTCCGAAATGGACATCCCGCCCGCACTCGAACAGATCGTGATGGATTGCCTGGAGAAGGAGCCAGAGAACCGACCTCAGTCAGCTTCGGACCTAGCGATACGCCTCGACCAGTTAAATCTGCCGGAATCGTGGACGGACGACTGCGCTGCTACATGGTGGGAGATGCGTATACCGGCCAGGTGACAGTCGTATAAGTTGTTTATTAACAACATCCTACAGAACCGGCAGGCATTCGGACAGTCTGACAAGTGCCGAAATGGGGTCGATTCGATGCTCGGAATGACCGATTCGAAGCCTAGAATCCCCTGTTCGAAGTGAGGAACGACCGGTTCGAAGCTTAGAATCAACAATTCGAGGTTAGGAACGACCGATTCGAAGCTTAGGATCGCCGACTCGAAGTTAGGAACGACCGGTTCGAAGCTTGGAATCACCGATTCGAAGTTAGGAACGACCGGTTCGAAGCTTAGAATCACCGGTTCGAAGTTAAGGACGACCGATTCGAAGCTTAGAATCACCAACTCGAAGCATGGAACAGCTGATCCCAAGCCAACAATCGCCTATTCCACTCGGACGTTGGCCCCTACTGAAACTCTGTCGGCACCCTCGCAATCAAGCCTGATATCCGACTCGCGATTGGACCTGCTCCTCCCCCGTAGTTCGACATCACCGCCACGATGTAACCTCGGTCCAGCATGATGTCGAGGTTGGAATTGATCCCGGAGAAACCACCACTGTGCCCTACGACTTTTCCATTGGGCCCTTCCTCGATGCCGAATCCGTACCCGTAACCGGCTCCAAAGTGATCCGTCCAGAGCGCATCGCGTGATTCCTGCGACACCAGTTCACCTGACAGTAGTGCTAGCGCATATCTGTGAAGATCTCCGACGGTAGAGAAACCACCGCCGGCCGGACCGCCTCTGATAACGTGTTTGTAAAGGTTATTCTCGTAACCCCACTCCGATTCCGGCGAAGGATCGTAGCCAATTGCCAGGTTCTCGACAGGCATATCCATGTCATAGCTGTCAGAATTCTCCATCCCTGCCGGTCGATGGATATTCTGGCGAATGTATTCGAAGTAGTCCTGACCGGTAGCGCTCTCGATCACGACGCCGAGAAGGAACATGCCCGTATTGCTGTACTGCCAGTTTGTTCCCGGATCGAACGCCGGCCGCTCATCACGAATCAACGGTTTGTAGTCGTCGAGCGCTCTGTAGAGTTCGCGCGAGCTGTTCCAATACGTCTCGTTGAAGTAGCTGCCGAGTCCCGAAGTGTGAGTGAGAAGATGGTGAATCGTAATCCTGTCGGTCACCTCTCGTGGTAGCCACGATTCATCCAGGTATTTTGAGAGCGTGTCATGTAATGACACAACACCATTTTCCACTAGCTGCATCACCGCCGTTGACGTGAACATCTTGTTCATCGAACGCAGGTTGAACTTGGTGTCAATGTTGTTGGGTACGTGAAATCGTTTACTGGCCTCTCCGCAAGCGTGTGTGAAAGACACGTCTTCACCGTTCGCTACTAGTACGCTCCCAGAGAACACGTCCCTTTCACAAGTACGATTCAGAAGGTCTGTCACCTCATGAATCATGTCCTGCTCCGTTAATGCCGGCTCTGAAACGTTCGAGGGAGTACGTGCGTCGTTCAGACCGATGCTCGAGATTCTGCTGTTTTGGCTCACGTCAAATTGGAGTGTGAACGCCCGCCACGCTCCGAAGTTTTCGTCCCGCAGAATCACGACGGTCTCATCGCGTCGTGGAGGATTGTAGGTGCGAATTCCGTGAAAGGTCACCTCACCCCAACTGCGCCTAGTTGAAGTGAACACGTTCAGGTGTCTTTCGAGCGGAGCGAAGTTACGGAATGAATCCGTACATTCGTCTTCGAGAAACCGTTCAATGACTGCCTGATCGCCAGAATTGAACGTCGCAATCAGGCTGGTGATGCGCTCACCTACAACTCCTGCTGGCAACACCGAAGTGTCTCGGTAACCGAGCTCACCTGGCTGTTGCGCGACACTCTCACCGCACACAATGGACGCCAGCAATACCATACAGGCAAACGAATGGGCCTTGAGCTTGTAGATCACTGACACGCCTCCTCAATAGGCAACTGGTGAATCACTCGCTCGGATCCGCACTAATCAACATGTTTGATGCTCGGCGATGTGCAAGGGTCGCACACGGCTGAACAAAGAGAAGGTTGTGTCGACGGTGCGCGTCACCTTACGTTCCGACCGCTGATTTGGTGCGACCGTCCAGTCGGCCGACTCTTCGGTGTTTTCGACGACTTGAACACACATACATCACAAAGAATTGGAACCAGGACGCGAACGTAGACTGGTAACTGCGGCCCTGATGTTGGCCATGTTCCTTGCCGCGTTAGAGGCAACCGCGGTCGGCACGGCTATGCCTACGGTGGTAGCCGACTTGGGGGGCATGGCGAAGTACAGCTGGGTTTTTTCAGCGTACCTGCTCGCATCTACCACAACGGTGCCGATGTATGGCAAACTGGCCGACCTCTACGGGCGCCGAAAGATCTTTACCATTGGCGTAGCCCTCTTCTTGCTGGGCGCAGCGTTAGCGGGTACATCGACGACCCCTGGTCAGCTCATTGCGTATCGAGCCCTTCAGGGCTTGGGGGCAGGCGCCGTGATGCCAGTCTCCGTGACCTTGATGGCAGACATTTACACCATCCAAGAGAGGGGACGAGTTCAGGGGCTCTTCTCGGGCGTATGGGCCGTGTCGAGCATCATTGGGCCCGCCGCTGGCGGTTTGATTACCGACCTGCTCTCATGGAGATGGGTGTTCTACATAAACATCCCGTTCGGGCTCGCATCGGTCGCGGGGCTGTTCCTGTACTACCACGAAGAGATACACCGCCGCGAGCACCGACTCGACATAGTTGGCACGCTGAGTCTCACAGGTGCGATCGCTCTGCTTCTGCTCACTTTGCTCGAAGGCAGCGAGTCATGGGGTTGGGTGGACCCTCGGACAATCGCGATGGTCGCAGTGTCTGGGATAGGCCTGATGATCTTCCTCTGGCAGGAGAAACGGGCTCCCGAACCCATGCTTCCATTGGGATTATTCATGAACCCCGTCGTTGCCATTTCGAGTATGGGCAGCATCGTGTTGGGTACCATCCTATTCTGTGCCGCAGCATTCGTTCCGATGTTTACACAGGGTGTGCTTGGAGGAACCGCTATAGATGCCGGGATGACTCTGGCCCCTATGTCTATCGGGTGGCCGATTGCCAGTACTACCGCTGGATGGCTCCTCTATAGGTTCGGTTACCGCCCGTTCACTATTGCGGGAGCGGGCTTCGGAGCAATTGGTTGTCTAATGCTCTCTGGTGCTTCTCCAGAATCGGGGCGTGCCGCAGTTATGCTGGCGATGTTCATCGTTGGCATAGGGTTGGGGTTCATGTCTACCCCGTATCTGCTCTCCGTACAGAATGCGGTGCCACGCAGTCAACGCGGCATTGCAACCAGTTCGGTTCAGTTCTTCCGTACGATTGGCGGGGCAATTGCAGTTGCCGCCCTGGGTGCGGTACTCAATGCACACCTCGCAGAACATCTGAGCTCCGACGTGAACGTGAATGTCGCACTCAATCCAGATGAGCGGATGCAGATGCCTGCGGAAGTGCTGAACTCCTTTGTTTATGCACTCGATGGTGGGCTCACTACCGTCTATCTGGTGATGGCAGGGATGGCCGTGATCGGCGTCGTTGTCGCATTACTTTTCCCGAAAGGATCCGTCGAGCACCACGCTCACGATGAGGTCAAAACAAGTGCGGCTGCCACTCGAGAATGAGCCGAGTTTTCTCAACGCCCATTCATGGCTGTCCGTAATCTCATAGGATTGAATTCGCTAACACTAACCGGAGTATTTGATTCGCTTCGCCAAAGGCATAGGGCTGTTTATGTTCTTGATCGCGGTCCCGGTTCAAGCAACGGCCCAGAGCTTCCCAACAGACAATCCCGTCTTGCGTGCCATAGAGACTATACCACGCGACCGACGCATTCCCGGTATCGACCGGCGCCCTGGCCAGAGTGCGGAGTACCGCAGAGATCTGGACCCGAAGGAGTGTGAGCAAAACGTGAGTGGTGGGTCGACCCCACCTACCCCACTCACTACTCACCACTTACAACCCACTGCTACTCACCGCTCACTCTTAGAGTATCGCACCACCCCATCAATAATCGTATACACCACCTCGGTATCGAGTATCTCGTCGTCCGGTACCGTCATAATATCTCTCGAGAGCACTGTTATGTCGGCAAGCTTGCCGACGCTGATCGTGCCTTTGAGATCTTCTTCGAACCCGGCGTACGCGGGATTCACAGTGTAAGACGCCAGCGCTTGCTCCCGTGTCATTCTTTGCTCGGGGTAAAACACCACGCCATTGTCCATCACTCGCGTAACCGAGCGATAGAAGTTGGCAATTGGATTGATATCTTCGACGGGCGGATCGGTCCCGTTGATCACAACTGCTCCACTCTCGAATAGCGACTTGTACTGGTATCCGCGTTCCCTAGTGCGCTCCACTCCAAGGCGGGTCTCAACCCACGGTCCGTCTGACGTTGCGAAGATACCTCTGACTGAAGCTATGACTCCGAGACCGGAGAACCGCGGTAGATCATCCGG
>JBDHHK010000152.1:0-15242 GCA_039589395.1 Gemmatimonadota bacterium
AACCCTGGCAGCAAGGTGAGTTGGTACACGATGTTCTCGTGCCAACCATCCTTGGGCTCAATCGTAACCCTGGAGCGTTTCCAAGAGACGTCCAGCTCTTCGGGGCGAGGCGAAAGCAATACCAGATTCTCGAGACCTGATCCGGAGCGTTCGTCGATTACTTCGTTGAACTGGACCTGAACCGCATCATCGAAGTCGTCGACTACGGCTCCAGAGTCAGGTGTAACCGACAGAATTATCGGTGGGTCGAAGTCCGGAGGCCCACCAGGCGGTTCCTGTATTGTAGCGCAGGCAGTCAGCAGTAGTGCTAAACACCCAATGCGCGCAACTTGGCGGCGAGTGTTTCTCGCTGCTCTTTCCACGACCGCTCCTTCTCGCGTTCCCGATCGACCACATCTTGGGGGGCGCGGCTCACAAACTTCTCGTTGTTGAGCTTCGCTTTCACTCCCGCCAGTTGTTTCTCGATCCTCTCGACTTCGCCACTCAATCTCGCGACTTCTGTCTCTACATCGATAGCGTCACCCAGAGGCACAAACACAGATGAACCGTCCGGCAAGACCGCGTGAGCCCCAACCTCATCTGCGGCATCCGCACCCATAACCAACTCACTCACCTTTGCAAGGCGCTCGATAGTATGCCGTTCGGATTCAAAGTCGGACAACGCATTCTCATCGGCTGGCTGGAATATTGCGCGAACCGGCTTGCCCGGAGGTACTCGATATTCGGCCCGCACCGTTCGAATTGCCGAGGTTGCGGCCTGTACGCGCGAAAACGCACGCTCGGCAGTTTCGTCCACGCGCTTGTGCTCGACGACTGGCCAGCTGGCCGCTGCCAACAATCCCTGGCGCTCTCCAGCCAGGTGGCCCCACAGCTCCTCGGACAGGAAAGGTATGATGGGGTGCAGCAGCTTCAGAGCAGTTTCAAATACATGGCTCAACACACCGCGGGCCGTTTCGCCCCCTGGGGTAGTGCCGTACAGCCTGGGCTTCACCTGCTCCACATACCAGTCTGCCAACTCGTCCCAGATGAAGTGATAAATTGCGCTTGCCGCATCGTTCAGTCGATATCGATCGAGTGAATCGGTCACAGTCTCGATAGTCCGCTGGCACCTCGATAAGATCCAGCGATCGGCTAGTTCCAGATCCGTTTCGCCGAGCTCATTCATGGGCGTTGCCGGCCCATCCAGATTGGAGACGATGAATCGCCCGATGTTCCAGCACTTGTTGGCATAGTGTCGACCTGCGGCGAATGTTGCCTCCAGGTCGTTCCGGTCCATGATGATGTCCGTACCCGCCGCAGCCCCTGCCACGAGCGTGTAGCGCAACGCGTCTGCACCGTACAGCTCGACTACGTCCAGTGGGTCGATGCCGTTGCCCAATGACTTGGAGAATGCGCGATGCTGCGGATCGCGTACGACCCCGTTGAGGTAAACAGTCTCGAACGGAGTGTCACCCATGAAGTGGTAGCCCGCCATGACCATTCGAGCCACCCAGAAGAAGATGATATCGGGTGCTGTAACGAGGGTGTGACCTGGATAGAATCTCTGGAGGTCCGATGTCGCCTTTGGCCAACCGAACGTGGCAAAAGGCCACAACCACGATGAGAACCATGTGTCGAGCACATCATCGTCCTGCCGCACCGATCCGCCGCACTTGCCGCAGCTCTCGGGTGTTTCCATGGCGACCGTAATGTGATCGCATTCCTGATTTTCACAGAACCAAGCCGGAATTCTGTGTCCCCACCACAACTGCCGCGAGATGTTCCAATCGCGGATGTTTGTCATCCAGTGCTCGTACACCTTGCCCCATCGCTCGGGCACGAACTTGAGACGGCCTGTCTTGTATGCCTCCAACGCCGGCTCTGAAAGCGGCTTCATGCGCACGAACCACTGGTTGGACAACAGGGGCTCGACAGCAGTGCGACACCTGTAACAGTGGCGCACTGCGTGATCGTAATTCTCGACCGTTACGAGCTGTCCGTTTGCCTTCAGTTGTTCGACGGTCTCTTTGCGTGCGTCGAAACGATCCAACCCGCGCAGAACCTCGGGGACGCGACTGACATCCATCATCTTCGCGTCCTCGCCGATGATCACGGGGCGATCGAATCCGCCTAGCTGCTCCCCGATATCGAAGTCGTTTGCGTCATGGGCCGGAGTGACCTTTAAGATTGCCGTGCCGAAATCGCGCTCCACGGCGTTGCTGGTGCGGACCGGGATCTCGACGTTCGTGAGCGGGATCCTCACCGTGGTGCCCTCGTATGATCCCCAGCGTTCATCTTCGGGGTGAAGTACGAGACAAACGTCGCCGAACATTGTTTCCGGACGCGTGGTGGCGACAACGGCCTCTCTCGGGCCTCCGTCCTTCGGATCGATCACCTCGTATGAAATGTGGTAGAGATGACCGGCTTTGTCCTTGAATTCCGCTTCTTCATCCGAGAGCGAGGTGTGACAGCGAGGGCACCAATGGATCACCCTTTGTCCGCGATACACGAGGCCGGCATCGTGCAGGTCGACAAAGACCTTTCGCACGGCGAGCGAATAATCCTCGTCGAACGTGAACCGCGTTCGCGACCAATCGCATGAGCAGCCGATTGCTTTGAGCTGTTCCAAAATCGTGTTGCCCGTCTTTCCCACGTGCTCCCAGACGCGTTCAACGAACTTCTCACGGCCGAGGTCGTGACGCGACTTCCCTTCCTTGGCAAGTGCGCGCTCAACCACGTTCTGCGTGGCAATACCTGCGTGATCGGTGCCCGGCAGCCAAACGGCCTCTCTCCCTCGCATGCGCTGGTAACGGATCAACACATCCTGCAGCGTGTTGTTGAGGCCGTGACCTGAATGCAATACGTCTGTGACGTTGGGTGGCGGGATGACGATCACATATGGGTCGTCGTCTGATTCCGCGTTCGCGGTAAACACGCCGGCGTCCAGCCAACGCTTATATATGCCTGACTCGATCGCCAGGGGATCGTATTGCGGTGCAAGTGTCATGGAATGGAATTCCGGTGCTGATAAGCCTCAGCCGGATTCGTGCGCGAACTCCGACTCGGAGGCTTCGTTTGCGGTTCCCTCTATGTGGATTCGGTTCAGGACTACGTCGGCTCCTTGCACGCTGCGTGCGACATCACCTGCAAGCTGGCGCGTCATCTGACTCGAGGCTGTACCCGTGATCTCGACTATTCCGTCCCCAAGTGCTTCGACCGCGAGTGACAAGGGCCGCAGGTCAGGGTCATCTTCCCACGCCTGGACAACTGCGTCCTCGATAGCGCTCTCGTCCTCCTTGGGTTCTCGGTACGGTCCACTGAGTCGACGGACCGCCTTTTTGACGGGCTCGGTATCCAGCCCCACGAATTCGCGGAGCAACAAACCACCCACCAGACCGAGGCCAAAGCCCAGGGCGGCCGACAGGGCAATGCCTGTGATGTTTCTGTCTTCGCTGTCTATCTGAAGCAATTTGCCTCCCGTGGCACCGATAGAGTGCCCATGCTACAATTATACGACACGAAAAGATGCATGGGTATACCGAAACATGAACGCCTTTATTTCTGCTCTTTCAGACGGCTCCCTACTAACCGCGGCTCCGATCGGTTGGGTCGCGGGTAGGTCTACCTGTGCCAACCTTCTGAATCCAGCCATCCAGACAACACTCACGGCGACTACATCATGAAACAGACCGTCAGGATTTCACTACCCGACGGGTCGGTCAAGGAGATGCCTGTCGGGGCCTCGGCCAGTGCCGTTGCTGAAGAGATCAGCGCAGGGCTCGCTCGATCTGCAATAGCGGCAGTGGTGAACGGCGACGTGTGGGACCTCAACCGGCCAATCAAAGACGATGCCAAGCTCGAGATTCTCACTGAGAAGAATCCCCTCGCACTCGAGGCTTTGCGCCACTCAGCAGCTCATCTGATGGCGACCGCCGTGCGCGAGCTATTTCCAGATGCGAAGATCGGTTTTGGACCCGCGATCGAAGACGGTTTCTACTATGACTTCGAAGTGGAAACCCCGTTCACGCCCGACGATCTCGAGGAGATCGAAAAGAAGATGCGGGAGCTTGCGGCTGAGGAGTTTCGCTTCGTCCGGGAAGAGGTACGCCTCGAGGAAGCCAGAGAGCGGTTCCGTGACGATCCCTTGAAGCTCGAGAGATTGGAAGAGCTGGGAGACGACGAGGCCATATCAGTCTACACAGACGGGCCATTCGTTGACCTGTGCCGTGGTCCCCATGTCAAGACGACCAAGCAGATCAAGCACTTCAAGCTACTTCACGCCGCCGGCGCATACTGGCGTGGCGACTCGACGCGCCAAATGCTTCAGAGAATCTATGGGACCGCTTGGTTCAAGAAGGCCGATCTCGATGCTTACCTGAGGCGTCTGGAGGAAGCGGAGAAACGAGACCACCGTAAGCTCGGCAAACAGCTCGATCTATTCAGTGTGCACGACGACATCGGCCCGGGCATGGTGTTATGGCACCCCAAAGGCGCCATCATCCAGCACGAGTTGCGGAGGTTCATTGAAGACGAGTTGCTGCGTCGTAACTACGACCTGGTGTATACCCCTCATGTGACCCGGCGGCAGCTTTTTGTGCGATCGGGGCATTTACCCATGTACGAGGAGCATCAGTTCCCGTCAATGGCAGCATGCGAAGGGGAATCTGATGACGTGATGTATCAGGTGAAGCCGATGAACTGCCCTGTGCACACTCTGATATTTGCCGCTCGACAGCGCTCTTATCGCGAGTTACCGCTGCGGCTCTCGGAGGTTGCAAACGTATATCGCAACGAGTTGTCCGGTGCGCTGCATGGCTTGCTGCGCGTCCGCATGCTGACCATGGATGACGCACACATCTTCCTTACCGAGGATCAGATTGAGGACGCGATCTTCGATCTCATGGACCTGACCGACTACGTATTGAACCGCACGTTCGGCTTCGAGTACCGCGTTGACCTGTCGACTCGTCCGGACAAGAAGATCGGCGATGACGCGATGTGGGACGTTGCTGAGGGTGCGTTGAAGCGTGCGCTCGAAAGAATGGACGCAACCTACGGTCTCGACGAGGGTGGTGGCGCGTTTTACGGTCCCAAGATCGACATCAAACTCAAGGATGCGATCGGGCGTGAGTGGCAGGGCACCACAATCCAACTCGACTATCAGCTCCCCGAGCGGTTCGAACTCGAGTATACCGGTGCAGACAACAAGCCCCATCGCCCGGTCATAATCCATCGAGCGATACTAGGTACCATGGAACGGTTCGTAGGATGTTTGATTGAGCATTTCGCCGGGGCGTTCCCAACTTGGCTCGCTCCCGACCAGGTGACCGTGCTTCCGATTGCTGAGGACCAGGCTGAGGCGGCGCACGCGATTAACAAACAGTTGCGTGACGCCGGCATTCGCTCGTCCGTGGACGATAGGAACGACACGCTCAACTATCGGATCCGTGAAGCCGAAGTGACGAAGGTGCCATATATGGCGGTAGTTGGTAAACGCGAGGTCGAGGATGGCACGGTCGCAGTGAGGGTGCGAGGGGCTGGCAAGAAGCAGGAAATCATGCCTGTGGACGAGTTCCGGGCTCGTGTATTGGAGCAGATTCAGAGCAGGAGTCTCACACCCAGCTGATTCTGTTGAGGGGGGCGGTACCGGGGTTTAGCTTTTACGGTGCGGACAGGGCGAACGGAACGGGTTGCAGCACCCAATGCTGGCCGCTCTGTTCGCCCAGTTTATTTCTTCTTATCGGGAGCCTTTCTCGAAAAGTCGCAATCCAACACGCTAATAACGTGAGCCAATCTCATGACGACATCTAGTAAGGAAACGACACCGGTAGTGGTAAGCGCCACGCGTACACCTGTGGGTGTCTATCTGGGAGGATTATCGACCCTGAAGGCACCCGTACTCGGCGGAATCGCGATTCGCGAGGCGGTCAAACGAGCCGGGGTAGAGGGAGACGACGTCGACGAAGTGATTATGGGGATCGTGCTGCAGGGTGGCGTGGGCCAGGCTCCTGCTCGCCAGGCGGCAATTTCAGGCGGGATCCCCGCAACCGTTCCCGCACTCACGGTCAACAAGGTCTGCGGTTCGGGCCTCAAATCGGTCATGCTGGCGGCGCAAGCGGTGAAGGCCGGCGACGCGAAGTGCATCGTGGCCGGCGGCATGGAATCGATGTCCAACGCCCCTCACTACACCTACGGCATGCGGGACGGTATCAAGTACGGCGATCAGAAGCTCGTGGACGGTCTCCAGTTCGACGGCCTCTGGTGCTCGTTTGGTAACAACGTGATGGGTACCCACGCCGAATACACTGCAGAGAAGGCCGGCATCACGCGCGAGCAGCAAGACGAGTTTGCGTGCAACAGCCAGCAAAAAACGGCTGCCGCAATGGAAGCCGGAAAGTTCAAAGACGAGATCGTCCCAGTCGAGGTTCCGGGTAGAAAGGGCAAGGTCACGGTCGTGGATACCGATGAGGGCCCAAAGGCAGGGACCACGATCGAAGGCCTTGCAAAGTTGCGGCCGGCGTTCGCAAAGGAAGGGACCGTTACCGCCGGAAACGCGTCGACGATCAACGACGGCGCCAGCGCTGTCGTCGTGACATCCCAAGCGTTTGCCGAGGAACGGGGGCTGGACATTCTCGCACGAATTACGGGGTACACAACCGGCAACGTCGAACCGCAGGATATTTTCTTCGCGCCCATCTTCGCGGTACAGAACTTAATGAAGCAGCTCGACGTGTCGCTCGATTACTTCGACCTGATCGAGTCCAATGAGGCGTTTGCGGTGCAGGCGCTGGCGAACGGCAACGAGTTGGGTTGGGACTGGGATCGAGTCAACGTGAACGGCGGTGCCATTGCCATCGGACATCCGATCGGCGCGAGCGGCGCCAGAGTCTTCACCACGCTGCTCTACGCGATGAAGGATCGTGGTGCCAAGACGGGATTGGCCACTCTTTGCCTCGGAGGAGGAGGTGCAGTGGTCCTGAGCGTGGAGTGCGTCTGATTGGTTTGGCAGGCGAGGCCTCGAATGACAACACAAATACCGGCGCGCTCCGAATTCGGGCGCGCCGGTTTTGTTGATGGTCCATGCGGGATAGCCTCGCTGCGATAGCCGCCGTCCTCGCCTTCTACGCGGTGGCGGCCGTGCCGGTCTTTGCCGGCCTGGTGGTGTTGCCGGTCGAGTGGTGGGAGGGGCAGAACGCTATCGTGCTCCAGACATGCGTGTTGTTCGTGGGGTCGGTGGCCGCGAGTTCGCTGTTTTTAGGTCTGGGATGGGCAGACGTTTCGATGCTCGGTTTTCGAACCGCCGAGCGGAGCTTACGCGGGTTTGGTGTGGGTACGGTCGTTGGTGTTGTGATGGCGGCTGCCGCGGTAGGGACTGCGGTGGTGTTTGGTGGTGCGCGTTTCACATTCGTGAGCGATCCGCTGAGCTCATACCTGCTCTCAGCGGCCAAGGTCGGCGCGGTACTGCTGTTTGCGGCGTTTACGGAGGAACTGCTATTCCGCGGATACCCGATTTCTCGGCTCGCCTTGACGGTAGGGAAGGTGAGAGCGAGCGTCGCGCTGGCTACGGTCTTCATGTTGGCGCACGCGTTGAATCCCGATGCGTCTGTGTTTGGCCTTGTGAACATAGGGATCGCTGCGTTGGTGCTGAGCGCGGCATTCTTTGGCCCTGGTGGGCTAGCTGCGGCCTGGGGGCTTCATGTGGGATGGAACGGCGGGCTCGGGATCGTGGCGGATGCTCCGGTGAGCGGAGTGGATTTCGAGATGCCCATAATAGAGTTTACTACTGGTGGCCCTGCGTGGTTCACCGGAGGTAGTTTTGGACCGGAAGGTGGATTGGTGAGCACGATTGCAATGGGCGCAGTGCTGGTCTGGCTGCTTCGCAATGAAAGAAACCTCGGAGAGGACAAGTCAAAGTGAAAAAGGTATCAGTGATAGGCTCGGGTACGATGGGCAATGGGATTGCCCATGTGTTTGCGAGTTGTGGTTGGGAAGTCACTCTCATCGACGTAGTGCAGGAGCAACTCGACAAGGCGGTTGCGACGATCACGAAAAACATGGATCGGCAGGTAAAGAAGGAGAAGATCACCGAGGCCGATCGTGATGCGGCACTCGCTCTGATCAAGACGACCACCGATCTTGAACAGGCGGCGGGCGCGAGTTTAGTGATCGAAGCCGCGAGCGAAAATGCCGAGATCAAGTTCGAACTATTCGAAAAGCTGGACGCGATGTGTGCAGAAGAAACGATTCTCGCGACCAACACTTCGTCCATCTCGATTACGGAGATCGCAGCTCACACCAAGCGGCCCGACAAAGTCATCGGCATGCATTTCATGAACCCGGTGCCGATGATGAAGCTGGTCGAGATCATCCGCGGTATGGGTACTTCAGATGAAACCACGAAGTTGGTAGTCGAGACCTCCGAGACACTCGGAAAGACGCCTGTCGAGGTGAACGACTATCCGGGTTTCGCCGCCAACAGAATCCTCATGCCCTTGATCAACGAAGCGGCGTATTGCGTGATGGAATCCGTGGCCACCGCCGAAGCCGTCGACACCGTCGCGAAGCTCGGCTTGGCCCACCCAATGGGGCCGCTTACACTGGCCGATCTCATCGGCCTCGACGTGTGCCTTTCCATCATGGAGGTCATGCACGACGGGCTCGGCGATCCCAAATACCGTCCCTGCCCGTTGCTGAGAAAGATGGTCGCCGCCGGCTACCTTGGCAGAAAGAGCGGTCGCGGGTTCTATGACTACTCTGCCTGATCTGGAGCATCTCGGCGATGAGCGCCGAGAGATCGTGGCTCTCGCTCGCGAGTTCGGGCAGCAGGAAATCGCCCCATTTGCAGGCGAGTGGGACCGCACGAAGACGACACCGTACGACGTATACAAGAAGCTCGGTGAGCTCGGTTTTTACGGGCTCACCGTTCCGGAAGAGTATGATGGGCTCGATCTGGATCCGCTCACCTACCTGATGGTGATCGAAGAAATAGCTGCCGCTGACGCCGGAATCGCCATTGCGCTGTCGGTGCACAACTCAATGCCTGTCCATATGCTGCAGCGCTATGGTACTCAGGAGCAAAAGGACATGTGGCTCGGTGGCATGGGTCGGGGTGAGATCCTTGCAGCCTTTTCTATATCTGAGGCCGATGCCGGCTCGGATGTGGCCAGCTTGCGCGCGCAGGCCGTTCGCGACGGGTCTGACTGGGTGTTGAGCGGCGAAAAGGCGTGGGTGAGCAATGGCAACCACGCGGAACTGTGTGTGACAATGATGCGCACGGATACTCCTGACGATCGCCGCGGGTCTCGGGGTGTCTCGACCTTTTTGATCCCTCGCGAGGTAGAGGGCTTCGAGGTTGGCAAACCCGAAGACAAGATGGGTCTACGCGCTTCCCCGACGGTGACGGTAGTGCTGAACGACGTACGGCTCGGCCCCGAGTATCTAATCGGCGAGGAAGGCAAGGGACTTTCCTATGCGCTCGAGGCGCTGGATCAAGGCAGAATGGGTATTGCGGCTCAGGCCGTTGGCATCGCACGTTCGGCGCTCGAGCACTCAGTGGCTTACGCCGGCGAGCGCAAACAGTTTGGCAGGCCGATCAGAGACTTCCAGGGCCTGGCGTTCAAGCTGGCCGACATGGCGACGCGGGTGACGGCGGCGCGAGCCTTGGTACATGAAGTCGCTCGTGAGAAAGCCGCCGGAATGCGAGTAACGGAAAAGGCGGCGATGGCGAAGGTCTTTGCTACCGAAACCGCAATGTGGGTGACTAATCAGGCGGTTCAGGTCTACGGAGGCTACGGATACACGACAGATTATCCGGTCGAGCGTCTGTTTCGAGACGCAAAAGGCACGGAGATCTACGAGGGAACGAGCGAAATTCAGCGGATCGTTATCAGTCGCGGCCTGTCGGCCGAATAGACGCCGAATAAGACCCTTGCTGGATTAATGAGAGTGTCACACCTTTCTAGCGTGTTCGATATTCACATGGCGGAAGGGATCCTGGAACGCGTACGCGCGGTCGACGGGAAGTACGACGACCGGGCGTATCTGTTCGTGCTCGCAGCGCTGGAATACTGCCAGCAGCGGCGGACGGAGCGCGGTCATATCTCCGGTAGCGAGTTGGCCTGGGCTTGCCGGGATCTGGCGCGCGATCAGTTCGGTCTGACGTCCCGAACCGTTCTCACCCATTGGGGAATTGGCTCGACCGAAGATATCGGGCGGATAGTGTTCGTATTGATCGAAGTTGGTCTATTGATGCCTAATGACGGCGATAGCATCCAAGACTTTGAGTCGGTTTACGACTTTGAAGCAGCCTTTGAGGAGGAGTACCCGTGGGCCGGTGTCGGTCCCGCGGGCGGGAGTGTTTGAACAGTAGGACTCTGTTTCGGGAAGAGGGGATGCATCATGGACGTTCGGGAGTTTCCCACCTGTCAGAAGTGCAACAAAGGCGTCTTATTGCCACTCTCCGACTACGGTCGTGACGGTGCACCAATCACCTTCAAAGCGTGGGTCTGCGACAATCCGGATTGTGGATTCAATATCAGAATCGACAATGGCGAGATCTCGCTCGGTAGGGCGATTGGACAGAGCTTCAAGTAACATCGGTAGTCCCTGAGAGTATCCGGGCGCCGAAGTCGGTGGGTGGTTTCACCTGTCGAAAGTACATCATGGGCTCAGAATTGGCTCCGTTATGACCACGATACCTGTTCTCGACGCCGCGCAGGCAGCGAGTTGGGATGAAGTAGCGCGCGAAAACGCAAACATCCCCAGCCGCGTTCTCATGGAATCCGCCGGTCGTGCAACAGCGCATGTGATTGCGCGCGAGTTTGGCTCCGAGTTGAGTTCCGGGGTACTCGTCGCCGCGGGCCATGGCAACAACGGGGGTGACGGATGGGTTGTGGCGCGCGCACTGCATGCGGCGGGCATACTCACCTACGTGACCGGCGAATCCCGAAGTCGATCCGAAGACTGCGAAGCCAACCGTGTGCTCGCTCTCGACGCGGGCGTTATGCGCGTCGAACCCGACGGAGACTGGCCGCAGTGGCCGCAGTGCGGAGTTGCGGTCGATGCGCTATTGGGAACTGGGGCCTCAGGGAGGCCGCGAGGTACCGTTGGCCAACTCGCTGAAAGATTGATGGACCTCGGAATTCCAATTGTTGCGGTAGACGGTCCCACAGGCCTCGACCTCTCGAGAGGGAACGCGGAAGGACCGGTTCAGGCGGACCTCACGGTGACGTTTGGAGGAGCACGCCGCGGTCATCTTCTCGAGCGCTCTTGGTGCGGTAAGATCCTGGTGGTGGAGATGGGGTTCTCACCTCCAGATCCCGAGTGGCCGACGTTGGTGGCGGATCGCTGGGCTGCCGAGATGCTGCCGCCGTTCTTTGAGGAGATGCACAAGGGGGACAGAGGCCGTGTTCTGGTGGTTGGTGGGGACAAAGGGATGGCTGGCGCGGCCATTTTCGCTGCCAGAACCGCATTCGTGGCGGGCGCTGGGCTGGTCAAGATCGCCGCGCACGAAGTCTCGATTGGGGTCGCCCAAGAAACTCTGCCGGATGCGCTGACGGTATCTACTGCGCTCGGCCCCGACCTCGAGCCCGATCTTCAGGAGGCACTAGACTGGGCCGATACAGTCGTGGTCGGCCCCGGGTTGGGCCGCGGAGAAACGCGGACGGAGTTCGTCCGAGCTGTTTTGGAGCTAGCCGAGAAGAGTGTGATTGTCGACGCCGACGCGCTTCAGGTGGGCCTGGATGTTCTGAGCGTTGGCAACGCAGCCCGCATCTTCACGCCCCATCCGGGCGAATTCACTGCGCTGTTCTCAGATCTCGAGAATGATCTGAGAGTAGATCGGTTTGCCGCCGCTGGAGTCGCCGCGTATGACGCCCATGCCGCATATGCCGCCCATGCCGCTCCCGCCCCTCCCGCCCCTGTCGTTTTGTTAAAAGGTGTCCCAACCGTCATCGCCCAGGAAGGCTCTCCCCTCCGCGTAGTAGCTTCAGGCAACCCAGCCTTAGCCACCGGCGGCAGCGGAGACCTGCTTGCCGGCTTCATCGGTGCATTCCTTGCCCAGGGGCTGGACCCGCTAGATGCGGCTGCCCTTGGTGCGCAAGTGCTCGGGCGCTCAGCTGAACTGGCATCGGAAGAGAAGACCGCCAGAGCCACGCGGCCCGGAGACGTGGCCGAAGCAGCTCAGAAATACTGGAGAGTTTTATCGGACCTGCCGGCACCAACGCCTCCGATACTCGTCGAGCTGGGAGCGCCTCGTTTGGTATGACGCGGTCCCTCATATCCCTCCGCGCACCCTACGTGCGCGAGACTCGTCGCTTATGCCGCCGTGAGTCGCGCACTTCGGGCAGCGCTATGGGTCGTGAGGGACCGCTCTGGACACCTCCGCTGTTGTGCGTTTGCTCGCTGACCTACCGATGACAAACCTCACTCCCCTTTCCAGCGGTGCCGAGTTCGACAAGATCCGTGGAATCTGGGAGAAGCTGGGCAGTAGGGCATTCGGTGGCGGGGACGACTGTGCGATAGTGCGTGTAGGGGACGAGCGACTCGCTTTCTCAACCGACATGATGGTCGAAGGCACCCACTTCAAATCCGACTGGCTGTCGCCAAACGAGATTGGCTGGAGAGCTGGAGCGGCGGCACTTTCGGACCTTGCGGCCGTAGCCGCTGAGCCCCTCGGCATGTTGGTGAGTCTTGGTTTGCCGGTCGAGTTGCCGGACGCATTCGAGTATGAACTGATGGATGGGCTCGGTGGGGTGGCCGAGTTGGTGGGTGCCGTCGTGTGGGGTGGAGATCTTGTACGAAGCGAGCGGCTCGTGGTAGACGTGGTTGTGGTGGGGCGAACACCTTCGCCGCTGCTCCGAAGTGGAGCTACAGACGGAGACACACTATGGGTCACCGGGAGCTTGGGTGGTCCCGAGACGGCGATTCGGGCCTGGAAGAGTGGCGTGGAGCCGATTGACTCGGCGCGTTGTCGATTCGCGAAACCAGAACCTCGCGTTGCCGAAGCTCAGTGGTTGCGCGAGGCCGGCGCCAAGGCTCTTATTGACTTGAGCGACGGGCTCGTTGCCGACGCGGGACAGTTGGCCGCAGCGTCCGGCGTGGCATGCGTGATCGAATCAGCGCGGGTGCCGGTTCACGCCAGCGCTCAGGAAGAAGCCGCATTGCTCGGCGGCGAGGAGTTCGAACTCCTAGCTGTGTTGCCCGCAGGTGTCCTAGCCGACGCAGCTACCGACTTCGAGCAGGTGTTTGAGCTACCATTGACCGGCATCGGTCACGTGGAGACCGGATCTGGGGTACGGGTGTTAAAGGCAGGAGTGCCCCAAAAACTGAACGGCGGCTTCCGCCACTTCGAAACATGATATTTCGCCAGATATCGTATCTGATAGCTATCACGATCTTTACTGTATGGTATGGTTTCAAGGTCATGATCGCTGCCGCTTTGGGTGTCAAACAAAGGCCGGGTGGCGTTTACGATGAGTCGTGCCGCCGCTGGTCACGTTACGTTCTCAAGTGGTCTGGTATCGAGGTTCAAACCAAGGGGTTCTCGAATATCCCACCCGGCAAGCCGGTCGTGTTTGTGGCGAATCATCAGTCCTTCTTCGACATCCTCACGCTCGGTGCTACTCTGCCTGGCACGTTCAGGTTTGTTGCGAAGCGTGAGCTTCGCAAGGTCCCGATCATGGGTGGGTCGCTTCGAGCTGCGGGCCACATCTACATCGATCGGCAACGTCGCCAGTCGGCATTTGGCTCGTACCAAAAGGCTGCCGAGATCGTAAAGGGCGGTGTGAGTGCATTGATCTTTGGCGAGGGTACTCGGAGTCGCACGGGCAACCTGTTGCCGTTCAAGAAGGGGCCGTTCGTTCTCGCGATTGCGGCTCAAGTGCCTGTGCTTCCCGTGTATGTCGCACACACTTTCGGAATTCTGCCCAAAGGTGAATGGCGAATTCACCCTCATCCGGTAACGCTCTACTTTGGAGAGCCTATCCCGACTTCCGGGATGGATTACGAGGACCGGAAGAACCTGTTGAAGCAGACTCAACGTGTTATCGAGGGCTTTTGCGTCGACGCAAAACGTGACTCGGAATAGGAGCGGATGGCCATGAGTACGATCATCGATGTGATGGCACGCGAGATATTGGATTCGCGAGGAAACCCCACGGTAGAGGTCGACATCCACCTGGCTGGTGGCGCTATGGGGCGAGCCGCCGTGCCGAGTGGTGCATCGACGGGCGAGCACGAAGCAGTGGAGCTGCGAGATGGCGAAGCTGACAGGTACGTGGGTAAGGGCGTTCGCGACGCGGTCCGGAACGTCAATGAACTGATTGGCCCCGAGATCGAGGGCTTGGACGCAATCGAGCAGGTGGAAGTGGATGTCGCGATGCTCGACCTGGACGGTACCGAGAACAAGAGCAAACTAGGTGCGAACGCGATCCTCGCCGTGTCACTCGCCACCGCCCGCGCGGCGGCTCTCGAGGTCGGGCTGCCGCTTTACCGTTACCTCGGCGGGCCGCTCGCGATGGTGTTGCCGGTACCGATGATGAATATCGTGAATGGCGGCGCTCATGCATCGAACAACGTCGATGCCCAGGAGTTCATGGTTGTTCCGGTTGGCGCCGAGGAGTTCCCCGATGCTCTCCGCATGGGTGTCGAGGTGTTTCACTCATTGAAAAAGGTGTTGGCGGATCAAGGCCTCTCTACCGCTGTTGGCGACGAGGGCGGATTCGCCCCGATGCTGCCATCCAATGAAGCCGCTTTGGATGCGATTATGTCCGCCATCGAAAAGGCGGGCTACAAGCCGGGCGAGGACATCTGCATCGCGATGGATGTGGCGGCCAGTGAGTTTTACGACGGTGGCGAATACGTGTTCAAGAAGGGCGACGGTTCGCGGCACTCGGCCGATGATATGATAAAGCTTTACGAGTCGTGGATCGACAAGTATCCCATTGTGTCTATCGAAGACGGGTTGGCGGAGGACGATTGGGATGGTTGGGCCGCCCAGAACGTTGCGTTGGGCGAACGCGTGCAACTCGTGGGCGACGACCTGTTCGTGACGAATGTGGAACGGGTGGCTCGAGGCATTGAAGAGAATGTGGCCAACGCGGTTCTAATCAAGGTCAACCAGATCGGGACGCTCACCGAGACGCTACAGTGCATCGATCTGGCGCGGAGCAACCAGTTCGGTACCGTCATCTCGCACAGGTCGGGCGAGACCGAAGACACGTTCATCGCCGACCTCGCGGTGGCCACGGGGGCAGGGCAGATCA
>JBDHHK010000153.1:0-10990 GCA_039589395.1 Gemmatimonadota bacterium
GGCATTGAGGGCGGTAGGGCGGTCGGACGGTCGGACGGTCAGACGGTCGGACGGTCGGACGGTCGGACGGTCGGACGGTCGGACGGTCGGACGGTCGGACGGTCGGACGGCGAATGTATGATTGGCGGTGCAACGGAGGTCCGGTGCGCCGCCTTTTATTTTGTGATGTCGACTCGCAGGGCGTCGTTGACGCGGTTGAAGTATGCAAAGAGGCCGATCACCAGGGTGATCTCGATGATTTCCCCTTCTTCCCAGTGCTGCGCGAGCTCTTCGTACAGATCGTCGCTCACCAAATGACCATCTTCATTTACTACTTCGGCATATCGAAGTGCAGCAAGCCATCCCGGCTCCAGTCCCTCCTCCGAGCCGGTTCCAGCGTCTTCACTTTCCGGAGTCTCACGCCGTAGTGCCGCCAGCCATTCTTCAGTTGCTCCCAGCCGCCTTGCCAAGGCGGTATGTGAGGCTAGTCAGTATCGGCACCCGTTGATCGACGATACCCGAATCGAAAGAAGCTCTTTCAGCAACACGGGAACACTTCCTTCGTTCATCACCGTCGAAAAATGCTGGATCATTGTCGTGAGATGTTTCGGCATCATTCCAACAGTGCGAAACATGTTGGGAATGTTGCCGCGTTCCTTTTGGAACGCCTCGAAAATTCGCCGTACCTGCGGCGCCACCTCCTCGGGATCGCGAGGTCGAATGCGAGGGGTGATGTTAGAGTCTTCCATAATTACCCGTCAAAAAGGGATTCGTGCGTTTTTCGGTCCCGATTGTGGTTTCGGGCCCGTGACCCGGATATACGACAGTCTCGTCGGGAAGCGACAGTAGCTGATCGCGGATACTCGTAAGTAACGTCTCGGTGTCTCCTCCCGGCAAATCGGTACGGCCGATCGACCCCGTGAAAAGCGCGTCCCCGGAAAACGCTACTCCATGTCCGACGAAAGCCACCCCACCTTTGCTGTGTCCCGGTACATGACGAACGGAAAACCTATATTCGCCAACGAGAAGCTCGTCTCCGTGATTCAGATCGTGGTCGGGAGGCGGAGGCGAGTCAACTGCTTGTAGTCCGTACTTAGCCCGCTGCGCTACATAGTTGTCGTAGAGCATTCGGTCTTCCGGGTGTAGATAAACCTCGGCTCCGGTCTCTTGAACAACACGTTTCACACCATCCACATGATCCACATGTCCATGTGTTAGCCATATCTGCTTCAACTCGAAGCCTTCATGCTTGAGGCGTCGAAGGAAAAGGTCGGCTTCTTCCCCAGGGTCGATAAGCGCAGCTTCCGAAGTCTCAGGAGAACCAATCAGGTAACAATTCTCCATGAACATCCCATTCGTGAGGCAGACGATCTTGGGTAAAGACGCCACCGGCCCTCTCCTTTCCAAAGTCCTCGTCAAGCGCAACTAAACAGCTCGCCGTGTTCTGGCTCAGCTCAGTTGCTCAGGACGTGGTTCTCAGTTTTGCCATTCGTGTCAGGTGAAGGCTCTCGATTTCCGCCAACCACTCTTCTGGAATTTCTACACTTCCGAGCAAAGCGCGCTCTTCCTCGGGCGCGTCCTCTCCATGCCAGTCGGAACCGCCTGTTCTAAGCAGGCCGATGTTTAGCGCGAGCGTCGAAATCTTATCGGCGAGTGTGTCAACGTGCGCTGGATGCATAACCTCCACGGCATCCACTCCAGCCGTTTTGAGATCGATCAAGGTTGCCTTGGTGGCACGCCAGCGCAAGTGTGCCGCAGACGTAACGCCTCCAAGCGATCGAACCAGGTCTGTGACGTCCTCCACCTGTGGCAGTTTCTTGGGCACAAATGCCGGCCGCTTGGCCGCAAGGTATTTACGGAACGCATCACTGATGTTTTTCGCTGCACCTTTGTCCACAAGCACGCGGGCCACGTGTGGTCGTCCCACCGCTCCACCCTTCGCATTTTCGAGGACATTATCCAGGTCGACTCTTACTCCGATGTCTGCGAGACGCTCAACGATCGACCCTGCTCGAGTCTCCCTCATCGCCTGCTGGTGATCGATGAATCGTTCTAGCCGAGCATCGTATTGAGGAAGGAAGTACGCCAGCAGATGGAGCTCGCCCCACGACGCGGCAACACTGAACTCACATGCGGCGACGACCCTCACTCCTTTTTCAATTCCTCGGGCAGCGGCCTCTTCGCACCCTCCGACCGTATCGTGATCGGTGAGTGCAATCGTCTCGAGACCGGCGGCCGCGGCGCGCTCGACAACAGTCCGAGGCGAGTACTCGCCATCGGATGCGCTGGAGTGAATGTGTAGATCGATTCCCAACTGGCCTCTCAATTTCTTGCGGTGCTGCAACAAACCGCCTATTTCGACCACCAGACCGATTCCACACAGAGACGCTCGCGAAAACACACGTCAGGCCTGGTTCGAGGTCTCTTCTGGTCGGATCGGATTATTCAGCTAATTGACGCGTGATTTTGGGTACGCAGCTCGGCCACCGTTCAGACATCGTTGCCGACATGAATACCTATGCAAACCCTGCGACCCGAAAACAGTGGTATCACGTAATCTGCGCACTGCATCGAAGTCGCGCGCTGCTCAAGATACCCGCCACGGCCCGTTTCTGCGAACACGCCATAGCCGATGCTTGCGCCGCACCCGGTTGGACGGTTGACACCGTCGCAGCTTCTCCGACCCAAATCAGGCTATTGGTTTTGGCGCCGGCAGGCCTTACCCGAGACAGCATCATCTGTGCAATACGAAAACCGGCGTCTACAGCTATACGTCGATCCGGGGCCATACCTCCGGGTCATCGTATTTGGGGAGATAACGCATGGTGTTTCGCCATCAGGACGGATGCCGCTGTCACTGCTGTCCGGAATTACCTGCAGGCGATTAGCGCATCCGGCTCAAAACAGCGGCGCCCAACCGCAAATGTGCAGTGGCCAAGCGCCGCAATTCGGTAGGGCCGGGGAAGATCGCTCTACGTTTATATACTGGCCTCGTAGCCCGCTGTGGATATTGCTTCGACGAGGGCTTCCGCGCTGGTTTTAGCATCATCGAAGTCGATCTCGGCAAAACCTTCGGACAGATCCACGTACACGCCGTACACGCCAGCAACACTTTTGATCGCGGTCTCCACACGGCCACGACAGTGGTCGCAGGTCATGCCGGTCACTTTGAGATTCACGTTAACCATATGGTAGCCTCACGCGTTTCAGTGCGCACCACGCACGACATGGTCCGGATGCACCTTCTTATGTAATGTGGTGAAGAACGCCTTTGCTACGTTATCGGCTTCACCGTGGCAGGTCTGATCCGTTTCAATTGTCACCCGCGTGTAGTGACCTCCTTCGGGACGCACTTCCAACGAAAATCTCCCAGTTGAGCCGGCGAAAGTTCTGGCTCTCACTTCACTCTCCGCCAGCGTCCCAATGGATTCGAAATATTGGTCGGCTTCAGCAAGAACGTCGTCGGGCGGCAATGATGTTCGATGATAGAATCGCATATCAAGTCATTTATCCGAGGGTTTGAAGTTGTTGAGGCGCAGACTATTTCCAACCACGCTGAGACTCGATGCAGCCATCGCGGCGCTAGCCACGATGGGGCTCAGAAGTAGTCCAGTTAGAGGGTAAAGTACGCCGGCGGCTAGCGGTATGCATAGTGCATTGTACAGGAAAGCAAAGAACAGGTTTTGTCGAATCGTACGCACGGTGCTCTGAGAGAGTTCCACCGCCGAGACCAGCGCATGGAGGTTGCCTCTCACGAGAGTGACGTCCGAAGCTTCAATGGCCACATCGGTGCCAGTACCAACCGCAAAGCCAACA
Organism: Gemmatimonadota bacterium; assembly: GCA_039589395.1. GTDB lineage: Bacteria > Gemmatimonadota > Gemmatimonadetes > Gemmatimonadales > GWC2-71-9 > JBDGYW01. Next base: position 3,796 of record JBDHHK010000153.1, read on the forward strand.
TCGGCCTGAGCCAGAGCAGCGGCATCGTTTAGTCCGTCTCCGATCATGCCAACCACGCGGCCATCTTCCTGAAGCCGTTTGATCTCATAGGCCTTGTCGGCCGGCCCGACCTCAGCAATAACGCGATCGATTCCAATCTCTTTCGCTACGAGACCTGTAACAACCTTGCTGTCGCCGCTGAGCACAAAAAGCTCGAAGCCCATTCGTTTCAGCCTCGCTAATGCCTCAGGCGCCTCTGGTTTGATGGCGTCGGCGATCACTATCAGCCCCTGGACGGTATCATTGACCACTACCACTAGAGGTGAACGCCCCGCGAGTATATGGCGGTCAGCTTTCTCGTTGAGACTCCCCAAGTCGAGGCTGCGTTCTTCGGCATGGCGAACGCTGATGACCTCAACCAGGAACTTACCGACCAGCCCGCGGACGCCGCGGCCCTCCATGGCGACAAACCGCTCCACACCGGGTACATCGATAAGTTTCTCTTCTGCCGATTCGGTGATTGCGGACGCCACCGGATGCTCTGAGCGCGACTCGACCGCCGCTGCCAGCTTCAGCAACTCAGAGGCGCCAACCGTAGTTCCGTCCGCTTTCTTCTTGCCCAGCACGTGCGTAACCGTCGGCGTCCCCTCCGTCACCGTTCCGGTCTTGTCGAACACCAGGGTGTCGACGCGGTGAACGGTCTCGAGCGCTTCGCCACCGCGAATCAAGATCCCGAGTTCGGCGCCTTTCCCCGTCCCTACCAGGATCGCCGTAGGGGTGGCAAGGCCTAAGGCACAGGGACATGCAATCACCAGCACAGTGACGAGGGCTACGGTTGCGAACACAAACTGTGGTGCCGGCCCAATCACGAACCACGCGATGAAAGCCAAAATAGCGATGGCAATCACCACGGGCACGAAGACCCCCGCGACCTTGTCCGCGAGCCGTTGCGCTGGTGCTTTCGATCCCTGGGCCTCCTCCACCAGTCGTACGATCTGGGCCAGCATAGTATCCTTGCCAACCGCACGAGCCTCGAAGGTGAAAGACCCCAAGCCGTTGCCGGTTCCAGCAAACACGAGGTCTCCCCTCCTCTTGTCGACCGGCATCGGTTCGCCAGTCAACATTGCCTCAGACACGCTCGATTCCCCAGATACCAAGACACCATCCACCGGGATCGCTTCACCAGGTCGCACTATGACCGTATCGCCGACCCCGACCTCTTCGATGGGAATATCCAGGTCTTTACCGTCTCTTTGAACGCGAGCGGTCTTCGGTTTGAGTCCGACGAGCCGTCCGATTGCCTCTGACGCGCGGCCCTTCGCGTTAGCCTCGAGCAGTCTACCAAGGAGCACGAGCGCGATGATTCCGTTCACCGCCTCGAAATACACGTCGGCCGGCAGCCCGGCTTCGCTGAATACCGCTGGAACGAGGGTAGCGACAGCCGAAAACAGAAATGCAGCCCCGGTCCCGACGGCAATGAGGGTGTTCATGTCCGCCGTGCGATGCTTCAGGCCACTGAGAGCTGCCGCGTAAAACTGACGTCCACACCAAAGCAAAACTGGGATCGTCACGGCCAGCATGGAGAGCCTGAGAACGTCGTGCGGGAGCTGATAGAGCTGAGGCAACAAGTTCTGCAGCGTACCGCTCAGTGGCGCCATCAATCGAGCAAAGATGTCTCCACTCTTGGCGTCCATACCCTCCATGAGTGGCATGGACCCCACCATGGATAGCACCGCGGCGAACGCCGCGACCAGGAACCGCCACCGCAGCCGGCTAGTCTCGAGTTTGCGTCTCGCCCGTTCCCGCTCAACCGGGTCTTCCGTCGGTAGGGGCTCGGAGACAAAAAAGCCGGTGAGCTCCACCACATCCTGCAGATCACCGGAGGTCACCATTCCGGGGATATATTCAACCACCACCTGTTCGGTTGCTTGATTTGCAACAGCAGAGAGTACTCCGGGGAGTGACGCCAGCTCTTCTTCTAATCGGGCTGTTCCGCTTGCATAATGCAGCCCATCAACACCAAAGCTCACAGACGCCTTTGCACAGTCGTAGCCGGCATCGCGAACGGCTCTGACGAGGTCCGCAACCCTGACCTCTCCTTCATCCACGGTGAGTGTGGATTTGCCGGTCGCATAGTTCACGGCGGCATCTCTGACACCCGCTTCCTGCATCAGACGCTTCTGGACCGTAGCGGCACAGGCTCCACAGGTCATACCCTCGATCGGCAGCGTTATCCGAGCGTTAGCCATGCTTTGCGTGTCCCTTGCCGAGGTTGGAACGAGCGCCCTCACGTCCGATCTCCGCCACCACCCTGCCCCGAATCACGGACATACCACAGCGAAAGTGGTAGTCACCGGGATCGTAGGGGGTGAATTCGATTATCGTTTTTTGGAATGGAGGAAGCTCACGGTCGATGTCCAGCCCCTCAAAGACAACCTGTGCGGAGCATTCGGCGGTTTCGTCCCGATAGAACACGAGGCGGACTGGTCGGCCCGCCTCGACTGGGATCACATCCGGGTGGTAACCACCCTTCACCAATACCTGGACTTCTTGCACGCCGTCGTCGGTCACACTCGCCTGCGAAGCTGATCGCCGGGGACCCAAAAAGTACCAAAGTTCCGCAGCAACGAGCGCCAAACCCAGCACCACTACGACGACGTTCATGAAAGTCACGTCTTGTCGTACTCGTAGTACTCCACTCCAAGATGGGTGATCTGATCCTCGCCCATTATCCAGCGGAGCGTGTTCTTGAACTTGGTCTGTTGAATGAACAGATCATTCTCGGGGATCAGCCCGGCAGCGGCCATCGGGCTCTTATAGTAAAACGAAAGCCATTCCTGTATTCCGGACATTCCTGTGCGCTGCGCAAGGTCCATGAACATAGTTAGGTCGTGGACCAGTGGTGCAGCGAGAATGGAATCCCTGCACAAGAAGTCGATCTTGATCTGCATGGGATATCCCAGCCACCCAAATAGGTCGATGTTGTCCCACCCCTCTTTGTTATCGCGGCGAGGTGGGTAGTAATTGATCCGCACCTTGTGGTACAGGTCTTTGTAGAGCTCCGGGTACATGTCGGGCTGAAGAATATGCTCCAGCACACCGAGCTTTGACTCTTCCTTGGTCTTGAACGACTCGGGGTCGTCGAGAACCTCGCCGTCTCTGTTTCCAAGGATGTTGGTCGAGAACCATCCGGAGAGACCCAGCATTCGTGCCTTCAGCATCGGCGACATCACGGTTTTCACCATAGTCTGACCGGTTTTGAAGTCCTTACCAGAAATCGGCACCCTGTTCTGCTCGGCGAGCGCCTGGAGGGCCGGGATGTCGACGCAGAGATTTGGAGCGCCGTTTGCGAATGGGACTCCTTCCATGATTGATGCCCATGCATAGAGCATCGACGGTGCAATAGCCGGGTGGTCCTCCTCCATCGCCTTTTCGAACGACTCGATCGTACCATGGATTTCATGGGGAGTTACGAACACCTCAGTCGACGCGCACCATACCACCACCACTCGATCACATCCGTTTTCCTCTTTGAAGTTCCGAATATCGACACGCAACTGTTCGGCAAGATCGCGTTTGTTCTTGCCCTTCTTCACATTGGTACCTGATAGCCGTTTGACGTAGTCTTGGCTAAACACCGCCGGCATGGGCTTGACACCCTTCAGGAAATCTGCAATCGGCTCGATGTGCAAATCGTCCAGCACGCCGGCGACTTTGCACGACTCGTGGCCGTCGTCAGGGATCGGGTCCCATGCCGCAAATACTATGTCGCTTAAATCGGCTAGCGGTACGAAGTCGCGGATCTTCGGGGATCTCCCCTCGGTCCGTTTTCCCAACCTTATTGTGGCCATCTCGGCCAGCGATCCAACGGGTGTCGCGGTTCCCCGCCGAACATTCTCTATGCCGGCTATGTATGTAGTCGCCACAGCTCCCAAACCAACCGTCATCACTCCGAGTTTCCCATCAGCAGGAGCCACTTTGCGGGCTTGTTTGTCAGTCACTACTGTTTTCCTTTCGGGTCGAATTCAGTCAATGCAGGCGCATTAAAGCGCGCCTGCGTTTTCCGAGGTGCTCTTTGTGTCGCAACCTTGCGAACGTGTGCAATACGTTGGATCACAGTGATCAATGCGAGCAACGCGAGGAATGTTACTATCCCCAACAACAAGAACCCACTCGGCCCAGCCCCAAAGAACAAACTCGGAACACCCAGGCCGAGTATTCGTTCAGCTCGTTGCGCAATGCCCACCTTACAGTCGAGGCCCAGCCCTTCAGCGCGCGCTCGCGCGTACGAGACCATGAGCGAGCATGCGAGCGCAGTGATTGTTATGCCAACCGCCGGCAAAACGATCCACTCAGGAACGCCGCCGGAGGCAAAATATAGAGCAATTCCGGTGTAGAGTGCCGACTCACCTACGCGATCGAGAGTGGAATCGTAAAACGCGCCGAACTTGGAGACGACCTCGCGTCCGCGAGCGACTTTGCCGTCCAGCATGTCGAACACACCGCTCAGCAGCAGTAATGCACCACCTAAGCGTGCAATTCCGTAGCCGTAAGCAACACCCGAACCTAGCAACACGATCGTGCCGACTGTCGTGAGAGCGTTCGGATTCGTGCGCCGATTGATGAGCCAGGCAACAATCGGACTCAGCGAGGCTTCGAGGCCCCGTTGCAGCGGCTTCGGTATTATCGACATGTGCTCATACGCAGGATAGTCGATAACAATAATCTGGCCATATGACTACGGCAATCATGAGCCGTTGGTGTCTCCTAGAGGCTGCTGCGCCATTGATTTGAACAAAAGTATTCCACGCTGCGCTCTCTGATCATCGGTAGATGAGAAACGGTTCTCTCATGCGTTTGAATTCCTCGAGCGGTGCTTCCCAAGACGAATACATGGTTTCCCATTCGCCATCGGCTTCGATCCACGATCTCAAGGCAGTCGACCCTGCTAGACGATCTAGCCCGGGCCGCAGCTGCAGAGAGTCTCCGTGCGTATCCCTCGCGGTGGCGAACACCCTGATCGCAAGGCGAGTCGGATCGTAAACGGCCCTGTCGGTGACGAGGAATCTCAGCGCCGGAAGCAACTGACCGCCATACTTCCTGTCGGCTGGTTCCAAAGGGGTGAACGTCGTGTCGTAAACACTCACGCCCGGCTCATCCTGGAGTCTGGAAAGCAATGCCGGCGGATCAAACCACGGCGCACCCAAAACCTGAAAGGCCATTGGCGTACCGCGTCCGACCGACACATTTGAACCCTCGAAGAGCACCATTCCAGGGTAGTGGCTCGCACTCTCGAGGTCCGGCATGTTGGGGGAAGGTTTCACCCATGGTAGATCAGTATCGTCGAACCACAGATTGCGCTGCCATCCACCCGCGGGGACGACAGAGAGGTCTGCACCGATATCGAGTGCAGAGTTACCGAGGAGCGCCAGCTCTCCCATTGTCATGCCGTGACGAAGCGGCACTGGTAGCATTCCCACGTATGTTGAGAACGCGAGATCTAGCATCGGGCCCTGAACTGCTTCGCCACCGATCGGGTTTGGTCTGTCGAGTATCACGACCGGCACACCCTTTTCGACCGAGGCCTCCATAACATTCAGTGCCGCAGAGATGTAAGTGTAGGTCCGGGCCCCAATATCTTGGAGGTCGACTAGCAGCACATCTATCAAGGCAAACATCTCTCTAGTGGGTGCTCGCCGTTCTCCATAGAGACTGAATATCGGAAGGCCCGTGGCCGAATCGGTCATGTGCCCTATGTTTTCTGCGTCGAGATGGCCGCGAAAACCGTGTTCCGGGCTGAATATTGCCGTGAGGTCAATGCCGGCGTTCAGCAAGACTTCGACGTCGCCGATCCCACGACTATCCACTCCTGTCTGGTTGGTCAACAGCCCCACTCGACGGTCGGCGGTCAGAATAGCCGAATCGGTCAACAGCACCTCTATCCCGGGTCGAACCAGCCCCGTTTCGGGAGCGGGAGTCGCGCACACAAACGCGCTCGAACTCAGCACGATCGCCCCCAAACACGTCACTTTCGAATATCTCCGCCGGGATTCCCGGTAGAAGGGCGTGTGGACGCAGGAACTGTCGTGTCGCATGGTGACCATAAAGTAACTATCGGTCCCACAAATGCTTATTCTATTACATGACCTCAACCCAAATGCGGAAAATGCGAAAAGCCAATTGGATTGTTCTAGTCTGCATGTCGTTGGCGACCATGGCGTGTGGAAGAAGTTCTCCGACCATCGAAGCGCCTCCCATAGCACCAACTCCGAGGGCAAACCTCCCAGAACTGGAGGTACCTCCTAGTAGCGTACGCGTCAGCTCAATCGATTCACTACTTGGCTCGCTGACTCTGAGAGAACAGATTGGCCAGCTCGTCATGCCCTGGTTACTGGGCGACTACACAGCGATCGGCACAAGGGAGTTCGACAGAATCAGTTACTGGGTGGATTCGCTTCAGCTCGGTGGGATCATAATCTCGATCGGCTCCCCTATTGACGCCGCGGCAAAGCTCAACGCACTGCAGAGAAGATCGAGGTTGCCACTGCTGATCGCGGCCGACCTGGAATGGGGTTCCGCAATGCGTTTTGTTGGAGGTACAGCCTTTCCAATGGCAATGGGCATAGGTGCGACGGATCGCGAATTGGACGCGTACCAGCTTGGTCGAATTACCGCGCTCGAAGGTCGAGCAGTTGGTGTCCATATGACGTACTCGCCGGTGGCGGACGTCAACAACAATCCCGACAATCCGATCATCAACACGCGTTCGTTCGGTGAAGATCCGGAGTCCACGGCCAGGCTCATCGCGGCATACATCCGTGGTGCGAACGAGCATGGAATGTTCACCACCGCAAAACATTTCCCCGGCCACGGTGACACGGAAAGCGACTCCCATATCAACCTGCCGGTAGTCTCCGCGTGCTGGGACCGTCTCGACAAGATCGAACTCGTGCCATTCCGCGCGGCCATCGACGCGGGGGTAACGGCGGTCATGACGGCCCATATAGCACTTCCGTGCATCGACGGCGCTTCCGATCCACCCCCCGCCACTTTATCTCCGGCAGTGATGACCGGAATCCTGCGCGACTCGCTCGGGTTCGACGGTATGGTGGTGACAGATGCGCTCACGATGGGAGCGATAGTCAGCAAGTATGGTGTCGGCGAGACAGTTGTGAAGGCGTTTCTTGCCGGTAGCGATCTACTGTTGATTCCGGCA
>JBDHHK010000154.1:0-10888 GCA_039589395.1 Gemmatimonadota bacterium
TTGCTCCGACACCAGTTACATCGAGACCAGCCTGGGACCGGAACAGGTCGGCGATCGTGTTCGGGTTGGTCTCCCGTATTCTCGACTCGTCAATCACAGATATGGGCTGCGGCGCGTCGAACACCCGCTTTGCCGTCCGAGTTGCAGTGATGGTGTAGGGTGTCAGTCGCACCACCTTGCCACTATCTGCCTTGGTGGTGTCTGCACCGATGCCGTTCTGTGCCGCGACGGGAGCCGATAACGCCGTAACGATTGCGGCCGTAGTGATTGCGGCAACGATGATCGCACTGCATGAATCACGGAGACTTCTCATGTTATTACCCATCCATGGTCGTGATGTGAAGGGGACGCCGCGGCTTGAGTGATGTCGCGCGACGGAGGCACTTGATCACCAAGCTACTGTCACACGATGGGGAGTTGTATTCGGAACTCTCCGGGGTGGAGAATCCGTATTCTTACTGAGTATGTGACCTAGAGATTGACCAGGCCCGTCTCTACCGCGAAGCGCGTGAGTTCTGCAACGGTACGGATTCGCAGCTTCTTGACCAAGCTCTCACGATGGCTCTCAACTGTCCTTGGACTGATACCCAGCTCAGCACCGATCTCCTTGTTGGTCTTACCATTGGTGACTAACGCGAGTACCTCACGTTCGCGCGGACTGAGACCCTTTAATAGACCTTGACGGTGCTCGCGAGCTAACTCGCTCCGAAGGGCGGCACTCATTGTTGCAGCGACCCGTGGGCTGAAGAACTCTTCTCCGCGGAATACAGCCCTTACTGAGTCGCGCAGTTCGTCGGGACCGGCGTCCTTCAGGACATACCCGAGCGCGCCAGCCCTGACGGCCTCTAACACATACTCGCCACGCTCGTGCATGGTGAGGATCAGGAGCCGGCTCTCCGGCACAGCATCGCGCAACCTGGCCGCTATCTCAAGCCCCGACTCGCCAGGCATCGTGAGATCAAGGACGATGACGTCGGGCCGGTGCTGCTCAGCAAGCGCCAGAGTCTTCATACCGTCCTCGGCCTCGCCTACAACGTTAAACCCGTGCTCATCTGACAGCACCTTACGAACACCCTCACGCACGACCGCATGATCGTCCGCGACCAGGACTCGAATGATCGAATCACTCACGTCGCGTCTCCTCGGAAAGCGGTAGCTCTATCCGCAATGTGAGTCCGTTGCCCGGGGTTCCGTCAGTAGAGACGGACCCGCCGAGAGCGGAGATTCGCTCGCGCATTCCAGCTAGGCCCATGCGTCCCCGCCGCTCGAGGTGTTCGAAGCTTTCCTCAGGAGGGCCCTGTCCATCATCGGATACCTCTAGCACGATCCGGTCAGCCTCAGCATCGAGCACCACAGATACGGATTCGGCTCCGGCATGCCTTGCCACATTAGCTAGACCTTCCTGCAAAGCCCGGAACATCGCTAGCTCCGCCTCATGTGAGAGAGCAGGGAAATGATCGGGCGTTTCAAACCGGGTATCCTTGCCGCTCTGTCCACCAAACTCCGCAATGAGCGCCCTCAGCGCCGGCAGTAGACCGAGGTCATCGAGCAGCGCCGGCCGCAAATCCCTGGTCACGTTGCGGATGCTGCGAATTCCCTCGTCCACTAGCGCGAGTGCCCGATCCAGGTTCTCCTGAAGATTCGGATCGATGCGCTCCCTCAACACGCCAAGGAGAAGCTTAACCGCGGAAAGGACCTGAGCTGTCTCGTCGTGGAGTTCCAGCGACAGTCGTCGTCGTTCTTCTTCGTGCTGCTCGACCATTCGAGCCGTCAGTCGTTCCAGTTCGGCCGTTCGCGCCTCCAGCCGCCTGTACAGGTCCGCGCTCTCCAACGCCGCTCCTACCTGCTGTCCCAATGCGACCAGAAACCTGGTGTCGAGCGCAGCAAACGGGTCTCGCGCGTCGCCGACAATAACCAATGCTCCGCGCACGGTATCGCCCTGAAAGACCGGCAGCGCGGCCGCGTAGGCAAACCTTGGGCCCTCATCAGCGGCTGTGTGCAGGGGGTCACGGCTGATTTCCGGTTGCCGAGACGCGAGGGCGCCATCGATCGCGCGGGCGGCTGCGCCAATCGGTTCTTTGTTTGTCCAACCTTCGCACACTCCTGCTCCCTCTACGATGCGCCCCATTGCGTTGTCCAGCAGGTACATTGCACTGCCACTCACGCCCGCAAGGCTGAGTGGCCTCTGTAGGAGGCGACTGAGAACGCCTTGCGCCGAACCACTGCCCACGCTCTGTAGGTCGGCCGATAGCGCTGACAGGGTCGCGAGGCCCCTATGCTGCTCCTCAAGTACCAGAAGGAAAAAGCCCGCACCCATCGCCAACACGAAGAGAATGTCCAGGTAATAGCCCCAGGGGTTCCACACGCCACGCGCGCGAAGGAATGGATAGTCCAGGTGATGTATACCCCAGAGAATGAGGGTGGCCGCCAATGAGGCAGCGCCGATCGATTTCACTTGTCGATGGTGGCGCAAGAAAACCCACCCGGCCCACACAGTCGCCGCGCTAAGGAACAAGACGGCCGGTAACGCCGCCAACATGAAGTTGTCCAGCCGGTAGATGGCAAAATAGGACCACAGCGGTGGGAACAGCACTAAGGCCAGGTATCGGGAGCGCCAACGCGGCTGGCGATGGAAAACCAGAGCCGCCCACAGCATTGCCAAGGCCGTCAAGCCTGTCATCACTTGGTGCCAGTAGAGCCAGTAAAGATTCTCGGTCAGTATGAAGCTGATGATGGCGCCGAGCCGCAGCGCGAATACGCACCACGCAAGTGACCAGAAGGCGAAGTACAGTTTGCGGTAATGCACGTACAGAAACGCGCACAACACCGCAAGGGCAATTGTAACCACTGCCTGCAGAAACACCGTAGCGAGTTCTGCGGCCGCCTCATTCGGGACAGTCAGGTCCATGGTTCAAAGATATGTTCGTAGCTGTGAAGGTGCGCCATGTCGTAGTTGATGGTGGCGATGTTTGTCCTGACAATATGAGAAAGGCTCCCGGAGTATGCCCTCCAGGAACCCATTTGCGAGCGCTCTAGCTCGCCGCCCAGGTAGGTTGCTCCGCGGAACTACGGATTGATCGTGATGTACTCGTAAGACGCAAAACCAGGGTACTGAGTGTTACCTTGCGCCCCTTCCCCCATCTGCAGTGTAACGGAGACGCCTGCTTCTTCGCCCAATGCAACATATCGTCAGCTGCATAGCCGGCGTGAAGATGACATTGACAGAAAGATCGTCTGGATGCCTCGCAGCGTTCGGATCTGTTGAAGCCCGTTCACCGCTCCATCCGAATGCGAATGTACAGAGAGACAGTGTACGCCAGCACTACCACCGAAGTGATCATATATCCCACCACCGCGTACGCAGCGTTGTCAGGATATCCCATGAGCCTCCTCCTCCTCGCGCAGCTCCCGCAGAATCGACAGGGCGTAACGAAGCATAAGAAAGCCGACATAGAGAACCGTAAATACGAACACCGAGAACAACAGTGTCACGAGCATCGAACCCGGAAGCGTGGGTGCTCCCGCCCTGAGAACTGGCGGTTCCGGGTGGAGGGTCCGGAACAGATAGACCGAGAAGTAAATAAACGGCACCAAGACGAGCGCCAACACCCCTATGACAGCAGAAAATCGCGCTCTCGTTTCAGGGTCAGTGACAGCGCCACGAAGAACCATGTAGCCAATGAAGAGCAGAAAGAGAAAGAGCGTTGACGTCAAACGCGCATCCCATGACCACCACGCGCCCCAGACCGTCTTCCCCCATATCGGACCGGTAGTGAGCATGACTACGCCAAAGGCCAGACCGACTTCGGCCGATGCGGCGGCGATGGCATCAAGCTTCAAGGTCCTACGCCACAGATAAAGCAGACTCAGAATCCCGGTAACGGCAAACGCGACTAAGCAGGCCCACGCAGACGGGACATGCACGTAGAAGATCTTTTGGGCAGGTCCCTGGGTAATCTCAATGGGAGTGAAGTATGCCGCTCGCACGTACACGGCCACCAATCCCAGCAACGCGCTCAGTGTCAGAGCCCAGCCAAGCCGAAGAGTTCGAGAGAGCGTTTCTTGTTTGGTCATTTCTCAACCGTAGTCTCAAAGTGTAGCACACAAACTGCAACAACACGACGTCAAAAGAATCACGATCCGTATACACCCTCCCATCCTGCAGGCTGCTCCTCTAGCGTTGGCCTGCATTCTGGGGGAGCCCAAGCAAACGTTCGAAGACGGCCGATACGATTGCGTCGTCCCATTCTGCAGGGCCCCAAAACTTCTTGACAATTACGCCATCTCTGTTGATGACGAAGCTTTCTGGCCAGCCTGTCGCCTGGTAGTCTTTGTTGATGGCCCCGAACTGATCGTGCAACACGTGAAACGTTAGGCCTCTCTCCTCCACCCAGCGCGTCACGAAGTCAGATTCACTAGTGTCAACACTGACGGCCACGATTTTCAGGCCTCTGGGGCCCAGTTTTTCGTGCAGCCGCTGCATGGATGGCATCTCCACCACACAGGGGGCACACCAAGTGGCCCAAAGGTTCAGCAGGATGACTTCACCTGCATAGTCTCTGAGCGATACCGTGTCCCCTGTTGCCAGGTTCACGGCCCGGAAGTCTGGAGCCCTGCTTCCCGGGCGAATGGGCCTCACATCTTCGGTCAACGCCATCCCTGCAACAACACCCATCAAGAGAGCTAAGGCAGTTCCGACGACTGCAAGCAGCTTCACCCTAGTTTTCGTGGTCAAAGTGAACCTCCGTTGCTTGCGGCATGTAGAACGCGAGCCATTGAGCCTGGATCCTCGGCGTCAAACACGGCCGATACAGATGTAGAGGTTTCCGCGCCGGTCAGCCGCCGCGTCGGCCCAGAGTTACCGTATTCTCGATCCGCTCGCCATCTCGCAAGACCACTACCGTAACGCGATCGCCAGGAGAATGAGCACGCAGCGCTGCTGTCATGTCGTAGAGATCGTTTACTGCCTGGTCACCGAGCCGTACGAGAATGTCGCCTGCTTGGAGGCCGGCGGAATCTGCTGGACTACCGGCCCTCACTCCGTTGAATCGAACGCCCCCAGGCGATCCGCTCATGTCCGGAATGGAGCCGAGCCATGCTCCATTCCCCATGCCTCCCGTGGGCTCTGGCCGAGGCACGTCGACAAAGGTGAGTCGATCCGCCCTCGTCGCGAAGGCCCACGTCAAATCAGCGGCGTATTCGGTAATCCGTACGATACCTGCCGAATCGATCTTGTCCCAGTCGTCGCTGGGTCGGTGGTAGTCTACATGGTTATCGGTGAACAGGTGTACGACTGGCATCGACGCGCCATAGAATGAGGAGTGATCGCTTCGGCCCCAGGGATCCTCTTGGGTTGCCAGGTCGAACTGCGCCTCAGCGTTCAGTGAGTCGAGCAGCATCGGAAGCTCTGTTGCGGAGCCGGTCCCGATCGCGATGAGCGTGTTCTCGTTGAGGCGCCCCACCATGTCGAAGTTCATCATGGCAAATGTGGAGTCAGTCGAGCGCACAGGGTTCTTCACGTAGTAATCGGAGCCGAGCAGCCCGGTTTCTTCTCCAGTAAACGCGACGAAAACGACCGTCCGCCGTTCTGGCGTTTCTACACCCGCAATAAGTCGGGCAACTTCGATCAAGGCAGCAACTCCCGATGCGTTGTCGTCTGCACCGTTGTGGACCACACCCACGCTGTCCGGCTCCAGGCTCGATGATCCACCGAGCCCCAGGTGATCGTAATGCGCACCGACAACAACCGCTTGGCGGGAAAGCTCTCCTTGGCCGGGTAGGATACCTATGACATTCTTCACTTCCACCGCACCAATGCCCGAGTGGGCAAGGGCCGGCGCCGTCGAATCAACTCGAAACGGTTGGAAGTAGTCGTCTGTGCCGGCCGGTTGCAGGCCCACCTCGCGAAAGCGACCGGCAATGTACTCTGCGGCGGCGTCCAGGCCAGCCGTACCCAACCCACGTCCCTCCCGAGCATCGTCCGCGAGGTACTGGATGTCGGCGAGAATCTGCTCGGGCGGAGGCGGAACGCTGCGGCTACAGCCTGAAAAAAGAAGTGGAAGGCTCACCATCGCCGACGCCGTTACGGCAAGTTTTACAGCAAGGGTAGTGACTTGTTTCATGATGCTCTTTCGTCGCTGGGTTATTGGACTTCGGTGGCGTGGCGACACCAACAATGTAATATATCGGTACGATAATAAAGATATCGTGAAGGCGTGGTGTGTCGGCCTCCGCGCAACCGCCTCAGGAATCATTGATGAGAAAGGCGGCAGGTGGCCATTTCCCGCCACCTACCGCCCTACCGCCTTTCCGCCTACCGCCCTACTACAGCTCCTTCACCTCCGCAATCAGATTCTTCAGCGAGTCCTTCGCATCGCCGAACAGCATCGACGTTGCGGTCGCAAAGAAGAGTTCGTTGTCGACTCCTGCGAAACCGGGGCGCATGCTGCGTTTCATTACGATACAAGCATGCGATTTGTCGACATCGAGAATCGGCATCCCATAGAGTGGGCTCGCTTGATTGCTGCGAGCGGCCGGATTTACGACGTCGTTCGCGCCGATCACCAGAGAAACATCGGTCTGCTCGAACTCCGGATTGATGGCATCCATCTCGTACAGCTCTTCGTACGGAACGTTTGCCTCAGCAAGTAGCACGTTCATGTGTCCCGGCATACGTCCTGCCACCGGGTGCACCGCATACTTGACTGTGACTCCCTTCTTCTCGAGTAACTCCGCGAGTTCGCGGACCTCATGCTGGGCCTGCGCAACAGCCATTCCGTAGCCCGGCACGATCACGACCTGTTTCCCATACGCCATGAGCATCGCGGCATCATCGGCAGTGATCTGCTTGATCGGCTGGTCGATGGCCTGGCCGGCGACGAGCACCGACGTTCCCGTTTCCGCTCCAGCGCCGAACGCTCCAAACAAAACGTTTGCAAGCGACCGGTTCATGGCCTTACACATGATCGCCGTCAGGATGATCCCAGATGCGCCGACCAAAGCACCGGCGATGATCAGACCGTGGTTGTCGATCACGAAACCAGTCATAGCGGCCGCCAACCCGGAGTAGGAGTTGAGCAGCGCAATTACGACGGGCATATCAGCGCCACCGATCGGAATCACCGACAGTACGCCGAGGATCAGTGATAGGACAACGAACACGATGAGCATCTGTGGGTTGGGAAACCACCCAGCAAGCCAGATAATGAGGCCCAACAACACCGCAAACAGCAGCCCGTTCAGAGTCTTCTGGAGCGGGTAGGTAACCGCCGAGCCCGTGATGACCTCCTGGAGCTTGCCCCAGGCGATGATACTGCCGGAGAATGTCACGCTACCGATCAGTATACTGAGCTGGATCGTTACGGCGACGTCTGCCGGTGGCGACTGACCCAAGGTCATGTATCGCACATATTCCGCGCTGGCTACTAGAGCTGACCCGGCACCTCCGAAGCCATTTAGCAGTGCCACCATCTCCGGCATCGACGTCATCTTGACCGCACGAGCGAAAACAACGCCGATCGCGGAGCCGACGATCATACCAATGATGATGAGTTGGAAGCTCAGGATTTCTTGATTGAACAGCGTCGTGACGATTGCAACCAACATTCCAGTTGCCGCAATCGCGTTGCCCGACCGGGCTTTCGCCGGATGGCTGAGGCGCTTCAGACCGATGATGAAACAGACCGCCGCCGCCAGATAGACCAGTTTGGTAATGGATTCGATCATTTCTGCCTCTCACGCTTGCCCTTGAACATCGCGAGCATCCGGTCGGTGACCATGTATCCGCCAACGACGTTGATCATGGCAAAGATGACCGCCACGAGTCCCAGGATCGCAGCAACCCTCGTGTCACCACGTCCGGCGACTACCATTGCGCCGAGAATCGTGATTCCGGAGACCGCGTTGGATCCGGACATGAGCGGCGTGTGCAGCGTCGGCGGCACCTTGGTGATCACCTCGAACCCGACGAACATCGCGAGCACGAAGACAACCAACAGCTCAACGAGACCCTCTATCATGACGCACTCCCTTCAATAGCATTCTTCACGGTTTCGTGCACCACTTTCCCTTCGTGAGTGATGCATGTTCCGCTAACGACTTCATCTTCAAAGTCCAGGTTGAGTTCCCCGTCCTTCACTATCCCCTGTAGGAACGACTGGATGTTGCGTGAAAACATACGGCTCGCGTCTTCAGGTGTGCTGGAGGGAAGGTTTAACGGCCCCAGTATCTTCACGCCGTGCGACATTACCTCTTCGCCTGCTTTGGTTCCCGCGCAGTTGCCGCCCATCTCAGCCGCAAGGTCCACCACCACTGCACCCGGCTTCATTTTGCCCAACATCTCCTCGGTGATGAGCAGAGGAGCCGGCTTACCAGGAATCAGCGCAGTCGTGATAACCACATCCATTTCCCTCAATGAGCCGGCGATTAGCTCCAAATTCTTCTTTTGTTGCTCTTCAGACAGCTCCTTGGCGTATCCGCCTTCACCGGAGCCTTCTTCCGACACTTCAGTCGCGAGGAAGTCGGCACCCAGACTCTCAACCTGCTCCTTCACCTCTGGCCTGACATCGAACGCCTTGACTACGGCCCCGAGGCGGCGAGCTGTGGCGATTGCCTGCAGCCCGGCGACACCGGCGCCCAGAATCAGCACCCGCGCCGGTACCACTGTACCTGCGGCAGTCGTCAGCATCGGGAACAGTTTGCCTGTCGCGGCCGCACCCAAAAGGACGGCCTTGTAGCCGGCGACCGTGGCCATCGACGAAAGGATGTCCATCGACTGGGCACGCGTGATTCGCGGCAGTGCTTCCAATCCGAACCCAGTCACGCCTCGACTGGCCACTTCCTTGACCAGCTCGAGGTTCGTAAACGGCTGCATCATGGAGATCAGAACCGCACCTTCCTTGATAGACTCCAGCTCGTTGCCACCCGCTGCCGGATCCAGTATCGGAGGCTGAACTTTCACCACAATGTCGGAGTCCTTCCAGGCAGCTGTTGCGTCACTGACGATTTCCGCACCGACTTTCGTGTAAGCTTCGTCGGGATACGACGCTTCGATTCCCGCACCCGTTTCCAGTCGTACCGTCGCGCCGGCGCCGACCAGCCGCTTCACCACATCAGGTGTAAGCGCCACGCGCCGTTCGCCAGGCATGATCTCTTTTGGTACCGAGATTATCACGAGCTTTTCTCCTTCATTACCAGAGAACCTGAGACTGGTTCTTCTTGTTGTCTC
This sequence comes from Gemmatimonadota bacterium, assembly GCA_039589395.1. Classification (GTDB taxonomy): domain Bacteria; phylum Gemmatimonadota; class Gemmatimonadetes; order Gemmatimonadales; family GWC2-71-9; genus JBDGYW01. The sequence goes on from JBDHHK010000154.1 coordinate 9,227, forward strand.
GTAGCCAAATTTCTAATTGGAATTCCCCATAAGGGTAAATTGAGGGATCAAAAGGTCACCATCAGCAGCGACCAAGTCAAGTATCGGAGAACTCCCACACTTCAGCGAGTTCCGGTTGGCCCGAGGCCACCGTTTGCGCGAGGCTCAGTTGCGATCTGATTGAGCACGAACGCAGTGTAGAACTCTGCCGCTTTTACCAAGTCGTCGACGCGAACTTGATCGTCCCGAGTATGGGCGTGCTCTTCTCTTCCAGGGCCATATCCGATCGTCGGAATGCCGTACATCCCCTTAGTGGCAACTCCATTTGTCGAAAACTGCCACACACCCAGCGTGGCCTGTTCGTCGAACTGGTTAGTGTGAGCCTGTAGCGCCGTGCGTACGGCAGGGTCGTCTTTATCCATGAGCCAAGTTGGGTAATATGCCTCGACGAGCTTTTCGAAACCCGTATGCGTCGCGATCTCGTACCTCGGAATGGTCACCTGAGCGCCCGTTTTTTTTACTGTGGGGAGGTCACGCACCTCGCGGACCGCAGATTCCAGCGTTTCGCCCTCAGAGAGCCGCCGATCCAAGTGCAACGTCGCCGAATCAGCCACTGCACAGAGCGATGGCGCGGTGGAGCGCACATCGGTCACAGAAATGCTTCCCTTGCCGAGCACCGACGAGCTCTCGAGCCTTTCGTGTAGTTCTTCAACGTCCCGAATGATAGGAGCGAGCTTGTAGATCGCATTGTCGCCTCGTTCCGGTGCGGAGCCATGGCACGACACACCCCGTGTTCTGATCTTCATCTCCATTCGACCGCGTTGCCCGACCTTCACTTCGAGGTTGGTTGGCTCGGTGAGCACTACAACCTCGGGTGCGAGCTTCTCTTCCATCACGAGGTGTTGCCAGCAGACACCTTCGAAGTCTTCTTCGTTTACTGAAGCAATCACCAACAGCGAGAAACTCTCGGAGATTTCCAATTCCTTCAATATCTTCCCGGCGAAGAGTGCAGACACTAGGCCACCTTTTTGGTCTACCGCCCCACGCCCGTAGATGACGCCGTCCCTATAGTCGCCTGCAAACGGATCGACTTCCCAGGCGTCAGGATCACCGACCCCTACCGTGTCACAATGCCCGTCAATGGCAATGAGACGATCTCCTGAGCCGATACGCCCAAGCAGGTTGCCCATCGCATCGATCCGGACTTCGTCGTAGCCAAACTCGACCATCGCTGCTTGAAGCCGTTCGACCACAGCGCCTTCCTGCCCACCGGGCGATGGAATCGCCACGATCTCACGGAGGAGGGAGGCCATTTCGTCGCGTGAGGATTCGGCGGCGGCGTGGATGGAATCTTTCATTTATGCAGGGCTCCTCAGTACGTTGAGAATCGGAGATGGCACAGGCTAGATCGTGGAGGGCCGACCCTTGAATATCGAATATCCAACACGGAATATCCAATGACGAAGTGACGCGGCACCATAGACCACTTCAGCATTCATCTTTCGTTGTTGGATATTTGGATAATTGGATATTCATAATTCACCACTCTGGGTTATACCCCAACATCTTACTCGTCGAAGTGCCATAACGCAGCAGACCTTCGGCTAACATCAGCGCGCAGACCACACCGTCGAGGGTGGGAACACCTACCTTCTCCTGGATCAGTTTGTCCATTCCCGTCAG